>NZ_JBIVPK010000006.1:0-291839 GCF_044754605.1 Streptomyces sp. NPDC093064
TCCCACGCATCATGGCCGGCCTGCGCAACCTCGCCATAGGCGTCCACCGCCAGGACGGCCACACCAACATCGCCGCCGCCCTACGCCACACCGCCCGCGACTACCGCAGACCCCTGACCGCCCTCGGCCTCACCGGATGAACCCGGACAGACCGCGCCCCCTCCCCTGTCTCCAGTTGGGCGACAATACTGACCCGGGTGTTCCGGGAGAACGGCGCCTGCTCGCCCACGCTGCACTCCTGGCCGTTTGCGTCGGCGAGTTTCGCGGGATCCGTCATCAGCCGGTCGAGGTCCTGCTGCGCAGGCAGCCCGCAGGCATCGGGCAGCGAGCGGAACGGTGCCGGCAGCGGTTCCGCGATCAACGCTCCGGAGGCGACCGTCAGCACTGCCAGCACGGTGGCCATCCCGATCAGTGTGGCCGGCACGCCGCCTGGCGCGCCGAAGCACCCATGACTGCGCCTGCTCGTGTCCGCGCCGCCACTCGCGCCCTGCGCCAGCCGGTCCCGCAGCTCGATGTGCCGGAGGCGGTACACACCACCCGACTGACGCAGCACCCCGCACGCGTGGGCGTCCTCCAAGAACGCCATGAGCTGCCGGGGCAGCCTGCCCGTGGCCCAGAAGTACAGGCGCGCGACGGTGAAGCCGCCCCAGGCGAATGCACCGAAGGAGTACAGCACCCAGGCGAGTGGCAGTCCGATGGCCAGAAGGAGCCAGTCGCGAGCGGAGACGACGTCCGCACCGGCGGACATCTGCCAGGCCGTGAGCATGGCGAGCAGCAGCACCAGCACAGCCAGGGGTGTTTCCTCCACTTCCTTTCTGACCGGTGCGAGCCAGCCGAGGGCCAGGACCCCGCGCCGGCCCGGAGTTAACGGCCTGCAAGCATGCGAGCTTCCCCAGTTTTGACAGTCGACTCCAGTACTCCTGCAGGTGGCGGCCCCGTCCCGTCGAACACTGCACCGTGCACTGGGCAAACGCGTCGACTCGTCCGTCTGTAGCATGACCCCTCATGACGCGCTTCCAAGATCGGGTAGCAATCGTCACGGGCGCCGGTGCCCCGGACGGAATCGGTGCCGCGGTTGCCAGGGCGCTTGTATCGCAGGGGGCCCGGGTTGTACTGGGTGCCACTTCCGAGCGGGTGCACGAGCGGGCGGCGGAACTGGGCGCGGATGCCGTCGGCGTCGTCGCCGACCTGACCGTCGACGGCGCCGCAGACGCCCTGGTACGGGCCGCATTGGACCGGTGGGGCCGCATCGACGTACTGGTGAACAACGCCGGCATGACATCCGTGGCCTCGGGCTGGGACGCCGACGACGACATCGCCACGCTGTCCCTGGCCGACTGGAACGCGGCGCTGACCCGCAACCTGACGACCGCCTTCTTGATGTGCCGAGCCGCAGTGCCAGTAATGGGAGCGGTCGGCTACGGACGCATCGTCTCGGTCGGCTCCACCACCGGCACGGTCAACGCGATGCCCGGCCAGGCCACCTACACCGCCTCGAAAGCGGGCCTGGTCGGACTGTCCAGGGCACTGGCCCTTGAGGTCATTCGAGACGGAATCACGGTGAACGTCGTGGCACCCGGCTACGTAGCGACCGGTTCCCAACTGGAATTCGAAGCGGCGGCCGCCGCGGCGGGCCCGATCGGCCGGAGCGGCACCCCGGAGGAAATCGCAGCCTGCGTGCTGTTCCTGGCGCACGAGTCGGCCTCGTTTGTCACGGGGTCGCTGCTCGTGGCGGACGGAGGACACAATCTCCCGGAGACCTGGCCAAGACCGTAATTCCCCGAACCGCACCCCGCCGCCCACCGGGCTGTGCAGGGAAGGGGGCCCGGCCCTCATAGGGTCCTACCTTCTTGAACGGGTTGGACGGGCCAGTCGTAAGGTCCAGAGGCCCAGAGACACCGGGTATGGCTCTCATAGGGTTGCCCGCGATGGTTCACCTGACCTGGCCGCCCGGCGTCTCACGACGACCCGGCCACTAATTAGGAGCTGCGGGCCCCTGCGGGTGCATCGCTGTGTAGGACCACGTCGGCGCGGTCGTTGTCGGCACGCACGTGTACATCGAACGACCGGAGGAACCCATGGCCCGAATCTGGGCGGGGACGGACATCGGCAAGACCCACCACCACGCCGTGGTGCTGGACAGCGAAGGCAACCGACTGCTGTCCCGGCGGGTGCTGAACGACGAGCCGGAACTGCTGGCCCTGCTCGCCGACGTCCTGGCCCTGGACGAGGACGTCGTCTGGGCGGTCGACGTCGCCGACGGCATGGCCGCCCTGTGGGTCAATACCCTGCTCAACCACGGCCAGCAGCTCGTCTACATACCCGGCCTCGCGGTCAACCGGGCCTCCGCCGGCTACCGGGGCACCGGCAAGACCGATGCCAAGGACGCCACCGTCATCGCCGACCAGGCCCGGATGCGCCGCGACCTGACCATCCTGCGACCAGAGGACGAGCAGGTCGTCGAGCTGCGCGTCCTCACCAACCGGCGGGCCGACCTCGTTGCCGACCGCACCCGGAAGATCAACCGTCTGCGCGGCCAACTCTCCAGCATCTTCCCCGCGTTGGAACGAGAGCTGGAGCTGGGCAACCTCGGCCCACTGACCCTGCTGAGCGGCTACCAGACCCCGGCCGCCCTGCGCCGACTCGGCCGCAGGCGTCTGGAGACCTGGCTGCGCAACCGCAAGGTCCGCGGCGCCGAAGCCCTGGCCGTCGCCGCCCTGGACGCGGCCGAGCGTCAGCACAACGCCCTGCCCGGGGAACAGATCACCGCCCAAGTGGTCCGCACCCTGGCCAAGGAGGTCCTGGAGCTGAGCAAGGAGATCGCCCAGATCGACAAGCACATCGAGGCCCGGTTCCGCGCCCACGACCTCGCCAAGGTCATCGGCAGCATGCCCGGCATCGGGCCGCTGCTGGGCGCGGAGTTCCTGGCCGCCACCGCCGGCGACCTTCGCCGCTTCGGCACCCCCGACCGGCTGGCCAGCCTCGCCGGCGTCGCTCCCGTGCCCCGCGACTCCGGCCGCGTCAGCGGCAATCTGCACCGGCCCCGCCGCTACGACCGCGGACTGCAGCGCGTCTTCTACACCTCCGCGCTCATCAGCATCCGCACCTGCGACGCCTCTCGCCGGTTCTATGAACGCAAGCGCGCCGAGGGCAAGCGGCACACCCAGGCCGTCCTCGCCCTGGCCCGGCGACGCGTGAACGTCCTGTGGGCCCTGATCCGTGACGGACGGTGCTACGACCCCGCCGTCCCCGTCACCTCTGCGGCTTGACAACCTCATTAGGAGGTCAGGTCACTCGCCAAGGATGCCGCCCAGGCGTTGTGCGCGATGCGGCCGTGGACCCGCGTTCGTTGAGCAGAGCGCAGGTGTCGCACCGTCAGCTCGCTCAGTCGTCCTCGTCCTGGTCCTCGTCGGTGGAGGGAGGCGGCTCGGGCGTGAGGGAGGTGGCTGGGGCCGTGCTCGGCTCCGGGGAGGAATGTGGCGGCGCCGGCGCGGGGCTTGTCGTACGGGTCGTCGGGTCGGCCTGAGGGATGTCCGCCGAGCTCCGCTCCGGTGAGAACAAGGTCACGCCGAGCAGCATCGCGGCCAGGAAGACCAGAGCGGCGGCGAGGGTACCCAGCAGCCTGGGCCGACGGCCGACGACGCGGCGGACCTCGCCGGCCCACTGCTGGCGGTCCCGGCGGCCGCGCCCGCCCGCGGGCACGGTGGCGGATGGGAGTACGTATGTGGTCGCTGGGCCGGGTTCGGGGAGCGGAGGGTCCTGGACGAAGGAGGCGACCGGAGTCGGGAGGGGGGAGGGCAATGGCTCGGGGTGGCCCTGCCAGGCGCCAGTAGCGAACCAGTCGGCCATCTGCTGGGCGGTGGGCCGGTCCTCGAGCTGCTTGGTGAGGAGGCCGAGCAGGTAGTTCTCGAAGGCGGGCGGGAGCACGATGCCAAGCTCACGGGGGGGTACGGGCGAGGCGTCAAGGTGCTGGTGGAGCATGGCAATGGCGGTGTCGGCCTGGAACGGCGTGCGTCCGGTGAGGAGCTGGTAGAGCACGCAGCCCAGAGAGTACATGTCGGAGGCGGGAACTGCGGGCTTGCCCAGGGCACGTTCGGGGGCGAGGTAGAGGCTGGTGCCGATGATCTGCCCGGTGGCGGTGAGGGCGGCGGCCGGGTCGTCGAGGAAACGGGCGATGCCGAAGTCGCCGATCTTGACGGTGCCGTCGGCGTCCAGGAGCAGGTTCGCGGGCTTGATGTCGCGGTGCACGATGCTCTGTTGATGGGCGGCGGCGAGTCCGGCCGCGGCCTGGGCGGCGATGCGGGCGACGCGCTCGGCGGGCAGGGGCGCGGTGGTGGACAGCAGGCCGGCGAGGCTGTCGCCGTCGACCAGCTCCATCACCAGGAACAGGCGGCCCTCCTGCTCGCCGAAGTCCAGCACGCTGACGACGTGGGGGTGGTTGAGGCGGCCGGCGGTCTGCGCTTCCAGGCGGAAGCGGGAGGCGGCCGTGGGGTCGGATTCCTGGGCGAGCAGGAGCTTGACGGCCACCGGTCTGCCGAGAGTTTCGTCGCTTCCCCGCCAGACCTCCCCCATCGCACCCCGCCCGATCGGGTCGTGCAGCCGGTACCGGCCCGCTATCAACATCTGTGTTTCATCCTTATGCCATGAGACGACCGCCGCAGGCCAGGGCAACACCCGCGCGAAAGCGGGTGAGGGTGGGGAAGCCGCAGCGGCCCACAGCGTATCTGCCTCCTGACAGACGGCATCGGCACACCGGCTGGCGTAGGGCGGCTCCGACTCATAGGAGCTGTGTCCCTCGGAGAGAGGCCTCTGATGAAGGCCGGACCGGACTTCTTGGGACTCGGCGGCCGACCCCGAGCGGGACCCGGTGCAGCAAACCCCGTAATCCGCGAGCAGCACACGGGGTGGGTGGCTGCGGCTGTGGCTACACTGATCGACGGCACGGGGGCGCTGCTGCAAAGGACTGGATCCGCATGGACAGGCTGCTGCCCGACCCCCGTGCGCCCGTCGGCTACCGGCGAGACGGCCGGCCCATCTTCCCCATCGTGGGCGCGGACCCCACCGACCCGTCCAACCAGCAGCTCCCGCCCGCCCCGAACCTGGCTGCGCCGCCGACGCTGGACCAGGAGGCGTTGACCCGACTGTTGGCCCGCGAGAAGCAGCAGGGCGGACGGGCCGCGGTCCGCGATCTCATCGAGCAGCTGGGGTTCACCAAGGCCGACGACCTAACCGCGTTCGTGCAGCAGCAGCGCGACGCCCAGACTGCGGCCCTGTCCGACCTGGAGCGGCGTGAGCAGGCCGCCGCCGACAAGGAGGCCGCCGCGGTCCAGCGTGAGGCGCAGGCTGTGGCCCGTGAGCGGGCCGCGGCACGCCGTGCTGTCCTCGTCGGGCTCGGCGCGACCGGCGCTGACCTGAAGGACGCCGAACTGCTCCTGGTCGTCAACGCCGACGCCGACGAGCAGGCCATCACCGAGGCTGCGGAGGCGTTGAAGACACGCAGGCCCGAGCTGTTCGGCGCCAGCTCGGCGCCGGTGCCGCCCGCTGCGCCTGCCCTTGTCAACAACGTGATCAGGGAAGTACGGGTCCGAGTACAGCTGCCTCAGAAACGCGTGTCCCGCCACTTGCTGATTTGTGATCGGCATAGCGCCCCCATCCCTGTAGAAGGACTGATCTGCCGATCATGCACCAGACCACTGACAAGACGCCGTCGCCCATGTATGCCCCGCGGCACGAGCGCAGGGCACCTTCCGGCAGTCGGTTCCGACGCGGACTTGAACGAGGGATGCCCCATTTTCGAGTGAGCCCGCGGGATGGGTGTGCGTAGGGTGGCGGGCGTGGATCCAGCTGACTTCTACTCCGGCATCGTCGCGGAGCTCTACCGACCGCTGAAGTCCGTCTCCCAGGACCCTGAGCCGTACGCCGCCTTCATTCGGCATGTCGGCGTGCCCGCATTGGAGTTGGGATGCGGGGACGGCGATCCCCTACTGGAACTGCGCCGACGCGGCCTGGAGGTCGAGGGCGTCGACTCCTCCGCGGACATGCTGGAGCGCCTCCGGCGCCGGGCGGATGAGCAAGGCCTCCCCGCCACCGTGTTTCACCAGCGCATGGAGGCCTTGAACCTGCCCCGCCGCTATCGGGCGATCTTCCTCGCCGGGCCGACCTTCACCCTGCTCCCGGACGACACCACCGCTCTGGCCGCCCTGCGCGGTATCCACGCTCACCTGGCGGACGACGGCGCCGCGCTGGTGCCCCTGTTCACCCCCGTACCGACCCCGGCCGACCAGATCGGCCGCGTGCGCACGGCCGTCGCACCCGACGGCGCCGAGCTTCGGGTGTCCGTCGTCGCCGAGCAACGCGATGAGACAGCTCGGACGCAGACGACGCTTCTGCTCTACGAACGCCACCACGGCTCCGACAGCAGCGTTGTGGAGCGCCCCTGGGTCTTGCACTGGTATTCCCGCGATGAGTTCGAGGAACTGGCTACGACCGCCGGCCTGACCGTGACCGCGGTCACCGATCCGCACGGCAAGCCTGCCCACGCCAACGCCACCGACCTCCATTTCCGGCTCCAAGTCGCCGCCTGAGCGTCTCTGCTCCGGTTACCCAGAGCCTTTTGACGCTTGGTCGGCGACGGGTGGTGAGCAGGCCGAGGTCGAGCAGGCTCTGTCCGCCGACGGTGACGGCGTCCTCGGTGGAGCGCGGAGCCCAGTCCAGCCGGTGGCGGGCCCGGCCGGCATCGATGTGGCGTACGACGCCGAGGTTGCCGCTCATCTCGCGCAGCGCCGGGACGACGAAGCCGCCCGCTCGCACCACGAGGCTGGGCAGGCGCCGCTCGGGTACCCGGCTCGCCTTCTCGCCCAGGCGTGAGCGCAACGTGGCGGCGATGTGGGCGAAGGGCACGGTCGCCGGCCGCGGCGATGAACCGCTGTCCGGCGGCCTCGGGCGCGGTGATGGCACGTAGATGCAGGTCGGCGACGTCCCGGACGTCGACCACGGCGGTGGACAGGTCGGGGATGCCGGGCATCCCGGGGTCCATCATGGCCTTGATCAGCTGCAACGAGCCTGACAGGGGCCGGCCCAGCGGCCTGTCATGTGAGGCTCGTAGCCTGTTTCCCTGTGTTCTGGGGTGCGTTCTCGCGGTGCGGAAGCAACAGCGGAGTCGTCAGGAGGAGCACTCCGGCGGCGGCGATCGCGATGCGGGGGCTGGTGACGGCGGCAAGCAGACCCCACACGGCGGTCAGGACCGCAATGGCGGCGCTGCTGCTGACCGACCACGCGGCCAGGGTGCGGGCGACCCGGTCCGGGTCGGTGTGGTGGAGCCGGTGGGTGGCCAGCACCGGGTTGAACACCCCGCAGCAGGTCACAAGTCCGAGTTGAACGGCCATGACGAGCACCATCCCGGAGACGCCGGGTTGGACGAAGGTCAATCCGACAGGCCAGCACGCACGCAGTACCCCGAAGGTCAGCATCACCCTGCGCTGCCCGGACCGCGCCACGAGTCGGCGCGCCAGGCGTGAGCCGACGAGGCCACCGACGCAAGGGACCGCGAACACCAGACCGTACTGCCAGGGTGTGAACCCGAGGCGGCCCAGGAGAAGTACGGCGAGCAGCGGTTCGGAGGCCATGATCAGGCCGTTGACCGCGATCGTGTTGAAGAACAGCGGGCGCAGTGCGGGGTGGGCAAGGATGTGACGCCATCCTTCGAGCAGATCGCCGGCTCGCAGCCGCGGTGCGACGGTCCGCGCGGGGCGCGGTTCCGTCCCTCCGATGGCGCGGATGCCGAGCGCCGAGAGCAGGTAGCTGACCGCATCGGTCATCACGGTCGTCACCGGACCGAACAGCCCGATCGCGGCTCCGCCGAGCGGTGGTCCGACCATGGTCGCCGTCCACGTCGTGGACTCGAACCGGCTGTTCGCGACGAGCAGGTCCTGCGGCGGCAGGAGCGCCTTCAGATACGCACCGCTGGCCGCGGTGAAGGCGATGTTGGCCGCGCCGACGACGACGGAAACGACGAGGAGCTGGGCGAAGCTGAGCCGACCGAGCGCGAACGCCGCAGGGACGCTCATCAGAGCCGCGAACCGGATCAGGTCCATCGCGATCATGACGGGCCGCTTACGGCGGAACTCCACCCACGGACCGAGCGGCACCGCCAGTACGGCTCCCACGGCCCGCCCCGCGGCAGACAGCGCCGCCACCTGGGTCGGACCGGAGTGCAGCACGAGGACCGCGATCATGGGAAACGCACCGAACCCGAGCCCGGTGCCGTACGAGCTGACCGCGTACGCCGCCCACAACCACCCGAACCGCCGCCCCAGCCCCCGCCTACCTGCCATGCCCGAAGCGCCTCTCGCCGATCTGAACAACCACACGCTGACCATCGGCATCAAAGCGAGTAGCGGACGGCGGGATCAAACAACCGATCGGCGGGGAGGCCACAACCATTCGTTGTACGAATAGCCTGACTGGTGGGGATCTCGATGCTGTGCGTACCTTCCTGGCCGCCATGGATCGGGCGACGGCTCGCCCGGCTGTCTTGCTGCGCGACTTCCTGACGACCCTCCCTAGGCGTCCCAGAGTTCTCCCAGGGCCAGCAGCTCGGCCCGGTACTCGATCCGGTCGGCCCACTGAGCGGGCCAGGCGTCCGCGCCCAGCCAGGCGCCCGCGAAGGCGCCGGTGAGGCAGGCGATCGAGTCCGAGTCGCCGGAGGAGCAGGCGGCTCGGCGCAGGGCGGTGACAGGCTCGTCGGGGAAGATCAGGAAGCACAACAGGCCGGTGGCGAAGGCCTCTTCGGCGATCCAGCCCGCACCGGTGGCCAGGCACGGGTCGGTCTCCGGTGAGACGGTGCGCACGGCCTCCTGGAGCCGGTCGAGGACCTCCAGACACTCGTCCCAGCCGCGCGCGATGAAGTGCTCGGGGGTCGGGTCCTGTGAGCGGGTCCACAGGTCACCGAGCCAGGTGTGGTGGTAGCGGGTGCGGTTGTCGTAGGCGTACGACCGCAGTCGGCCGACGAGTCCCACGGGGTCGGCGCCCTGGGCGAGCAGGTGCACTGCGCGGGCGGTGAGGTCCGAGGCCGCCAGGGCCGTCGGGTGGCCGTGGGTGAGCGCGGACTGCAACTGGGCGGCACCGGCGCGCTGTTCGTCGCTGAGTGCGGGCGCGAGCCCCATGGGGGCCACGCGCATGTTGGCGCCACAGCCCTTGGAACCGATCTGGCTGGCCTCCTGCCAGGCCCGTCCGTCCACCTTCAGCCGATGGCAGGCGGTCATGCAGGTCCTGCCCGGGGCCCGGTTGTTCTCCGGCGACTGGTACCAGTCGACGAACTCCTCGCGCAGCGGCCGCTCCAGTCGCGTCGGGGTGAGCATGCCGCGGTCCATGGCGGTCCTGAGCGCGTGTCCGAGGGCGAGGGTCATCTGTGTGTCGTCGGAGACGAACGCGCGCTTCGGCAGCTCCATCTCCCGCCAGGGACCGCACTTGGCGAGGATCGAGGGCACGTCGTTGAACTCGGTCGGGAAGCCGAGGGCGTCCCCGAGGGCGAGCCCGATCAGCGCTCCGGTCGCGGCACGCTTGCACACCGTCGTCGTGGTCATACAGAAGCCCCTTCCCCCACTTATCGTCAATACGACAATAAGCGCGAGGAGGGGCTCCTCACAACCTCCCGACCCGACCGGCTATCGATGGGCTGTGGCCTGTGCGGTGACTCACTGGCGGATGTCGGCAGCCACTGCGTCTCGGCGGTGGCCTCCCCGTAGCCGACGATGCCCGCGCCGGCCACAGCGCAGAACGCCGCGGCCACAGCGGCTTCCCGCGACCAGTCCGAGGAACCAGTTCCCCTCCACCACGGCAACCGCCTGACCACCGATGCAGGGCACCGCCGCGACGGCCGACAACTGCCATCCCAACCTCACGAAAACTCCTTCGCCGCGTCCCCGGCCGGAGCGCCGCGGCTGCCTGGTGCGACCTGGTTTGATCGTTCTTGCTGGGGCGGCCCCTACAACGCCGAATCCAAGCTTCTGTCGTTCGGGCATGCCTTCGACGATCTGGGGCTGGCCAGAATCGCCTTGCGCACCGACAACCTCAACGTGCGGCCCCAGCAGGCCCTGACGCGGCTGGCGCTGGTGTACGAAGGGACGCTGCGCAGCCACAAGGTGCGCCAGGACGGCACCCGCCGTGACTCGCCCTACTACAGCGTGCTCGCGGATGAGTGGCCATCCTTGCGCGACAAGCTGCTCACCAGGTCGCGGTCAAAGCCACCGTCTGATCGCGCAGTTGCCTGTCACGGGGCGAGGAGGACTCGCTTATCGCTCGGCGTCGTAGGTGAACTCGTCCAGCCTGAAAACGCGATCGCGTGGCGCGTCGCCCTCTACATACACTGACGGGCATGGCATGCCGCATCAGTGAGTTGGTCATCGACGCCGCCGACCCCGACCGGCTGGCCGCATTCTGGAGCGAGGTCCTCGGGTACGTGGAACTCGGCCGGGAAGACGACGGAAGCATCGAGATCGGGCCGCCCGACACCGGCTTCGGTGGCCCGCAGCCCACCCTCGTCCTCAGCCCCAGCAGCAACCCTCGAACCGGGAAGCTCCCACTCCACATCGACGTCAACCCCACCGACCGCGACCAGGACGCCGAGCTGGAGCGGCTGCTCGCTCTCGGCGCCAGGCCCGTCGACGTCGGCCAGACCGGCGCCGAGAACTGGCACGTCCTGGCCGACCCGGAGGGCAACGAGTTCTGCCTCCTGCACACTAGGCTCCAGCCCCTCTGACCACGTGCGTGCTGGCGCCAAGCCGCTCGGACCTTCGAGTGAGACCGGGGATTGCCCGTCGGTGTCAGTGCCCGAGCTTGTACTTGAGTTCCGCCTTGCTCATCGACGGGCGGCGGCGCATGTTGAGGCGGCGCGCCTACGCGTAGCGCTGGTCGCAGGTGGGACTGTTGGCACCAGAGTGAGAGCGCCGACCGCTCCGTTCTACTGGAGGACATGTCGCAGGTGGACGCGCGGCTCGCGGACACATCGTCGGCGATCCCTGGAACCACCCAGCAAAAGCACACCTCTTGCTATTGCGAGTAAGTTGCAACAAGCTGGTCGGGTCCTTACCTCCTGCCTGTGACGTGGAGCTTTGTCATGCCCCGCCTGATGCCGGATAGCGGACCGCAGCGTGTCCTCGCGGCCTCGAACTTCGTCTACACCGTCGGCAGCGGCCTCTATCTGACCGCCGGGGTGCTGTACTTCACGCGGGCGGTTCACCTTCCGGCAGACGAGGTGGGGGTCGGGCTCGGCATCGCCGGTCTCGTCGCGCTGGCCCTGGGCGTCGCGGTCGGTCATCTGGCGGACAGGCACGGAGCACGCGGCGTCTACGCGGCCACCCTTATGATCCAGGCGCTGGCCACAGCAGGCTTCGTACTGGTGGACAGCTTCTGGCCGTTCGTCCTCGCGGTCTGCGCCGCCGCCGGGGCGAAGGCAGCCGGAATAGCCGCCCGCAGCCCTCTCATCAGGCACTACGGAGGAGATCGGCCGCAGGAGTTCCGGGCATACCTCCGCGCGGTGACCAACGTCGGGATCTCCCTCGGTGCCGTGGGCGCGGGATGGGTTGTCCAAGCGGGCACCCTTAACGCCTATCAGCTCATGGTCGTCGGCAACGCGGTCGCCTTCGCGGTCTCGGCGGCGCTCCTGGTCTTCCTCCCGCCGATCGCGACTGTCCCCACCCCCGGCGGCCTACGCTGGATCGCCCTCCGGGATCGCCCTTACCTGCTGTTGACCGCCCTCGACGGCATCATGGCCATCCAGTTCAAGGTGCTCACCGTGGCCATCCCGCTCTGGCTGGTCGGCGCCACCACCGCACCGCACTGGCTCATCTCGGGCACCACGCTCACCGGCACCGTCATCGTTGTCGCATTCCAGGTACGAGCCAGCCGCAACGTCGACTCCCCCACATCCGGCGGAAACGCCTACCGCCGTGCAGGCATCGCCTTTCTCATCTCATGCTCGATCATCTCGCTGTCCGCGGGAATCCCGGCGTGGGCCGCCGCTACTCTGCTCATCATCGCAGTGGTGATCCACACGGTCGGCGAACTGTGGCACTCCGCCGCCGGCTTCGAAGTGTCTTTCGCCCTCGCCCCACCACACGCCACCGGCCAGTACCTGGGCGTGTTCGGCCTGGGTGCCGGACTGGCCGAGGCTGTCGGGCCGGGACTGCTCATCGCCCTCTGCATCACCTGGGGCCGCCCCGGATGGTATGTCGTCGGAGCCCTGTTCGTCCTGACAGGCCTGGCGGCCCCACTCGCCGTCCGCCGGGCACAAAGTCACCCAAACCGTGGGCAGACGAGGGCCGTTGAAGCAACGGAAAAGACGCCAGCCGCCTGAACAGCCCCGCTGTCCTGGAGGGACCTGCTCGGGTGGATCGTCTTGCGTGACGCAAGTACAACTGACGGACAGGGAGTGGTAGTTCATCAGGCCGTATCCGCCGATCGGTGGATACGACCCGTACCCCGAACGGCTGCGGCAGCAATTCGAGGGGGTGATCTGGCGGTTCCGGACGGGCGGGCAGTAGCGGGAGGTGCCCCACGAGTTCGGTGCCTGGTCGACTGTTCACAACCGCTTCCGGCCGTGAAGGGACGCTGGCGTTTTCCAAGCCCTGCTGGAGGGCCTGATCGCGGAAGCCGCGAAGCGGGGTGAGGTGGACTTGTCCCTGGTCAGCATGGACTCCACCACCCGGGCCCACCACGACGCTGCTGGGGTGCATCATCCGCGCCACCTTTTAGGAGGTGTACAGCGACTGCAACCTGGTCACCCGGCCCTTCCCGTCGAAGCTGAGGTCGTACCCCAGCCTCGAGCGGAAGGAACTCGGTTCGGCCATCAGCCGGTTGACGAACTCGGCCTGGGAGTAGGGGTCGGGGGCGGAGTTGTCGCCCAGCGGGACCGACAGCAGCACCCGGGCGTCTGTGGCCATGAGCACCGTGGTGTAGGGCCCTTCACCGGGGATGATCAACCACGCCTCGTGCGGGCCCGTGGCGGCCACCTTCCGGGCCGTCCGCACTGACAGGTAGGTCCGTCCGCCGCTGATCCAGCCCTCGCGTATCTGCATGAACTGCTTGGTACCGGCCCAGCGCGTCGTGCCGTCCGGGGTGGTGCCCTCGCCGGGCGCGGCGGGCACGGTCGTCGCAGTGGGCGGGGTCGTCGTAGTAGCCGGGTGCGTCGCTGTGGGCGGGGTCGTCGTAGTAGCCGGGACCGTCGCAGTGGGCGGGGTCGGCACGGCGGCCTGTCCGGACGCAGACGCTGAAGCCGTCACCGGTGTTGCCGGGGCAAGGGCGTCCGCCTGCCCTTCGCCTCCCTTGCCGGTGCATGCGGTCAGGGCAAGAGCGGTCAAGGCAAGAACGGTCAGAGGAAGGGCGCCGGTTCGGCAGCGAGAAGTGAGCACGGCAACGTCCCATCGGATCAGATGCAGTCGGGATACATGAGCTCTACGCCCTGGCCCGCCTCTGGGTTGCACCTCGATGCCGTGAATGCGGCGGCGGCCTCAGTCGGTCTCCCGCAAGGACTCCACCCGGCCCTCGCTGTCGTAGTCGATCGCGAACATCCACCGCGGCCCGGCAGCCAGCCGGCTCACCAACTGCTCCAGCTGCATATCCGCAGGGGACCCGCCGGAGAGCCGCCGTGCTTCCACCAGCGTCCACCGCGGCAGGGTCAGCGTGTGCACCACACCCGTGGGCACCGCGCTCCCCCGGACGGTACGGAGCTGCTCGACGGTGACCCGCACCATGTCGCCCTGCGCCACCGCGCCGTACACGTAGCCCAGTTCACTGGCATACTCCTCGCCCTGTGCGGGCGACGGCGGCACGAAGCCTGAAACGGCCGGCGCTGGCACGATCGCGGCCGGCTCCGGCACCCGGGCGGCTCGGAACAGCGACAGACCGCCCACCACCAGAGCGGCGGCCAGCAGCGCGCCGCCGAACGCCACGGCCGCCCGTCGGCGGCGCATGCGCTGCTCACCACGGGCCCGCACCCGGTGCGCGGCAAGCGGCATCACCTGCTGCCGGCCCGACTCGGCGAGCCCGGCCAGGTTCCGCTCCAGACACCGCTCCAGTTCTGTCCCGTCAGCCATGCCTCACCTCCGGCAGCCGGGTCGTCCGCAGATCGAGGTCTGTATCGGCCAGCAGACGTGCCAGCGCGGCCCGTCCGCGGTGCAGGTGCGCCTTGACCGTGCCGACGGGGCAACCGGTCTCGGCAGCCACCTGCTCCACCGTCAGGTCACACAGATGATGCAGCACCACGGCCCGCCGCTGTGCCTCGGGGATCCGCCGCAGTGCCTGGACCAGCAGCACATGGTGCGGTTCCGGCGGCGGTACGGCGGCGGGCGGACCCTGCCGCCGGGCGAAGGCCAGCGCGGTGCGCGCCCGCCGCCACCGACTGACCGCAAGCCGCCAGGCCACCGTGCGCACCCACGCTTCGGGGGCACCGTTCAGGTCCAACTCGGACCAGCGTTCCCAGGCCCGGGCGAAGGCCTCCTGCACCACGTCCTGAGACTCAGCCAGGTCACCTGTCATCGCGTACAACTGGCCGACGAGTCGGCCGACGCTCGCGGTGTAGAAGGCGTCAAAATCACGCTCGTCCACACCGCGGCCCGGCACATTCTGTGGTGGTGGTCGCATACCCCTTCTCACGCTGAACGGTGGCTGCGCGGCTCCAGTGGAGCTCCCCCATGCGCGATGCGGCCGTGGAGGCCGCGTTCGTCGAGCAGGGTACGGGTCTTGTCGGAGTCGTAGCCGGCGTCCAGGTGGACGGTGATGTCGCCGGGCAGTGGACCCAGGTCGTTCAGGCGGTCCAGGGTCGGGGCGAGCAGTGGGGAGTCGTGGCGGTTGGCGCCGGCCAGGACGCGGCCCAGGGGAATGCCGTATCCGTCCGTCATGCCCGAGCGTTTCAGGCCTGTTTGCCGCGGTCGACCGGGGAACGCCCGGCCACCTCGCCGCCTCCGGGAGTCTTGGTGATGGAGCCGTCCACGGCGTCGCAACTCCATGATCACCGGGACATGTGCCCGTTCTGTTGCCGGTATCCCCAACCGCACCTATCCGCGCGACCTCTTACTTGGCCAAGCCGCGTGTCGCCAGTCTCCGACGCACCCAGGCAGCGAAATCGTCCCCGGGCCCTGCTGGCTGCACGTCTGCCAGCAGCGCTTCTATCTCGCGACATGGTGCGTCATCGACGCACAGCAAGATCTCCAATCTGGTCAGCGGCACGAGTCGCACGACCGGCATGGTGCGATGGCGGCACTCTTGCAGGAGATTGGTTCGGTCGAGGAGGTGAACCATCTGTGGGATCGCTTCGTCGCGCAACGCACTTGCCAGTGCCTCACCGCAGATGTGTCGGTTGTCCTCGCGCAGAGCCCAGCGCGAGCGAAGCCGCCCCTCGCAGTCGGGCAGATGCGCCGCCCGTGGTGGTGGAATCACGTCGCCGGCCACAACCGCCGACTGGAAGGCGCGGGGAGCCCCCACCTGGCCGCTGGCCCAGTGCTGCCGGTTGATCCACTCCCAGTACGGAGCGGGCACGATGCCGTATCCCACGCCGAACACAGCGGCGTCCGGGTCGACGTAATGACGTGAGAACCCGAGAACAGCTTGATCACCACTGTCCGCGACGAGACGGAAGGTGCGGCCGGACCGCTTGAAACCAGCTGCTCTCATCACTGGGGCCACATGCTCCCTGACCAGCAAGTCCAGCGGTCTCATCGGTCTCACTTCCGTGTCTGCGCGCCTGCAACGGAGCAGCCGGTCGCTGCCGGAGCGTAGCGCCACGCACCGACAGTCTCCGAGGTACATGGCGCTACCAGGTGGGTCGATGGCCGCGAGACGAGGGTTGGGCACCCCACTCGCCAGTTGAAGCGCTGGCTGCACCCGGACCTGGGCAACTCCTTTGCAGGTCCCCCTTTCGCCGCCCCGGCCGCGTGCTGGTGGGTCCGGCAGACAGTGGAGTCGACGCCCACGTCCCAGGTGATCAGCCTCTTCGCGTCCGCCTGGGCCTGGAGCTGAGTGACGATCCGGGCCCAGGTGCCATTACGCTGCCAGCGCCGGAACAGGTCGTAAACCTGGTCCCACGGGCCGTACCGCTCGGGCACATCACGCCAGGGAGCGCCGGTCCGGGTGCGCCACCGTATGCCGTCTATCAGCTGCCGCCGTGTCCACGCCGGCGTGCGGTCCGGATCAATGCCCCGCGGCAGCTACACGCTCGCTCACTGCCACGGCGGATGACGGTCCTTCTCGAAGTGGTGGCCGAAGCCTCTCCTGTCAGATCGGCATTGCCCATCTGCACAACCTCGTGCGCGGGCACGTGACCGCATTCGTTTGGAGCCGCTACCCGTTCACGCATCCATGGGGAGGAGCTGGACCAAGCCGACCCAGTTCGCCTCATCCGCCTCGGTGTGGACGGCACGGACCTTCCAACGACCGGCGGGCAGCGGGACCGGGGCCTGCGAGGGCATCCCTCCACCGGGATACTCGACGCTCAATTCGGCACCCGCCTCGACTGAGTCCATGAGCACGGCCGGGCCGTCCGACAACCATGTGCCGCACTCCTCCCACGCGGTGGTGGGGTCCGCAAGGACAGCCTCGGCTGCGGCCTTCAGCCCAGTCTCGGAGCCGGCGGCGAGCCAGCGCAGGAAGGTCCGATACTCGGGCAGATAACAGCTGGTGGCCGGTTCGTCAGCCAGTACCAGTGCCTGCGCGCCGCTGTCGCCGACGGCGATCACGCCGGCCAACTCGTTCACCGCGCAGGCGCGGTCGTAGTCATCTGGAGCGGTGGAGTCCCCCACGACGGCCCCGGTCTCCGTGCACCCGTGCCATGCAGCCGGCGCGGAGACGGGGATGACGATCAATGGGCCGCCCATCGACTCCACCCAGGCATAGACATCGGACGCATCGGCTGAGGTGAACGAAGAGGCGCTCATGCCGTCAGTGTGCCCGCGCCCACTGACAGCCCTCTCAGCTGTTGGCGATGCGATAGTGGCGCTGTCGTATGACGAGGACCGGACGTTTGCCGCACTGAGGTCGAGCCGATTGGCTGTGGGCCGACCGAAAGTGATGGTCAGCAGGCGGCGTCGCGGGCAGGATGGTCGCCATGACGGATGAAGGCTCCTCCATCGACTCCACCAAGCCCAGCATCGCTCGCGTCTACGACTACCTGCTCGGCGGCAAGGACAACTACGCCGTGGACCGGGAGATCGGTGACGTGTTCAAACGCGACCTTCCTGGTTCGGTGGCCATCGCCTTCGCCAACCGCGCGGCTCTGACCCGGGCGGTCGGGGAGATCGTGACGACCACCGACGTACGGCAGTTCATCGACCTGGGCAGTGGTCTTCCGACCGCCGACAACGTCCACCAGGTCGCACAACGCCACGCTCCGGAGTCCCGGGTCGTGTACGTCGACACCGACCCCCAAGTGCTGGTCCACGGTCGGGCGCTGCTGGAGGAGAACGACCGGACCCGCGTCGTCCCGGTCGACGTACGGAACCCCGAGGACGTCCGTACCCACCCGCACACCCTGGAGCTGATCGACTTCGATCGCCCAGTCGCCGTCGTGTTCAGCGCCATCCTCCACCACGTCAACGACGAGGAGGACCCGGCCGGAATCGTCCGCTACTGGCGCGACCAGGTGCCCTCGGGGAGCTACTTCTTCGTCAGCCACTTCCGTTCCGGTAACAACCCGGAGACAGCGGAGGCCGAGGGAGTCCTCCAGCAGACCTTCGGCCGCGGCCGGTGGCGCACCGACGAGGAGATCGAATCCCTGCTGGACGGCCTGGAGATCCTGGACCCCGGGATCGTCCCCGCACCCCTGTGGCGTCCCGACGTGACTGAAGGCCCGTGGAGCCGCAACGGCGAACGGGAACTCACCGTCTGGGAGCGCCTCATCGCCGCCGGGCTGGCCCGGAAGGCCTAGCGCGCTTCCTTCGGATCTTCCCGATCGGATTGTGCTGAGCGGATCTGTGTGGACGATCATCGGGCCATGAACACGGACTACTGGGCGGCACTCACGGATTCTGACCGCGAGCAGTGGGGGTTCGTCCCCCGTCAGACGATCGGGCCCCTGTGCTTCGGTATGGACCGGCACGATGCGGCTACCACCATGGCGGAACTCGGCTTCACTGCCGAGGAGCATGAGATCGAACGCTGGAACCGGGGCCGTTCCCAGTGGCGCGTCCAGTTCCACCGGGCCGAAGCGGACGGGTGGAAGCGGCCGGCTGTGAAGTGCTACTTCGTCGAAGGCGTGGGGTTGACCTGCGTCCTCGTCGACGGGCTGCGCGGCCCGCAAGTCACCTACGAGGGGATCCGCTTGATCGGCCGTGTGCCGTCTGAGCTCTCGCGAGAGATGGAGGCGTACGCCATCGAGCACGACGTGGGGATCAGGTTCAGCCCTGGGGGAGACATGTTCGTCGACAGCTTCGAGATCGAGCTGGGCACGCAACGGGCTGGCGATGGCGTCGTCACCTGGGCCCTGTTCTTCAACACCGGTGGAATCGCGGGCACCTCGTGGGACATCGTACCGAAAGAAGTCTGGCACCACTGGTAGAAGCGGCTTCAGCCTGTTCCGCGAAGTGTCGATCACCCGACAGTGATCACGCCACGGCCCACCCCACCGAGTCGCCCGGTCCGGCAGCAACGGCTCGATACGGACCCGTTGGGCATCTGTCAACGACACACAGCGGCCAACGATCCGTTGATCCCAAAGGAACCGCATAGCCCCCTCCGTCCGGACTCGAATCCGGTGCTCGGCCGTCCGTCTGTGAGGCGTTGGCGGCTCGGAGATGCCCGCCGAACGCCCATGGCAAAATCAGCGGGTGCAGATCGGGATGCTGGGTCCATTGGAGGTTCGCACGGACGGCGGCCTCTTGGTCGACGTGCCGGGCGCTCGGTTGCGCGGACTGCTGGTCGCCCTCGCGCTCAAGCCGGGTCACGTGGTCCCGAAGTCGTCGCTCATCGACTGGATCTGGGGTGAACACCCGCCCGCCGATGCGACGAACGCCTTGCAGCGCTTGGTTTCCCGGCTGCGGAAGGTGCTGCCGGGCGGGGTGGTCGAGGGGCTGACGGATGGCTACCGTTTGACGGTGGAGCCCGACGCCGTCGACGCCGTACGGTTCGAACGCCTCGTCGGCGCGGGCCAGGCACGCGCCGAGGACGCCTCCCTGCGGGTGCGGCCGCTGCGCGAGGCCCTCGAGTTGTGGCGCGGTGCGGCCCTGCAGGACGTCGGTCTTCAGGACAGCGCCGCGTTCGACACCGCGGTCGTACGGCTCGACGCGTTGCGCCTGACCGCCACCGAGGAGCGGGTCGACGCGGAGGTCACCCTCGGGCGCGGTGCGGAGATGGTCACGGAGCTGACCGATCTGGTGGCCGCGCACCCGGTGCGGGAACGGCTCGTCGCCGCGCTGATGCGCGCCCTCGTCGCGGCCGGTCGCGTCAGCGAGGCGCTGCTGGTGTACCAGCGCACGAGGGAGGCCTTGGCCGACACGCTGGGCGTCGACCCCTCGCCGGAGCTGTCCGCGTTGCATGTCGCGCTGTTGCGGGGCGAGTTGGGGCATAGAGAGCCGAGCGGCAAGACCAACCTGCGCGCCGAGCTGACCACCTTCGTCGGGAGGGGCGCCGATGTCGCGGCGGTCCGTGAGCTGATAGCCGGGCACCGGCTCACCACCGTGATCGGGCCGGGTGGCTCGGGGAAGACGAGGCTGGCCACGGAGACCGCGCGCACGCTGCTCGGCGACCTGCCGGACGGGGCCTGGCTGGTGGAGCTGGCCGCCGTCGGGGCGGACGGTGACGTGGCGCAGTCGGCGCTCGCCGGGCTCGGCCTGCGGGACGCCCTGCTCGGCGGGGCTCCGAACACGGAGCTGACGGACCGGCTCATCGCCGCGGTCCGCGAGCGGGAGGCGCTGCTGATCCTGGACAACTGCGAGCACGTGATCGAGTCGGCGGCGGTGTTCGCCCACCGGGTGCTCGGCGAGTGCCGCCGGCTGCGGATCCTGGCGACGAGCCGGGAACCGCTCGGCATCACCGGGGAGGCGCTGTGGCTGGTCGAGCCGCTGGCCCTGCCGGAGGGGGACGCGGATCCGGGTCGCATCGAGTCCTCGCCCGCCGTGCAGCTGCTGCGGGACCGCGCCGGGGCGGTGCGCCGGAATCTCGCGGTCGACGCCCCCACGCTGGCGACTGCGGTGCGTGTCTGCCGGGCGCTGGACGGGATGCCACTGGCGATCGAACTGGCCGCGGCCCGGTTGCGCACCATGTCCATCGGCCAGTTGGCCAACCGGCTCGACGACCGGTTCCGCCTGCTGACCAGCGGCAGCCGCACCGCGTTGCCGCGGCACAAGACGCTGCGCGCGGTGGTCGACTGGAGCTGGGAGCTGCTCACCGAGCCCGAGCGGATGGTCCTGCGCAGGCTCTCGGTGTTCGCCGGCGGGGCGAGTCTGGAGGCGGCCGAACGGGTCTGCGCGGGCGACGCGGTCGAGCGGGAGCAGGTGCTCGATCTGCTCACCGCGCTGACCGAGAAGTCGCTTCTGCTCACCGAGGGCGACAGCGCCCCGCGCTACCGCATGCTGGGCACGATCAAGGAGTACGCCGGGCACCGTCTCGCGGACTCGGGGGAATCGGACCGGGCGCGCCACGCACACCTGGCCTACTTCACCGAACTCACCGAGACCGCGGAGCCGCACCTGCGCCGCGCCGAGCAACTGGAGTGGCTCGCCACGCTCGGGGCCGAGCACGACAACATCGGTGCCGCGATGCGCGGCGCGCTCGCGGCGGGCGAGGCGCAGGCGGCGATGCGGCTGGCGGCCGGCGCCGGCTGGTACTGGTGGCTCGGCGGGCACAGGACCGAGGGCATCGAGCTGATCACCGCGGCCGCCAGGACGCCCGGTGAGGTGTCCGACGAGGTGCGGACCACGGTGTACGCGCTGATCGTGCTGTTCGTGAGCTCCGGGCGCAACGACGAGCGCCAGGCGGCGGAGTGGATCCACGAGGCGTACCGGCTCAGCCGGATCGGCGGGCGCCGCCATCCGCACGTGGGGCTCGTCGAAGCGTTGGAGCGCTTGCTGCGGGAGCCCGACGCGTCCCTGTCCGCGTTCGAACAGCTGCTGGACGACGAGGACCCCTGGGTGCGTGCACTGGCCCAGTGGCACCTGGGCAAGATGCGGATCGTGCTCGGCCAGGACACGCGAAACGCGGACGCGTACCTGGAGACGGCGCTCGCCGAGTTCCAGGCGCTCGGCGAGCGGTTCGGGATCTCGCTCGCCCTGACCGAACTGGCCGAGCGGGCGGCCGTGCGCGGCGGGTTCGCCGGTGCGTGCGAGCACTACGAGCAGGCGATCGCGGTCGTCACCGAGGTCGGCGCCGTCGAGGACGTCATCCGCATGCGGTCGCGGCAGGCGCAGCTGTACTGGCTGCTGGGCGACGAGGCCGCCAGTGCGGCCGCCATCGCCGAGGCCGAGCGGTGCGCGGAGCGGGTCACCTGGCCGGACGCGCTGGCCGAGCTGGCCCTCGCGAAGGCGGCACTCGCCCGGTGGGGCGGCGACGCCGCGCAGGCGCGCGGGCAACTCGGCGTCGCGACGGCCATGCTGGGCGACGAAGCGGAGAGGGCGAACATCCGCGCGGGGACGCACGATCTGCTCGGCTACCTCGCCGACGACCTCGGCGAGGCCCGCGCGCACCGCGCGGCGGCCTGCGCGGCGGCGGCCGAGGCGGGGTACGCGCCGCTGCTCGCGCAGGTGCTCGTCGGGGTCGCGGACCTGGCCCTGCGCCGCGGTGAGCACGAGCAGGCCGCGCGACTGCTCGGGGCGAGCCTCGGCGTGCGCGGGCTCGAGGACCGCTCTCAGCCGGACACCGCCCGGATCGAGCAGGCCGCGCGGAACCGCCTCGGTGACGCGAAGTTCGCCGAGGCGGCTCGGGAGGGGACGCGGACCGGCTGGTCTCAGCTGGTCGAGGTCACGCTCGCTTCCTGAACGCGGAGACCGCCCACACGTATCCGAGGACAGCGAGCCCGACGCACCAGGCGAGGGCCGCGATCGCGTCGCCGCTCGACGGGTTGCCCGCCAGCAGCCCGCGCAGCGTCTCGATGATCGGAGTGAAGGGCTGGTACTCCGCGAACTGCCGCACGCCGGTCCCCATCGTGTCGGCGGGCACGAACGCGCTGCTCAGGAACGGCAGCATGATCAGCGGTACGGTGGCCAGGCCCGCCGACTCCGCGGTCTTCGCGCCCAGGCCCATGGCGACCGTGAGCCAACTGGTCGCGAAGGCGAGCAGCAGCATGATGCCGATCGCGGCGAGCCACTGGAGGAAGCTCGCATGGGGACGGAATCCCATCGCGAAGCCGACGCCGATGATGGCCGCGTCGGCGATCAGACTGCGCACCGTCGTGGAGACGACATGACCGGCCAGCACGGCGCCGTGGGAGACGTCCATGGCCTTGAACCGGTTGATGATGCCCTTCGTCATGTCGCCGTTCACGGCCGCCGCGGTCGGCCCCAACCCGTAGGTGATGGCCATCACCATCAGGCCCGGCACCGCGTAATCGACGTATTTCCCCTCGACCTTGAAGGCGCCACCGAACACGTAGACGAACATGAGCATCATCACGATGGGAAACAGGACCGCCTGGAACACCGTGACCGGATTCCGGGCCGTGTGCTTGAAGTTGCGGCGCAGCATGATCGCCGCGTCGCCGAACGACGTCGAGACACTGTTCATTTCGCGATCGCCTCCGTGCTCGTGCTCGTGCGCCCGGTCAGGGCGAGGAATACGTCGTCGAGGTCCGGCGTGTGCACCGAGAACTCCGCTGCGTTGATGGTGTGTTCGTCGAGCTTGTCCAGCAGGGCCCGCAGCGACCTCGACCCGCCGTCGCTGGGAACGCGCAGGGTCAGTTCCTGGTCGTCCCGTGTGGAGCCGGTCAGGACCCGTGCCGCCGCGCCGAGTTCGTAGAGGTCGGTGAACCGGAGCCGGACGTGGCTGCCGGGGGCCTGGCGCTTGAGCTCCTCGGGGGTGCCCTGGGCGACGAGGTGGCCCTGGTCGAGCACCGCGATCCGGTCGGCGAGCTGGTCTGCTTCCTCCAGGTACTGGGTGGTGAGGAAGATGGTGGTGCCGGCGGCCACCAACTCGCGGACGATCCCCCACATCGTGCGCCGGCTGCGTGGGTCGAGACCCGTCGTCGGCTCGTCCAGGAAGATGATCCGCGGGTTGCCGACCAGCGTCATCGCCAGGTCCAGCTTCCGCTGCATACCGCCGGAGTAGGTCGATGCCGGCTTGTCCGCCGACTCCATCAGATCGAACCGTTCCAGCAGCCCCGCGACCACGCGGTCACCGGAGCGCACCCGCTTCAGGTCCGCCATCATCTGAAGGTTCTCGCGGCCCGACAGCAGTTCGTCCACCGCGGCGAACTGACCGGTCACGCCGATGACCGCGCGCACCTCCTTGGTCGCGGTCACCACGTCGTGCCCGGCGACGCGTACCGTCCCGGCGTCGGCTTGCATCAACGTCGCCAGGACGTTCACCGTCGTCGTCTTGCCCGCCCCGTTCGGGCCGAGCAGGGAAAACACCGATCCTGCGGCGACGTCGAAGTCGATGCCGTCCAGCACGACTTTGTCGCCATAAGCCTTCCGCAGCCCTGAAACCGCGATCGCCGAATTGTTCATGCCCTCACCGTCCCCGCCGGGCCTGACACCCACCTGTCACGCCCCTGACACGACCCCTGACACGACCACCGACACGGCGCTCCACCGCATCGCCGGCGCCGGACGGCGCATCCTCCGGGCAGGCTTCCGGGGGAACCTCGTGTGCGATCGCTTCCCCCATGACCCCCGCCCCTGGTAGATGAAGGGGGCATGACACGCCTGATGCGCACCGCACGTACTCTGATCGCCGCCGCTGCCGCCCTGCTCACCGTGACCGCCGCCCCTGCCACCGCCCGGGCGGCTCCCGAGCCCAAGGCGCCCACGGACTTCGTCGCGCTGAGCACCGTGGATCCGACGATCATCCAGGAGATCCGCTACTTCACCCCCCACAACTTCGTCGGGCAGCGCGTCGACGGCTACCGGCAGCCGCTCTGCATCCTCACCCGCCCCGCCGCCCAGGCCCTTCACACGGCCCAGCAACAGTTGCTGCGCAAGGGCTACAGCCTCAAGGTGTACGACTGCTACCGGCCCCAGCGCGCCGTCGACCACTTCGTCCGCTGGGCCCAGGACCTCGACGACCAGGCCATGAAGGGCGAGTTCTACCCTCAGGTCGACAAGACCCGGCTGTTCGAGGACGGCTACATCGCCGCGAAGTCCGGCCACAGCCGCGGCTCGACGATGGACCTGACCATCGTCAGGCTCCCGGCCGGCCCGACCCACCCCTACGTCCCCAGCAAGCCGCTGGTCCCCTGCTACGCACCCCAGGCCGAACGCTTCCCCGACAACTCCCTCGACATGGGCACCGGCTTCGACTGCTTCGACACCCTCGCCCACACACTCGACCCCAGGATCCAGGGGCAACAGCAGGCCAACCGGATGCTCTTGAAGAGCACGCTGGAGAACCTGGGGTTCGTGAACCTCGCCGAGGAGTGCTGGCACTACACCTACAAGCCCGAGCCCTACCCGGACACCTACTTCGACTTCCCCGTCGCCCGGCAGTCCCTCACGGCGAGGCGCTGAACCGCCCGCCGGAATCCGACGCTTCCGTACCGTCGGCCACGGCCATGCCCTCAACGCCCTTGTGTGGAACTCGGGTTCGATGCGGGCGGCTGAGGCCGTCGGATCGGACGACGGACGCAGACATCAGGGTGGCGGACGAGGGTCTCGTCCGCCAGGGCCTGCCACCAGCCGGCCTGTCTCATTACCTCAGCGGTAATCGATCTTCCGTGCGGAACCGGTCAAGGTGGGAGTCACCGGGGCCGGGGCGGCCCGTTCCGCACCGGCCACGGCCCCCGTGACCAGCGTTTTCGACCTCGACGGAGGCTGATCGGCATGTCCGCCACCACCCTGCTCGGCACCCTCTCCCGCACCGACCGCCCGCAGACCATGCTGCGCCGCTTCCTCGCCCTCGACGCCGTCGTCACCGGCGTCAACGGACTGGTCTACGTGATCGACTCGAAGCCGGTCGGCAACCTGCTCGGCATCGGATCGGGTCTGCTGTTCGAGCTAGGCATCTTCCTGGTGCTGTACGCCGCGGGGGTCGGCTACCTCGCCACGCGGAAGCGGCCGTCGGCCCTCGCGGTCAAGGCGGTCATCGACGCCAATGTGCTGTGGGCCGTGCTCAGCATCGTCGCGATGCTCGCCTGGTTCTCGCCCACGACCGCGGGTGCCGTCTGGATCCCCATGCAGGCCATGACCGTCGCCGGTTTCGGTGTGCTCCAGTTCCTCTCGCTGCGTGCCACTACGGCCTGAGGGACCGCTTTTCGGCTTTCTTCACCGACCCTGTCCCGCCGTCGGCAGCAGGACGACCAGCCGGGCGCCGGGACGGTTGTCTTCGATGCGGGTGCTGCCGTGGTGGGCCGTGACGGTGTCGCGGACGATGGCCAGGCCGAGGCCGCTGCCGCCGGTGTCCCGGGCACGGGCGTCGTCGAGCCGGGTGAAACGCCCGAAGACGCGCTCACGGTCGGCCTCGGGGATGCCGGGCCCGTCGTCGGCGACGGTCAGCTGTGCGGTGTCGCCGAGTGTGCGGAGGCTGACGTCGATCCGGGTGCCGGCATGGCGCAGCGCGTTGTCCAGCAGGTTGCGTACGACACGGGCGAGGGCGTCCTCGTCGCCCGCCACCCGTGCCGCGCCGACGGCGTGCTGGTCGATGACGAGCCCGGTGCGCCGACGGGCTTCGCGCACCTCGGTGAAGACGATCTCATCCAGGTCGACGGGGCGGGCCCGCAGCCGCGGGCGGGCGTCGAGCCGCGCGAGCTGGAGCAGGTCGTCGACGAGCCGGGTCAGCCGTTCGGTCTGCGGCAGGAGTCCGGTGGCGAGGGACTGCCCGTCGGCCAGGCCGGGGTGGTGGGCGGCGACGGACAGGCGGGTGTGCAGAGTGCTCAGAGGGTTGCGCAGTTCGTGGGCCGCGTCCGCGACGAACCGCCGCTGCCGCCGGGTCGATGTGTCCAGACGGGCCAGCAGGTCGTTGAAGGTCGTGGCCAGCCGGCCGAGCGCGTCGTCGGCGGGCGGTACGTCGAGGCGGCGGCTCAGGTCGGAGGCGGTGATCTCCGCGGTCTGGGCGCGCATGCCGTCCACGGGGCGCAGCGCGCGCCCGGTGAGCAGCCACACGACTCCGGTGAGGGCGGCGACGACCGCCGGAACTCCGGTGGCCAGACCGACGGTGAGCTGGGCCAGTCCGTGGTCGACGCTCTCGGTGGGTACGGCCACGTAGACGGTCACCGGGTCACGGTCGGTGCCCGCGGGGATGCCAACGGCGCGCCATGTCCCGCCCGCCCCTATGGGAATGTCGTCGACGGTGTGGGCGTGCGGGGTGTCGCTCCGGCTCGCCGGGAAGGTGAAAGCGCGTGGCCGGCCACGCAGGTTGTGGGAGCTGGACACCACTTTCCCGTTCCCCGCGATCACCTGTACGGCGACTCCCCCGTGGTCGGTGGTGGGCACTTCCGCCGTGATCTGGTCGCTGTCCTCGTCCGCCGCCACGACCTGGGCTCGTTGCAGCGCGGCCTGGTCGAGTCCGCTGATCAGGCTGGCGTGCAGCCAGGCGACGAGCAGCACGGCGGCTCCGGCCAGCCCGGCGGCGATGACCGCGGCCGCGGCGGCGGTCAGGCGCAGCCGCAGTGATCGGCGGGCCCACCAGTTCGGGATGGTCGCGGTCATCGGTCACCCCGCACCGCCGCGCAGCCGGTAGCCGGCACCGCGGACGGTCTCGATGGTCCGGCGGCCGAAGGGGGCGTCGATCTTGCGGCGGAGGTAGCCGACGTAGACCTCGACGATGTTGGTGTCGCCGTCGAAGTGCTCGTCCCATACATGGGTGAGGATGTCCGTCTTGCTGATCACCTCGTCGGGGTGCCTGAGCAGGTATTCCAGGAGGGTGAACTCCCGTGTGGTCAGGTCGATTTCGTGGTGTCCACGGCGGCAGCTGCGGCGCGCGGGGTCGAGTGCGAGGTCTCCGGCGGTGAGGATGGCGGGGCGTGCGGGTGCTCCTCGCCGCAGAAGGGCCCGGAGGTGGGCGACGAGCACGACGTAGGAGAAGGGCTTGCTCAGGTAGTCGTCGGCGCCGAGGTCGAGGGCGTCGGCCTCGTCGTACTCCCCGTCCTTCGCGGTGAGCATGAGCACCGGTGTCCAGGCTCTGGCCGCCCGCAGGCGTTTGAGGACCTCGTACCCGGACAGGCCTGGCAGCATGATGTCGAGCACGATGACGTCGTACGGCTCATGGAGGGCCCGCCACAGCCCGTCCGGGCCGTCGTGTGCCAGGTCCGAGACGAAGCCCTCGGTGGCAAGTCCGTCGGCGATCGCCTCGGCGAGTGCGTGCTCGTCCTCGATGATCAGCGTCCGCATGGCAGCCTCTCGAAATCAACGATAGCTCCGGACCGGAGGGGCTGTTTCCCGGGAGGGAGCGCGGGATCGTGTGCGGCACGGCGGTGGGGTCATCTCTCCATCACCGATTCCACCAGGTCCATGGCCAGGTCCAGGGTGTGGTGCACCGGCAGGCCGTGGTCGGTGTACCAGTCGGTCGTGGCCTCGGGGTGGGGACCGGTGACCGCGACCCGCCCGTGGCCGAAGCGGGTCACGAGGGCGGCGGGGGCGCCGTTGTCGTAGGTGGCGAGGACCGTGGCGTCGGCGTTCTCGTCGAGGACGAAGAGGGGGCCGTCCTGGAAGAACACCGTGCGGGGCCGGCCTCGCCAGGTCACCCTGACCAGTGTGTCGCTCTCCTCGTGGATGGTGGCCCCTGGGGAGGAGATGTACTGGTCGGTGTCACCGGGGAGCAGGCCGAAGCCCGGTGTGGCCCCGGCGAGGTAGCCGCCGAGGCAGAACCCGAGGTAGCGCCCCCCGTCGCGGACGAAGTCGCGGATCGCCCGGCGGCGCCGGCGCAGTCGCCGGTAGGCGGAGTCGAGCGTGCCGCCACCGGGCTGGGCGTACAGCAGGGCGTGGGAGAGAAGTTCGGCCGAGAGCGGAAGCGCCTCGTCCGGGCCGGTGAAGCGGACGTCCAGGTTCCACGGCCCGGAGGAGAGCAGTCCGGCGACCGCCTCGGGGCAGCCGGGCGACGAGGCCGGGCCGCGGTAGACGAGAGCGAGGGGGCGGCGCCCGGCGGCGGCCCCGGAATGCCTCAGGTGTGTCATGGCTGCCTCACCGAGGGTACGTCGTCGGCCCGGCCGCCGCGGGTGCGCTGTCGTCTCCTTCGGCAGGGAGCCCATGCCAGCTCGTGCCCGGCGTCAGACGTTCACCCTTCATCACCAGGGACAGCGCGCCGAGCCGGACACCGGCGCCCACCTGCGTGTCGTAGAGCACGACGGTCCGGGTTCCGACGCTCGCGGCGGGGCCGACGGTCACCGTGGACATCTTCATCACACGGTCCTCGAACAGGTGGGTCTGGAGGGAGACGAACATGCCGATCGAGGCGTCGTCGCCCACCTCGACGAGGTCGAACTCGGTGAGGTACGTGGTGCCGATCCAGGTGCGACGTCCGATGCGGGCACCGAGCCGGCGCAGCACCGGCGGCAGGAAGGGCGTCCCCACCAGGGCGCCCACGCCCGCGGGTACCGCCGCCGCTTCGAAGAGGCCGGTGACGAACTCCGTACGGCGCACGAACAGGCTCCACAGGGGTTCCACACGTGGCCGGTACCGTCCGGCGACGACCCACTTCGCCAGCACGCAGCAGCCGATGACGGCCAGCACCGCGCCGGCGGCGAACAGCGGCGACACGAGCGGCGGCACCCACGCCCCGGTGTGGCGGGCGGTGCCCGACAGGGCGAGCAGGTACAGGAAGGCCGCGGTCGCGAGCACCGACATGGGCAGGGTGGCGCGGAAGAACTCGATGGCCAGGCGGCCGAGTACGGCTTTGCGGGTGGGCCGGAACGTCTTCTCCTCCGGATAGGACCCGCTGTCCTGGCGCACCGGCAGCCGCAGGGCCGGTGAACCCAGCCAGGTGCTGCCGGCGGGCACGCGCTCCGGGGGCGGCACCGTGCCCACGCCGACGAGCGAGCCCGGGCCGAGCCGTGTCCCGGCCGGGACGAGCGCCGCGTTGCCCACGAAGGCGCGTTCGCCGATGTCGGTGGGTTCGAAGGCCATGCGCCCGGCCGCGAAGGCGGCGACGCCGACGCCGGCCATGTCGGCGACGAAGCTGCCGTCGCGGAGGGTGAGCAGGTCGGGATCGATGTGCGCCGCGGTGGAGATCTCGGCGCGCCGGCCGACACGGGCGCCGAGCAGCCGCAGCCACGGGACGGTGTAGAGGGTGGCGTAGAGCGAGTTGGTGAGGGTGAGGCTCTGCTCCAGCAACTTGTCGGCGATCCACTTGCGCACGCCCAGCGCCGAGCGCGCCGGATGGATTCCGGGGGGTGTCCTCGGCAGGACCGCCCGCTTCCCGGCGGCGACGACCAGGCACACCGTGGCCACGAAGACCGGGCCGGACAGCATGATCGCAGCGAGACCGGCGAGCGTGCCACCGCTCGACCAGGCCCACCAGAGCAGGGCGGCACTCGGCACGGCCGCGGCGACCACGACGGACTCCAGCAGGACCAGACCGAGCACGACGGCGGCCAGTTGGCGGGGCCGCCAGCGATCCGCCTCGGTCCGGTCGCGCAGCATCGTCTCGACGAGCGGGGCGAGTGCCTCGACCGGGCGTGCGGGCGATCCGGCGCGGCGCGCTCCGGCCGGGACGGCCTTGCCCGGGCCCGACACGGACTGCTCACCGAGCGCGGACCCGGGGCCCAGGTAGGCGCCTGGTTCGAGGACCGCGTTGGCGCCGACGTACGCCCTCTCGCCGACGGTGATCGGGGCGATGGTGACCCATCCGTCGGCGACCTGCCAGGGGCGCAGCGTGGCGCCGTAGCCGATCGTGGCGTCCCGGTCGATGCCCAGCAGCGTGGGCAGGCCGACGAAGCCGGTGGCGATGGTGGTGCGGGGGCCGACGCGGGCACCGAGGAGCCGCAGGTAGGGGCCCATGAGCGGGGATCCGCTGAGCATCCGCAGCGGACTGATCCCCAGCAGCAGCACGTCCAACAGCCACAGCCGCAGGTACGTCGCCCCCCAGAGGGGGTACCGGCCCGGCCGGATACCCGCCGCCAGCGGCCGCGCGAGAAGGACGGGAACCAGCCAGCGTACGGCGAACCAGCCGGCCAGTACCGAGACGGCCGGCCCGACGGCCGCGCTGCCCGACACCTGTCCGTGGCTCAGCGCGAAGGACGCGGCCACCGGACCGGTCAGCAGGAAGAGCAGGACGTAGAAGGCCGTTGCCTGGAGGAGTCCGGCCCGCGCGATGCGGGCGCGGCCGTGCCGCAGGGGTGCGGGGCGGGGCTGCCGCGGCGCGCGAGAGGCCTCGGCCGTGGAGCGCAGTCGTGCCGCGAAGCTGGTCACGGTCGGGTTCTCGTACAGGTCACGCAGGGTGGGGCCGGGTCCGCCTTCCGGGTCGCGCAGCAGCGACACCGCGCGGGCGGCGAGCAGCGAGTGACCACCGAGGTCGGTGAAGAAGTCGGCCTCCGCGGAGAGTTCGCCGGGGTCCATGCCGAGCGTCCGTGCCCAGGCGTCGCGCACCCTGGCCTCGAGCCGGTCGCGGACCGGCGCCACAGGGCCGGTGCCGGCGAGCCGGCGGCCGGTGGGCGCGGGCAGTTTCGTACGGTCCGTCTTGCCGCTGGGCATGACGGGCAGCCGATCGAGGAAGTCCAGCGTCGCGGGCACCATGTAGGCGGGCAGCGACCGGCGCAGACGCCGGTGCAGCCGGGCGGCGAGATCGTCGTCGGGGACCGCGCCGTCCCCGGCGGGCACGACGTAGGCGGCGAGAACACGGTCACCGTCGGATCCGTCGCGCGGCGACACGGGGGTGGTGGCCGCCTGGGCCACGCCGGGGTCCTCCAGCAGCACGTTGTCGATCTCCTCCAGGGACACCCGGTAGCCGCGGATCTTCACCTCGGCGTCGGCCCGGCCGAGGTACTCGATCTCCCTGTCGTCGGTCATCCTGCCGAGGTCTCCGGTGCGGTACAGGCGGCCCGAGCCGGGCGCCAAGGGGTGCTGGACGAAGCGCTCCGCGGTCAGGTCGGGCCGTCCCGTGTAGCCGCGTGCGAGGCCCGGACCGCCCAGGCAGATCTCACCGACGGCGCCGTGCGGCACGGGCCGCAGTTGCTCGTCCAGGAGGACGGCCGAGCAGGTCGGCAGCGGGCGGCCGATGGTCACCGGACGCCCCGGCCGGAGTTCCTGCCAGGTGGCGGTGACGGTTGCCTCGGTCGGCCCGTAGGTGTTGAGGATGCGCCGTCCCGGCCTGCTCCACCGCTCGACGAGTGAGGCGGGGCACGCCTCGCCGCCGACGACGACCTCGCGGAGCCGCGGGAGGTCACGGGACATCGTCGCCAGCAGTGTCGGGACGCAGTACAGAGCGGTGACCTGGTGCTCCTGAAGGAAGTCGGCGAGATCGTCGCCCAACTGTCCGGGGCCGACCGGTCCGGCGACGAGTGTGGCGCCGGCCGCCCAGGTGGGCCAGATCTCCTCGATGGAGAAGTCGAACGAGAGGGTCATGCCCTGGTACACGCGATCGTGCGGCCGGATGCCGTAGATCGGTGCCACCACGCGCAGAAAGTTGCAGATGCTCGACTGCGCGATCTCCACGCCCTTCGGCCTGCCACTGGACCCCGAGGTGTACATCACGTACGCCAGCGGATCGTCATCGCCCCCGGCCACGACGTCGGGCCGCTCGGGCGGCAGGGCGGCGAGATCCGCGGCACACGTGTCGACCTCGATCACCGGGCACGTCCGGCACCGCTCCGCCCAGGCGGCACCGGACGCGAGCGCCGACGTGGTCAGCACCACGGCCGCGCCCGCGTCGCCCAGGATGAAGGCGACCCGGTCCGGCGGCGCGGCCGGGTCGATCGGCACGAACGCCGCGCCCGCCTTGCACACGCCCAGCAGGTTCACGTACATGTCCACGGACCGGGGCAGCAGCAGGGCCGCGCGGCTGCCCGGACCGATGCCGGCCCGGTGCAGATGCCGGGCTACCCGGTTGGCCCGCGCGTCGAGATCGGCGTAGGTCAGGAGCCGCGATCCGCATGCGAGGGCCGGCGCTGACGGAGTGCGGTCGCAGGCGTCGTCGAAGAAGCGGTTCAGCCGGTCACCGGTGCCCCCGGTCGCCGGGGCCGCACGGCCCCAACGAGGAGAGACGGGTGGGGCTTCGGTGCGGGAAACCATGGGCTCCCCCTCTTCGATGCGAGAAGGACTCGCTTGCCCGGTGTCGGACCCGGTCCTCCTCAGGACACCTCCAGCCTCGGTGACGCTTGCTGAGAAGACACTGAGAAGCCTGCCGGGCCGGCCCCGCGTGCCGCCCCGGTCATGTCCCGGGCGAGCCGGAAGTGGTGGTGACGGTGACGACCGCCGCCACCCCGTCGATACGAAGGACGCCGGCGTCGGGGTCCGGGAACAGGACCGCATCGAACCGGTCGAGGGTGACGCCGGACTCCTCGACGGCCACCGTGCCCGCCAAGGCGATCACGAGGACCAGGACCCCGGTCCGCGGGACGACGGAGAACCCCTCACGGGCCATGCGGACGTGCGCCGTCGCGTGGGAGCGCCGCGTCATCACGTTGAGATCGACGATGGGGCCGGAGAGCAGCCGGCAGTCGGTGACCACGTCACCGGGAAAGGAGAAGGGCTCGTACGCGTCGGCGATGGTGTGCGAGGCACCGTCGACGTTCAGCTCCATCCCCGCCCCGTCCACGACGGTGATGATCCTGTCCACGCCCGCGAAGGAGGAGAACGGACCGCCGCGAGCGACGTCGGCGAGGCTCACCCGCCAGACGAAGTCCTCCAGACCCGCGCTTGAGCCGTCCGCGGCGACCTCCCGGGTCAGACCGCCGCCGTTCTTCCAGCGCGTCACCGGCCGGTCGTGCGCCCGCAGCACCTGGCTGCCCGTCATGCCGTCATCTCCTTCAACGCGGACTCGGTGAAGACCCGGTAACCGGTGTCGGGCCGGTATCCGTGTATCTCGCGAGTGTCGAGAGCTCCCATGTACCGCAGCACAGTCTCGTTGATCAGCTGGCCCGGGACGAGCACGGGGAAGCCCGGAGGGTACGGCGTGACGAAGGTGGCCGAGACGACCTCCCGCCCGGCCGCCACGGCCTCGGCGACTTCGTCCGCCATCACGTACTCGCACTTGTCGTCGTCGTACGCCAGGAAGAACGCCTTGCGCAGGTCCCCCTCCGGTGTGTGAACGCCCGGACGGAACGCGGCATGGAACGCGCTGAAGTCCGGCAGGACGGCGGACCCGTCGCTGAGAACGGCGCTTCGCCGATGGTGCAGGGCGCGTTCGCGGGGGCTCATCTCCGCGATGGTCTCCTCCAGTTCCTCGACGATCTTGACGAGCACCTCGATGAGGTAGGCGACCGCGCTGCGCGTGGTTCCGATGGTGGTCATGAACAGCAGCGTGTTGCGCGTGGTCTTGTTGACCTGGACGCCGTAGCGGTCCATGAGATGTTCGTGCTTGAAGGTGTCCCCGTCGATGCCCGTGCGGCCGATGTGCAGGGTCGCCCGGGTCGGATCGAGGACGAACTCGTCGTCCTCCCAGGCGGCCGCCATCTTCGCCAGCCCGGTCCGCAGGGGCTGGTCCACACCCGAGGAACGGTACTGGGCGGGTATGAGCTCGGGCGTGGTGAGGAAGTGCAGATAGCGGCTCAGCACCGGGTGCTGGTCGATCGCGTCCCTCAGTACGCCCGCCTGCTCGAGCTGCTTCTGCACCAGTTCGAAGCCCTCCAGCTCGGCCTGTCTGCGGCCGAGGTCGAGCGAGGCGAGGATCTGGTAGTTCGGCGACGTCGAGGTGTGCGTCATGTACGCCTCGTGGAACGTCTCGGCCGCCTTGTGCCGGAAGTCCTGGTCGAAGATGTGGATCATCGAGCCCTGGCGCAGTGACGTCAGGGTCTTGTGCGTCGACTGGGTGGCGTACACCCGGACGCGGACGGCCTCCGGGTCCGGCATCAGACGGGTGCCCAGCAGGGTCTCGTCGTCCGGGTCCTCACCGAGGCTCTCCCGGTGCTCGGCGTACCGCTCGGCGTAGTCCGCGTCGCGGTAGCGGTCGGTCAGCTCGCGGGCGGCTGCCATGGCGGTGCGGCGGCGGTAGACGGGGTGGAAGCGGGCGAACGCGAACCAGGCCTCGTCCCAGAGGAAGGCGAGGTCCGGCTTGAGCGCCACGCACTCCTCCATCACGCGGGAGGGGTTGTAGACGATCCCGTCGAAGGTGCAGTTGGTGAGCAGGAGAAGCTTGACGCGGTCCAGCAGACCCTCGCGCCGCAGCATGAGCAGCTTCCGCTTGATCTCCTCGACGGGCACGGCGCCGTACATGCCGTACTGGTCCATCGGATAGGCGTCGAGGTAGACGACGTGGGCGCCGGCGAGCATCAGCCCGTAGTGGTGGGACTTGTGGCAGTTGCGGTCCACCAGCACGATGTCGCCAGGCCGGACCAGGGCCTGCACCACGATCTTGTTGGCAGTGGACGTGCCGTTGGTGACGAAGTACGTCTGCCGGGCACCGAACGCCCGGGCCGCGAGGTCCTGCGCCTCCCGCAGCGGGCCTGTGGGCTCCAGCAGCGAGTCCAGGCCGCCGGAGGTGGCGGACGTCTCGGCGAGGAAGATGTTCAGCCCGTAGAAGCGGGCCATCTCAGGGATCCAGTGGGAACCGACCACGGAGGTACCGCGGGAGATGGGAAGAGCATGGAAGACCCCGGTCGGGCGCCGGCTGTGTGCTCGAAGAGCGGTGAAGAACGGTGCCGTGTAGCGTTCGCCGATGCCGTGCAGGATCGACAGGTGAAGTTCCAGGAGCCCTTCCCGGGCGTGGAAGACCCGCGCGAAGCCCCGGCTGAGCGTGCCGGCGGTCCTCTCCACCGCCCCTTCCGTCATCAGGTAGAGGTCCAGCTCCGGCCGTAGTCCCAGCAACCGGGCGCCGAGCGCCTGGGCCCGCTGCTCGAACCGGTCCTCCTCCGGGAAGGCCTCGGCGGCGGTTCCTTCGAAGAACCGCCGCACCACCTGCAGGTCGTGCCGGGAGCGGTTGGCGAATCGACGGCGGATGACGACGGCCTGAAGACTGGGGTTCACCAGCGCCGCGATCACCGCGTCCTCGAAGCTGGGGGCCACGACGAGGTCGTAGACGAACTCGTCCTCGGCACGGCGCAGGTGGCGCAGGGCCTCCCGCAGCGCCTGCTCCTCCGTCTCGTCGAGATCTCCGACGACGAGCACTTCGAAGTACGGCTTGGCCGCGGGCTCGTGCGGCGGATGCGGCTCCTCGGCGGCCGCTTCCTCGCGGTGCTCCGGTGCCGTCGAGGCATTGCGGTACGGGTCCGTGCCCAGGGCCAGGTTCAGGTCGTCCGCGCGCTCCGCCAGCCGGCGCCGGTCACCGATCTCGTGGAGCCGGCGCAGCTCGCCGAGGCCCGCCTTGCCGGGAAAGGCATAGCAGTTCTCGATCGGCGTCAGCAGCCGGAACAGTTCCTCCAACTGGTCGGTCAACGACTCCGAGCGGGTGTCGGCGCTCGGGCCGAGCCTCAACCGGCGCGTCAGTTCCGCCAATGAGTTCCATGCGTCGGCGCGCAGCTGCCTGACGCTGTTGTAGACGCCTGGGAATGTCACCTCGTCGGTGCGGGCCGCGGCGGCGGCCACCGGCCGGGCGCCGCGTTGTGGTGCCGACGGGGCGTCGGCCGGTCCAGCAGTCTGTGCCATGTGTTCCATGAAGCCCCAGGTCATGGCGCTCTTACTACGCCCGGGAGCCGCAATCCGTCTCGTATCCCAGACGCCTCGGGGCGAATCGGAATCGGCGTTTCCGGACGGACGTACGCTCGCGATATGTCCACGGTCCCTGCCGCAGCACAGGTGCTCGCCGTCCTCCGCTACCTCGCGGCCCAGGCCGGTCCGGTGCCGGCCGCGGCCATCAGCCGCGATGTGGGGCTGCCCCGGTCGACGACCTATCACCTGCTCGACACCCTGGCACGCGACGGCTTCGTCGTGCACCTGCCCGAAGAGCGTCGCTACGGCCTGGGGGTCAGTGCCTTCGAGCTCGGCTCCGGGTACAGCCGCCAGGCACCGTTCCAGCGCCTGGCGCGGGTCCCGCTGGCCCAGCTCGTCGACCGTACCGGGCACAACGCGCATCTGGCCGTGCTGCACGGCCGCGAGGTGATCTACGTCATCGAGGAGCGGGCACCGGGACGCGCGCCGCTGGTCACCGAGGTCGGCGTCCGGCTGCCGGCGCACCTCACCGCCAGCGGCCGGGCCGTGCTGGCACGCCTGGCGCAGGCCCAGGTACGCGCTCTGTTCCCCGATCCCTCGGCGTTCGTCCTGCGCAACGGGCTCGGGCCCACCTCGCTGTCCGCTCTGCGCAACCTCCTCGTGGAAGTACGGCGCCGCGGATACGCGACGGAGGACGGAGAGGTGACGACCGGTTTCTCCTCCGTCGCCGCCCCCGTTCTCGATCACAGCGCCCACCCGATCGCGGGCGTGGCGGTCACTTTCCCGGCCGAGGAAGTGGATCCGGAGCGCCGGCAACGGTTCGCCACGGAGGTGGCCCGGACCGCCCGTGAGTTGAGCCGCCGCGTCGGCGGAGTCGCCGACGCGCCCCGCCGCCCGGGGGAGCCGGTTCCCTCGGCGTGAGAACTCGTACGAGCTGGTAGGCCCGCGAGGGCTCGTACGGCCTTGCCATGTCCCTCGCGGTCTCTCTCGGTCTCTCACGGCGAGACGGCCGCGGCCCCGGCGCGCCGCGAGGGCACGCCGGGGCCGCCGGCTCCTGGATACGGGCCGCCTCGGAGAGGGAGGCCGTCAGCAGAGGCGGCCGACCTCGGCCTCGGCCGCGGCCAGGGCCCGGCCGGAGGCCACGTACTGGACGGCCTCCTCGATCTCGGGGGCGAGCCAGCGGTCCGTGCCGGGGCCCTCGACGACCTCGCGCAGCCCGTCACGGACCGCGGCGGTGCCCGGTGCCGGCGTCAGCGGGGCGCGCATGTCCAGGGCACGGGCGGCGGTGTAGAGCTCCACGGCGAGGACGCGGGTGAGCCCGTCGATGGCGCGGCGCAGCTTGCGGGCGGCGGACCAGCCCATCGAGACGTGGTCCTCCTGCATGGCGCTGGAGGGGATGGAGTCGACGGAGGCCGGGCCGGCCAGGCGCTTGAGCTCCGAGACGATCGCGGCCTGGGTGTACTGGGCGATCATGTGGCCGGAGTCGACGCCCGGGTCGTCGGCGAGGAACGCGTTCAGGCCGTGGTTGCGGGCCACGTCCAGGAAGCGGTCCGTACGACGCTCGGCGACGGAGGCGATGTCGGCGACCGAGATGGCCAGGAAGTCCAGGACGCAGGCCACGGGCGCGCCGTGGAAGTTGCCGTTGGACTCGACCCGTCCGTCGAGCGTGACCACCGGGTTGTCCACCGCGCTGGCCAGTTCGCGGGAGGCCACCAGTTCGGCGTGCGTGAGGGTGTCGCGGGCCGCACCGTGGACCTGCGGGGAGCAGCGCAGCGAGTAGGCGTCCTGGACGCGGGTGCACTCCGGACCGCGGTGGCTGGCCGTGATCGCCGAACCGGCGAGCAGCGCCCGCAGGTTGGCGGCGCTGTCGGCCTGGCCCGGGTGCGGGCGCAGCGCCTGGAGGTCGGCGGCGAAGACGGCGTCGGTGCCCAGCTGGCCCTCGACGCTCATGGCCGCGGAGATGTCGGCGGTGCGCAGCAGCATCCGCAGGTCGTGGCAGGCCAGGACGAGCATGCCGAGCATGCCGTCGGTGCCGTTGATGAGGGCCAGGCCCTCCTTCTCCTGCAGGACGACCGGGGTGATGCCGGCAGCGGCGAGCGCCTCGGCGGCCGGCTTGAGCTCGCCCTGGGCGTCGCGGACCTTGCCCTCGCCCATGATCGCGAGCGCGCAGTGCGCGAGCGGGGCCAGGTCGCCGGAGCAGCCGAGGGAGCCGTACTCGTGCACGACGGGGGTGATCCCGGCGTTGAGGAGGTCGGCGTAGGCCTGGGCGGTCTCGACGCGGACGCCGGTGCGGCCGGTGGCGAGGGTGGACAGGCGCAGCAGCATCAGCGCGCGGATGACCTCGCGCTCGACCTCGGGGCCGGAGCCGGCGGCGTGCGAACGCACCAGGCTGCGCTGGAGCTGGGTGCGCAGCTCGGTGGGGATGTGGCGCGTCGCCAGGGCGCCGAAACCGGTGGAGACACCGTAGTGCGGCACTACGTCGTCGGCCAGACCCTCGATCACTTCGCGACTGCGAGCGATCTCCTTGAGGGCCTCCTCCGCGAGGACCACGGGCGCGCCGTGACGGGCGACGAAAACAACGTCGTCGGCGGAAAGGGGGCCGACATTCACAACAACAGTCATAAATCTATGAAGTCCCATGTCAGAGCAGCTTCGCGAGGCGCTGACGGCACTCATTGTCTGGAATCCCAGACATTGCTCCCGGCGGTACGAAAACACCGATGGGGTCCGCCCTGCCGGACGGACCCCATCGGTGTTCGAGGGTGGTGTGCGGTTACCCCTCTGCAACTATCCCTGAGCTGCCGGGACGGGTTCCTCCGCCGCCTGCTCGGAAGTCTCGGCGAGGTCCGCACGGCCACCGCGCGGGCGGCCCCACAGGAAGTACACGCCCGACAGGAGTGCCAGCCAGACGGCGCCGACGATCAGCGCGACACGGGTGCTGTCCGAGAAGGCGAGGAGCCCGAGCACGCCGACCATGAAGGCGATCGCGATGAACTGGCCGTAGGGCCAGAACGGAGCCGGGTACTTGAGGGCGGCCTGCTCCTCGGGAGACATCTTGCGGCGGGCGGCGACCTGCGCCAGCAGGATCATCATCCAGACCCAGACCGTCGCGAAGGTCGCGATCGAGGCGATGATGACGAAGACGTTCTCCGGCATCAGGTAGTTCAGCACGACGCCGAGGAGCAGCGCGCCCATCATGATGACCACGGTCATCCACGGCGCACCGTTGCGGGAGAGCCGGCGCAGGACCGCGGGAGCCTGGCCGCGCTCGGCCATGCCGTACATGATGCGGCCGGCGGCGAAGATGTCGCTGTTGATCGCGGACAGGGCCGCGGTGATGACCACCAGGTTCAGCACGGTCGCCGCGGACTTGATGCCGAGGCCGACGAAGATCTGGACGAACGGGCTGCCCGCAGAGTCGACGTTCTGCCAGGGATTGAGCGACATGATCACCGCGATGGTCAGCACGTAGAACAGCACGATACGCAGGGGGATCGTGTTGACCGCGCTCGGGATCGTCTTCTCCGGGTCCTGGGCCTCTCCGGCGGTGACGCCGATGATCTCGGTGCCGCCGAAGGCGAACATCACCACGGCCAGGGACATGATGACGCCGTGGGCTCCGTGCGGGGAGAACCCGCCGTTGTTCCAGAGGTTCGACACCCCGACGTGGGCGCTGCCGGTGTGGAGGCCGAAGACGAGGATCGCCACACCGGCGATGATCATCGCGATGATGGCGACGATCTTCACGAGGGAGAGCCAGAACTCCAGCTCACCGAAGACCTTGACGCTGAACAGGTTCATCACGCCGACGACGCCCACGACCGCCAGCACCCAGATCCAGCGCGGTACGCCGGGGAACCAGAAGCCCATGTACACGCCGAACGCGGTGACATCGGCCAGACAGACGATGACCAGCTCGAAGGCGTAGGTCCATCCGGTCGCGAACCCGGCCAGCGGGCCGAGATACTTGGTGGCGTACTCACCGAACGATCCCGCGCACGGGTCGCTCACGGCCATCTCGCCGAGGGACCGCAGGACCAGGAAGACGGCCGCTCCGCCGATCAGATAGGCCAGGAGGACCGCGGGACCGGCAGCCTTGATGGATTCGGATGATCCGTAGAAGAGCCCTGTCCCGATCGCTGAGCCCAGCGCCAGGAAGCGGATGTGCCGGGACTTGAGTCCCCTGGTCAAGGTCGTCGCCGTGTCCTTGGTCAACGTAGTGCTCCTTGGGGACGGGAGGTCCCGGACGGGTGAGAAGTGGGTAGGGGTGCCCCCCAGCGGCGACGGCCGCCGCGCCCACAGAACGAACGAAGGCCTTGTATATTCCTGTATAGACAGGCACGTCAATAGGTGAACCAGTGAGCGGACACGAGATCATCGAGACGAAATCGAGCAGCACCTCGCCCGCCGTCGGGCGGGCGCTGGACATCCTGCTGCATCTCGCCAGCCGTTCGGGCCCCGCGCAGGCCGGCGCGCTGGCCCGGGATCTGGGCATCCCGCGCTCGTCCGTCTACCACATCCTCTCGGTGCTGGTCGATCGCGGATTCGTCACCTACGTCCCGAAGGAGCAGGCGTACGGTCTGGGCGTCGCCTCCTTCGAGATCGGCTCCGCCTATCTGCGCCACGAACCACTGGAGCGGCTCGCGCGCCCGATCCTGCGCAGCCTGGCCCATCGGCTGGGCCAGACCGTGCACCTGGGCATCCTCTACGGCGCGGAGTCGGTCTACCTGCTCAAGGAGCGGCCGCCCGCGGGTCAGGGCGGCGACGTCGACGTCGCCCTCGTCACCGACATCGGTGTCCGGCTGCCGGCGCACCTGACGGCCAACGGCCGTTCGATCCTCGCCCACTGCGGCGAAGCGCAACTGCGCGCCCTCTTCCCGCGACCGGGGAACCTCGTCACCCGCACGGGCAAGGGCCCGCGCTCACTGTCCGAGCTGCGGAGCCTGCTGGCACGGGACCGCGAGCGCGGCTGGTCGGAGGAGATCGAGCTGGTCTCGGAGGGGCTCCGCTCGGTGGGGGTGGCGGCGTTCGACCACAACGAGCGGCCCGTGGCGGCGCTCAGCAGCACCTGGAGCCGGCACTACAGCCGGCATGACGCGGACCATGTGCGGCACGTCCTGCAGCAGGGGGCGGCACGACTGACGGCCGCGGTGTCCGGCCGCGCTCCCTCGGGGCCGGCGGCCGGCAGCGGGGCGCAGGATCCGTCCCCGGGGCAGCGGCGCTCCCAGGACGCGGCATGACCGGTGCGCGGCTCGGCGGTCAGTGCGTGTCGAACGTGCCCTCGAGGCGATACCGGGAACCGGGATGCAGCAGCCGCGCGATGCTGACGAGCGCGCCCTGCGACCAGGTGCGGCGCTGAATCAGCAAGCACGGCTCCGACTCCTCGACGCCCAGGATCGCGCACTCCTCCGCGGACGGCAGGACCGCCTCCACGATGTGCTCCCCCTTGCCCAGCGGCGCAACCTCGGAGAGGAATGTGAACGGCGTGCGCCGGGTGAAGTCCTGCTCCAGGTAGCCAGGGGCGAAGTCCGGGTTGACGTAGCGGTCCTCCAGCTGGATGGCCACGTCGCCCTCGAAGTGCACCACTCGGGACCGGAAGACCGTGCGCCGCGCGCCGAGGCCGAACTGCGCGCTGATCTTCCCCGCTTCCTCCTCGCGCAAGGACAGCACCCTGGCGTGGTAGCGGTGGCCACGGCGGCGGACCTCGTCGGCGATGTTGTGCACCTCGACCAGGGCGGAACTGCCCTTGTTCAGGGCCACGAAGGTACCCACCCCCATGACCCGCCGGAGCAGGCCCTGCGCGGTCAGCTCGCGCAGCGCGCGGTTGATCGTCATGCGGGACAGGCCGAGTGACTCGACGAACTGGTTCTCCGACGGCAAGGCGTCGCCCTCGCGCCAGCGACCGCTGGTGATCTGCTCGGTCACGAGGTCCTTCACCCGCTGGTACGCGGGAGCCGAACGCGACGCCTGTTCCTCGTACAGACGGGCGAGGTCCGCACCCTCCACGGCCACGCCGTTCACCATCCTCGTCACCCTTGGTCTCCCCCCACGCCCGACCGGCGGGCTGTCGGAAAAATTCTAGGGGAAGCGCCTTCGTCCCGGTCCGCCGAGCCGCTCCGCCCCTGTCCACCGAGCTGGTTTCTCGGATCCGAGAAATCCGGGCGACGTGCCTGGCCGCCGGTGTTCTCCTCACGTGTCATGGGGCACGGAACAAGGTTCGACATCCCACCCAGGAGACAGCATGGCCGGCGATTCCCCAGAGGTCCGCAGCATCCGCGCCCCCCGCGGCACCGAACTGAACTGCCTCGGCTGGCAGCAGGAAGGCGCCCTGCGGATGCTCATGAACAACCTCGACGCCGAGGTTGCCGAGCACCCGGAGGAACTGGTCGTCTACGGCGGCACCGGCAAGGCCGCCCGTAACTGGGCCTCCTACGACGCCATCGTGCGCACCCTCAAGACGCTCAAGAACGACGAGACGCTCCTCGTCCAGTCCGGCAAGCCGGTCGGCGTCATGCGCACCCACGAGTGGGCGCCGCGTGTGCTCCTCGCCAACTCCAACCTGGTCGGCGACTGGGCGAACTGGGAGGAGTTCCGGTCCCTGGAGGCCCAGGGCCTGACCATGTACGGCCAGATGACCGCCGGTTCCTGGATCTACATCGGCAGCCAGGGCATCCTGCAGGGCACCTACGAGACCTTCGGTGCCGTCGCCCGCAAGAAGTTCAACGGCACGCTCGCCGGCACCATCACCCTCACCGCCGGCGTCGGCGGCATGGGCGGCGCCCAGCCGCTCGCCGTGACGATGAACGACGGCGTCGCCATCTGCGTCGACGTCGACCCCACCCGCATCGAGCGCCGTATCGCCCACCGCTACCTCGACGTCGCGGCGGACAACCTGGACCACGCGCTCCGGCTCGCCATCGAGGCCCGGGACGCCCGCAAGCCGCTGTCCATCGGGCTCACCGGCAACGCCGCGGAGATCTTCCCGAAGCTGCTGGAGATGGGCGCGCCCATCGACATCGTGACCGACCAGACCTCGGCACACGACCCGCTGTCCTACCTCCCCATCGGCGTGAGCGTCGAGGAGTGGCACGAGCAGGCCCGCAAGGACCCGGCCGACTTCACCGAGCGCTCCCGCAAGTCCATGGCCCAGCACGTCGAGGCGATGGTCGGCTTCCTCGACAAGGGTGCCGAGGTCTTCGACTACGGCAACTCCATCCGCGACGAGGCCCGCAAGGCCGGCTACCAGCGCGCGTTCGACTTCCCCGGCTTCGTCCCGGCGCACATCCGCCCGCTGTTCGAGGAGGGCCTCGGCCCGTTCCGCTGGGCCGCCCTGTCCGGCGACCCCAAGGACATCGAGGCCACGGACAAGGCCATCATGGAGCTGTTCCCGGAGAACGAGCACCTGCACCGCTGGATCAAGATGGCCGGCGAGCGCGTGGCCTTCGAGGGCCTGCCCGCCCGCATCTGCTGGCTCGGCTACGGCGAGCGCCACCGCGCCGGCCTGAAGTTCAACGAGATGGTCGCCTCCGGCGAACTGTCCGCTCCGATCGCCATCGGCCGTGACCACCTGGACTCCGGCTCCGTCGCCTCGCCGTACCGCGAGACCGAGTCGATGATCGACGGATCCGACGCCATCGCCGACTGGCCGCTGCTCAACGCCCTGGTGAACACCTCCTCCGGCGCGTCCTGGGTCTCCATCCACCACGGTGGCGGCGTCGGCATGGGTCGCTCGATCCACGCCGGACAGGTCTGCATCGCCGACGGCACCGAACTCGCCGCCGAGAAGCTCTCCCGCGTGCTGACCAACGACCCCGGCATGGGCGTCATCCGCCACGTGGACGCGGGCTACGAGTACGCCACCTCGGTGGCGCAGGAGCGCGGAGTGCGCATCCCGATGGCCGAGAGCGACGCGGAATGAGCACGGACAACACTGTGCTCCCTGCCGGCACCGGGACGGTGACGGCAGATGTGGCGCCCGAGCCCTGGACGGGCCGGGACGACGGGCCCGGGGCGGACAACCTGCGCTGGCACCACGTGGTCGGCCTCAACCCCGATGACGCCGAACCGGGGGACGTCGCGTTCGTCGGCTTCCGCAGCGACGAGGGTGTCCGGCGGAACAAGGGCCGTCAGGGTGCGGCGGACGGCCCGCGCGCGCTGCGCGGCGCCCTCGCGTCCATGGCCCTGCCGACGCCGGTGCGGGCGCTGGACGCCGGCGACATCGAGGTGGCCGACGGGGACCTGGAGAACGGGCAGCACCGCCTGGGCCGGGTACTCACCTCGCTCGTCGACCACGGCCACCCCGTGGTGGTGCTCGGCGGCGGCCACGAGGTCGCCTACGGCAGCTACCTGGGGCTGGCCGGGACCCGCGCCCTGCACGAGGGCGCTCGCCTCGGGGTGCTGAACCTCGACGCGCACTTCGATCTGCGCGACGACGTCCGGCCCAGCTCCGGCACACCGTTCCTCCAGATGGCACACGGCGAGGAGCAGCGCGGACAGCGGCTGAACTACTGGGTGCTCGGAGTGAGTCAGCCGAGCAACACCACCCGTCTCTTCCACACCGCGGACAGGCTCGGGGTGCGGTACCTGCTCGACACCGAGTGCGGCCTGCCCGACCTGCAGCGCGTCGACGCGTTCATCGAGGAGTTCCTCGCGAGCTGCGACGTCGTGCACCTCAGCATCGACCTCGACGTGCTCCCCGCCGGTGCGGCTCCGGGAGTCAGTGCCCCCGCCGCGTACGGGGTGCGGATGGAGGTCGTCGAGCACGTCTGCGCCGCGGTGGCGGCGAGCGGGAAGCTGGCCGTCTGCGACGTGGCCGAGCTCAACCCGGACCTCGACGTCGACAACCGTACGGCGCGGGCCGGCGCCCGACTGGTCCACCGCATCCTGACCACCAGGAGCGCGACGGCCCGACGGGCGGCGTAACCGGGAACGGATGGCAGACAACGGGCCAGGAGCGTGGCAGCACGCCGGATTTCCCGCGCCCGTTGCCACCCACCGAGCTGGTCGCCAGGCTGTGAGAGCAAGGACAGCCGCAGCCTGGCGGCCTCCCATCGACGCACGGGTCGCCAGACACACAGGCACAGAATGCTGACATGACTCGTTTTTTCAGTCGATCAGGGGATAGAGCCGAGAAAGATGCTCGGATCCGGCTCGACGCCCCGCATCCGTCGACGGGAAGGCGTCCCGGCTCCCTGCTGCGTTGGCGCAGTGTCGCCGGTCAGGTCCTGGTACTGCAGCTGGCGCTCGTAGTGCTGCTGATCGCTGCGACATTGGTGACGCTGGTGTTGCAGGCCCGAAGTCAAAGCACAGCCGACGCCCGCCACCGGTCGCTCGCTCTCGCCGAGGCGTTCGCGAACTCCCCGGGAATGGTGACCGCGCTGAAGAGTCATGATCCGACCGCGGTGCTGCAGCCACGTGCGGAAGAGGTCCGTAAGAGGTCCGGTGTGGACGCCGTCGTGGTGTACAACGCGAAAGGGATCCGCTACACCCACCCCGACCCGAGCCTCATCGGGAAGCACATCATCGGCCCTGAACGCTTTGTGAAGGCGGAGTTGGCCGGAAGGAGCCAAACGGCGAGCTTCACCGCGACCCAGGGTCCTTCCGTCCTCTCGGACGCCCCCGTTTTCGACACCGATGGCTCCTTCCTCGGCGGGGTGTCGGTCGCGATCACGGTCCAGAACGTGAATGCCGTGGTGGAGCGCCAGCTGCCCGTCCTGTTCAGCTCCGCGGGTGCTGTGCTGGCCCTGTCCGCGGGCGGAGCGGCGCTGGTGAGCAGGCGACTGCGGCGGCAGACTCACGGCCTGGGCCCTGCCGAGATGACGCGCATGTACGAGCACCACGACGCGGTTCTCCACGCCATCCGGGAGGGCGTCGTCATCATCGGGGGCGACGGGCGACTTCTGCTGGCGAATGACGAGGCCCGCCATCTGCTCGAGCTGTCCGCCGACGCGGAGGGGCGCCACGTCACGGAGCTCGGCCTGGACCCGGGGACCGCCGAACTGCTGGCCTCGGATCACCTGGTCAGCGACGAGGTCCACCTGGCCGCGGACCGCCTGCTGGCTGTCAGTGCTCGGCCCACGGCACCTTATGGAGGCCGGGCCGGCAGCGTCGCGACGCTTCGCGACACCACCGAGTTGCGCGCGCTCGTCGGCAAGGCCGAGGTGGCACGGGAGCGCCTGAAGCTCCTGTACGACGCCAGCGTGCGGATCGGCACCACCCTGGACGTGACGCGGACCGCCGAGGAACTGACAGAGCTGGCGGCTCCGCGCTTCGCCGACACGGTCACCGTCGATCTGGCAGAGCCCGTCCTCCGAGGCGACGAACCGGTGAGCGGCGAACTCGAACTGCGCCGTACGGCCGTCGGCGGAGCGCACCGGGACGAGCCGGTCTTCGCGCTGGGCGAGCTGATCCTCTGTCCCGGGTCCACACCACACGCCCGGGCCCTCGAGACGGGGAAGGGGGTCCTCGAGCCAGACCTGCGCAACTCCTCCACGTGGCGGACGCAGGAGCCGGATCTGCTCCGGCGCTTGCTCGACCGCGGGACACACGGTCTCGTCACCGTCCCGCTTCACGCCCGCGGCGTCACCCTGGGCCTGGCCACCTTCTACCGCTCAGAGCATCCCGAGCCGTTCGAGGAGGACGATCTGGCCGTCGCCGAGGAGCTGGTCGCCCGCGCGGCGGTGTGCATCGACAACGCCCGCCGCTACACCCGCGAGCACACCATGGCCGTCACCCTGCAGCGCAGCCTGCTGCCCCGCGATCTGCCCGAGCAGGAGGCGGTGGAGGTGGCGCATCGCTATCTGCCCGCGCAGGCTGGGGTCCGCGGCGACTGGTTCGACGTCATCCCGCTGCCAGGAGCCCGGGTGGCTCTGGTGGTCGGGGACGTCGTCGGGCACGGACTGCACGCCGCCGCCACCATGGGACGGCTGCGCACCGCGGTCCACAACTTCTCCGCCCTGGACCTGCCTCCCGACGAGCTCTTGGCACACCTGGATGATCTGGTCACCCGGACCGACCTCGCCCAGGCGGCCGAGGACGAGGGTGAATCCGTCACCGGAGCCACCTGCCTGTACGCCGTCTACGACCCGGTCTCCGGCCACTGCACCGTGGCTCGGGCCGGCCATCCCGGCCCTGCCCTCGTCCACCCCGACGGCACGGTGGTCTTCCCCGAGGTGCCCGCTTCGCCGCCCCTGGGCGTGGGCCATCTGCCCATCGAGACCTCCGAACTGGAACTGGCCGAGGGAAGCCGACTCGTGCTCTACACCAACGGACTGGTCGAGAGCCGCGACCTCGATATCGGCACCGGTCTGGATCTTCTGCGCACAGCCCTGTCCGAGGCGGCGGCGACCTCACCGGAGGAAACCTGCCAGGCGGTGTTCGCCACCATGCTGCCGGCACACCCCAGCGATGACATCGCGTTGCTGGTGGCCCGTACCCGTCTGCTGGATCCCTCGCAGGTCGCTGACTGGGAGGTACCGCTCGACCCCGCTGCCGTGGCCCACGTCCGGGCGGCGTGCACCCGGCAACTGGAGGAGTGGGGGCTCGACGAGGTCAGCTTCACCACAGAGCTGATCGTCAGCGAGCTGGTCACCAACGCCATCCGCTACGGTGCCGAGCCGGTCCGGGTGCGGCTGTTGCACGACCAAGCCCTGATCTGCGAGGTCTCCGACGGCAGTAGCACCTCCCCGCACCTCCGCCGGGCGGCCACGACGGACGAGGGCGGGCGCGGACTCTTCCTGGTCTCCCGGTTCGCCCAGCGCTGGGGCACGAGGCACACGCCCCGCGGCAAGGTCATCTGGGCCGAGCAGTCGCTGGCCGACGAGCAGCGGGAGGCACCTGTGCCGCTACTGGACGACCTGTCCTGGTGACAGGCCCCGGCCGCCGGGGCGTATCGCGTCCGTCGTGCGGTGACGGTCGTGTCGTACGGCAGCGGGGAAGGGGTGGTGATCACAGCCTCCGCCGCGCGGGATCTGAGTACCGGCCTGAGTACGCGCGCCCATGTTCCGCGGCAGGGTGCGCGCCACACTCCACGGCATGACCCACCTACCGCCACCGGCCGAGGAGTTGCGGATCCTCGACGCGGAGTTGTGGCAACTCGACGCCCGCCGGGCCCAGTTGCTGGCCCGCCGTGCCCACCTGATCGGTCTTCTCCAGCCGGCCTTCCCGCCCGCTTCTCCCGGGGCGCGGCGGGCCGAGACCACCGCGCCCCGGGTGCAGAACGTGCTCCTCGTCCTCGGCGGCGTCCTGCTGACCGTCGCCGCGTTCGCGTTCACCCTGGTCAGCTGGGGACACCTGGGGATCGCCGGGCGGTCTGTGGTGCTCGCCACGGTGACCGTGGCGGCGCTCGGCGCTCCCGTGCTCCTGTTGAAGCGCGGGCTGCGCTCGACGGCGGAGGCGCTGGCGGGCCTCGGTCTGGCGCTGACGGTGCTCGACGCGTACGCGCTGCACGAGGTCGCGCTGACGGCCACCGACGGCACGGGGTACGCGGCCGTCGCGGCGGCGTTCCTGGCCGGGGCGTGGTGGGGGTACGGCAAGGGACTCGGTTCCCTGCGCGTCCCCTTCCCCGCGGCGCTGGCCGCCGCCCAGTTCCCGCTCCTGCTGTGGGCGGTGGCGGCCGACGCGGGCCCGTACACGATCACGGCCGCGCTGTTGCCGGCGGCCGCGTTCGACACGGTCGTCGCGTTCCGGACGTCCACGAGGTCCCTGCGTGTTTCCGCCGCCATCGGCTCGTACGGGATGGGCGGTTGGGGCGTGGTGGCGGCCTGCGTGCTCTCCTGGGATGCCTCCGGGCCGAGCGCCGCCGCCCGTGCGGCGGCGCTCCTCGCCCTCGCGGCGGCGATCGCGCTGTACGCCGCATGGCGCGCTCCGCAGCGGGGCCTTGCCATCGGGGCCGCGGTGACCGGCGGGCTGCTCCTGGTCGCGGCGCTCGGCGGCATCCCGCGCGCGTCGCTGCCCGGGGCGTGGACGGTGCCCGGCTATCTGGCCTGCGGGGTCGGGCTGCTGTCGGCCGTCCGCGGTCCGCTCCCGGAAGCCGTTCGGCGCGGTGCCGCCTGGGCGTCGGCCGCCGTCCAGACCCTGGCGGTGGTGTGGGCGCTGCCTCTGGTCGTCGTGGCGCTGTGGGGTCCGGTCGGATGGACGGGACGGGTCTGGTCGGGGGCGCCGTCGGATCTGCGTGCCGCGGTGACGGTCTGGGCGCCCTGGCCGGCGGACGCGGTGGCCGCGCCGCTGGTGCTCGCGGTCGTCGCGGCGGTTCTGGCCGGGGCGGCCCGCGCCACCACGACCCGGCGCGACCCGGCCGCGGCCGGTGCCGTGGTCCTGGTCTGGGCGACCGCGCTCGTCCTCCCAGCCGCACTGCAACTCCCTTATATGGCCGGCCTGTTCGCGCAGGGGCTGACGGTCGTGGCGGCGCTGGCCGTGGCGGCGTACACGCGGCAGACACCGACGTCCCTCAGCGCCCTCCTCCTTTCCCTGCTCACCGCGGCCGGCCTCGCACTCCTCTCGCTCGCCTCCCAGGGAGCCACCCTGGCCGTGCTCGCCGCGCTGACGGGGATCTTCGCCGTCGCCGCCGTACACCCGCGTCTGACCGCCGTCTGCGCGAGCGCGTCCCTGGCCGGTGCGGCGGGTCTCGCCTGTGCGGTGGGTGCCGCCGCGGGCCGGCCTGCCGCTCACACGGCACTGCTGGTCCTGGTCGTCCCGGCCGCAGCGGCCCTGCTCGCGGCGAGGGTCCCGCGGACCGGGGTGCCGGTCGAGGCCACGGGCGCCGTCGCGGGGCTCCTGGCCATCGGGCTGGCCGTCACCGACGCACCCGTGCTGGCCCTCGTGCTGGCCCTGTGCGGGGTGATCGCCGCAGGCACCGCCGTGCGCGCCGACCGCCGTCAGGCGGGGTACGTTGCCGCCGCGCTGTTCGTGCTGGCCACCTGGGTGCGGCTCGGGTCGTGGGCCGTGAGCGCCCCGGAGGCGTACACCCTGCCGGTGACCGTCCCGGCGCTGGTCGTGGGCCTCGTCCGGCGCCGTCGGGACCCCGGGGCCTCGTCGTGGACGGCGTACGGACCCGGGCTGTCGGCGACGCTCGTGCCGAGCCTGCTCGCGGCGTGGGCCGACGCCGACTGGCCTCGCCCCCTGCTGCTCGGCACGGCGGCCCTCGTCCTCACCCTGCTGGGTGCCCGTCACCGGCTCCAGGCACCGCTCGTCCTCGGCGGGAGCGTGCTCGTGCTGGACGCGCTGCACGAACTCGTCCCCTACCTCGTGCAGTTGGCGGGCGTACTCCCCCGCTGGCTGCCTCCCGCGTTCGCCGGGCTGCTACTGCTCGTGCTGGGCGCGACGTACGAGCAGCGACTCCGGGACGCCCGGCGGGTGCGGGCGGTACTGGGGCGGATGCGCTGAGGAACGGCTACGGCATCCGGACGGCGAGCGGTGAGAGACCTCTAGGCTCGTGGCTGACCTTGGTTACCGAAGAGGGGTTCAGAACATGAGCGGGAGAGTGACGGCGGTCAGCAGCAACGGGGAGTACTCGTTCACCAAGCCGAACCGGGACAGCATCACACTGCTCGCCGGGCTCGGCGTGGAGGGGGACGTGCACGCCGGTGTGACGGTCAAGCACCGGTCGCGCGTCGCGCAGGATCCCACCCAGCCGAATCTGCGCCAGGTCCACCTCATCCATGAAGAGCTCTTCGACGAGGTCGGTGAAGAAGGGTTCACGGTGGCGCCCGGCGAACTCGGCGAGAACATCACCACGCGCGGCATCGATCTGCTCGGCCTGCCGGTCGGCACATTGCTGCGCGTCGGTGACTCCGCGGTTTTGGAGGTCACCGGTCTGCGCAATCCCTGTCTGCAGATCGACAACTTCCAGGACGGGTTGCTGAAGCAGGTCGTCGGCCGCGACGAGGCAGGGAACATCGTGCGCAGAGCCGGCATCATGACCATCGTGCGGGAAGGCGGCGTGACGCGTCCCGGAGACACGATCGAGGCGGAACTGCCCAGCGGTCCGCACCGCCCCCTGGACCGGGTCTGATGCGACCCCCGCGCAGGCCGTGACATGAGCAGTCGAGGCGCCGGGGCTACGGGCCGCTCTGGTGGACGGCGTGGCTGCCGGTGTTCTCGACGATCACGGTGTCGCCGGTCCGGCTGAAATCGTAGAAGCGGCGGGCGTCCGCCGTGCTCAGGTGGATGCAGCCGTGGGAGGTGTCGGCCCGGCCGACGGCGTGGTCCCAGGGTGCCGCGTGCACGAACACTCCGGCGCTGGTCAGGCGCACGGCCCAGTGGACCGTGAGGACGTAGTGGTCGGGGTTGCCTGGATCGCAGGTGATGTGCGCGCTGCACGAGGTCATCTTGACGACGGCGTCCTTGCCCAGCACGTGGAACGTTCCGGACGGCGTCCGGAAGCCGGGCTTTCCGAAGCCGACGCTGAAGGTCATCACCGTCCGGCCGTGATCCGTGACGGTCATCCGGTGGGTCGCCGCGTCGATCGTCGAAACGTGGCCCCCGGAGGCCGCCCGGGCGGGACCGGCGCCCAGCGTCAGGACCGACGCGAGGGCGCCGACCAGCGCGAGCCGGGTGGCGTCACGAAGGCGTGGGCGTGGAACCCGGCGTTGGTGGGCCATTTCTGATCACCGCCGCTCTCTGCACGAACCAGGATATTCCGCCCCTCTCAGTCGGCGTCCGCGAGCATCTCCTCCGAGAGCGTCCACAGGCGCCGGGCGCCCGCCGGGTCGACGGCGTAGCGGGCCACGCCCTGCAGGGGGGCGCCGCGGCGGTCGAGGACCTCCGCCTCGGCGCAGTCGGCGAAGTAACGCCCGCCGATGCCCTCCAGCAGGGGCGAGGTGGCTACGAGGACGGATGTGGCGGCGCCCTGCCCGACTGTCTTGATGAGCTCCGCCGGAACGCCGCCGCTGCCGCGGCCGCCCTCGGTGTGGCGTTGGAGGTTGGTGTAGATGGCGCCTGGCATCACGGCGTTGGCGATGATGTTGTCGTCGGCCCAGCGGCGGGTGGCCTCCACCGCGAACAGGACGTTGGCGGTCTTGGACTGGCCGTAGGCGAGCCAGGCGTCGTAGCGGCGGAAGGCGAAGTGGACGTCGTCCCACACGATCGGGGAGAGCTGGTGGCCGCTGGAGCTGACGGAGACGATGCGGGCAGCGCCGTCCGCGGCGAGCGCGTCGTGCAGGCCGGTGGCGAGCGCGAAGTGGCCGAGGTGGTTGGTGGCGAACTGCCACTCCCAGCCCTGTTCGGTGTACCGCTCGGGGCAGGCCATGACGCCGGCGTTGTTGACCAGGATGTGCAGCGGGCCCTGCCAGGCCGTGGTGAAGGCGGCGATGGACGCCGGATCGGCGAGGTCGAGGCGGGCGACGTGCAGGTCCTGGTTCCCGGTCGTATCGGCGATGTCCTTGGCGACGCGCTCTCCCGCCACCACGTCGCGAACGGCCAGGGTGACGGCGGCTCCGGTGCCGGCCAGAACGCGGGCCGTCTCCGCGCCGAGGCCGGAGGAGGCGCCGGTGACGACGACGCGCCGGCCGGTGAGGTCGATGCCCTGCGCGACGTCGGCGGCCGTGCTGGAGAAGCCGTAGGGCGTGGTGATGGCAGTCATGAGTGAACTCCGGTTGAAGTAGGGCGAGTTGGGTTCGGCTCAGGGTTTGAGCATGCGGTCCTGTTCCACCGGGGGTGTGCCGCCGTACCAGTCCAGGGCCCTGCCGAAGCGGATCAGCTCGCCGTACAGGGCGGGGTCGACGTGCCCGGCGAGGACGAGGTCGAGTACCGGCTGGGCGGCCTCGGCGGGCGATGAGGCCTGGCCGTGGTCGCGGAACCAGGGCCGGGAGGTCGCGGTGTCGACCATGCCGGGGCACACGGAGGCGATCAGAGTCCCGGTCGCGAGGTCCCGCTCGCGGCGCGCGGCGGCGACCGCGCGCACGGCGGCGACCTGGGCCACCTTCGACGGCACGTTCAACCAGAGCGGCCAGCCCGCCTCCGCTGCGGTGTTGTCGTGGAGGGCGGTGCGCCAGGACTCCACGGCGTACTCGACCTGGTCGAGGCTCGCACCGTCGAAGAGACGGTGCAGTCGGGGGTCGAGGTGCCCGAGGGTGCCCAGGCTGCTGGCCACCACGAGCAGTCGACCGCCGGGGCGCAGTACGGGGCCGAAGGAACGCAGGATCGCATGGGTGGCGGTGTTGGACACGTCGATGAACTCGTCGGCCCGCTCGGCCTGCGACTCCTGCGGCAGCAGGCGGGCGACGGCGTTGGAGATCATCACGTCGACACCTCCGTACCTGGCCCCCAGTTCGTCGGCGAGCCCGCCGATTTCGTCGGTGTCGGTGACGTCGAGGACCCGGCCCCGGACCTGGGCGCGGGTGCCGGGCAGCCGCGCCACTTCCCGGGCCGCGTCGGTGACGCGCCGTTCGCTGCGTCCGGTGAGCAGGACCAGCTCGTCGGCCTTCATACGGGCCGCGAGGCCCTCGACGAGAGCCCGGCCCAGGCCCTGGTTGGCGCCGGTGACGACGGCGATGCGGGGTGGGGTCATGACCGCAACGGTAGGAAGACCCCCTGCATGAGTCCAACGAAAGTTGCGCACGAATGGTATGCGTATACGTCATGGACTTCACGGATGTGTCGCTGACCGCGCTGCGGGTGTTCCGCGCGGTGGTGGAGCAGGGAACCTTCACCGCGGCCGCGGCGGCACTGGGGTACACGCAGTCGGCGGTGTCCCGGCAGATCGCCTCGATCGAGCGGACCGCGGGCGCGGAGTTGCTGGAACGGCGACGTGACGGCGTGCGCCTGACCGCGGCCGGCCGGGTCGTCATGCGCCGTGCGACGGTCGTGCTCGACGAGATCGACGCGACCGCCCGCGAGCTGTCCGGACTGCCCGAACCGGGCGGCACCGTCCGCCTCGGCTGGGTGCCCAGCGCCGGTACGACCGTGGTGCCGTACGCCCTCGCCGCGCTGCGGCGCAGCGATCCGAACGTGCACGTCATCAGCCGCGAAGGCGGCACCCCGGCGCTGGCGCGGGCCCTGCGGGCGGGCAGCATCGATCTCGCCCTGCTGTCGTCGGCGCCGCCGTTTCGCGCGCCGGACGGCGAATCGCCCCCACTGGCGCTGGAGACGCTCACGGAGCGGGCCCTGTGTCTGGCCGTGCCGGCGGCGCACCCGCTGGCCCGCGGGGATTTCGTCGATGTGGCGGACCTGCGGGGACAGCGGTGGATCGCCGGTTCCTCGTCCGGCGCGGACGGGCTGATGGGGGTGTGGCCGGGCCTGGACGAGCGCCCCGAGATCGCGCACACGGCCCGGGACTGGCTGGCGAGACTGCATCTGGTGGCCGCGGGCTGCGGACTGACCACCGTGCCCTCGTCGCTGGTTCCGGCGGCGCCGCCCGGCGTGCGCATCCTGCCGGTGCGCGGCGGGCCGCAGGAGCAGCGGCGCCTGCTCCTGGCCCGGCTCCCCGGGCCGCCGGCCGAGCCCGTGGTGCGCCTTGCGGCCGCCCTGCAGGCCGCGGCCCTCGGCACCGCCCCGGATCCGTCTCCCTCGTGAGCGGCGCTACGGTGGCCACCCCCACCGCCCAGGGCCATCGTGTACGGGTCGGCGACCTGTACACGATGGGCTTCCGGGCGATCCCCGACGCCGTCCGCCGCGGGCGGGCTCAGCGCATGTCGGCCGGCCGGTCGGACCCCTCGAAGGGGAAGCGGCGGCGGAAGTCGTCCGCCGCGTCCTCCAGCGTGCAGAAGCTGACCCCGTCGTGCCCGGAGACGTAGTCGATGAAGCGTTCCAGCATGAGCAGCACCTGGGGGCGACCGCTCACATCGGGGTGCAGCGTGATCGGCAGGACCGCGTAGTCCAACTCGCGGTGAACCCAGTCGAACTGGTCCTTCCAGTCCTGTTCCAGGACGCGCGGGCTGACGTAGCCGTGGCTGTTGTGGGCGTGCTTGTTGAACATCATCGGCGGCAGGTCGTCGACGTACCAGTTGCCGCAGAACTCGACGAGATCGACCTCGTGGCCGTGGATCAGGGGCTTCATCCAGTCCTTGGCCTCGGCGGTGTAGTCGATCTTGGTCCACTGGTCGCCCACGCGGGCGTAGAAGGGGGTGAAGTCGCGGTAGTTCTGCGAGTGGTCGTAGGAGAAGCCGTACTTGTGCAGGAGCTCCGCGGTGTACGGCGACATCTCCCACCAGGGTGCGACATAGCCGCGCGGCTTGCGTCCGGTGTACTGCTCGATGAGCTCGACGCACTTGGCGAGCACGTCCTCCTCCTGCTGCGGGGTCATCGCGATCGGGTTCTCGTGCGAGTAGCCGTGGGCGCCGATCTCATGGCCCGCCTCCACGACCATCCGGGTCTGCTCGGGGAAGGTCTCGATGGAGTGGCCCGGGATGAACCAGCTCGTGCGTATGCCGTACCGCTCGAACAGCTTGAGCAGGCGCGGGGTTCCGACCTCGCCCGCGAAGACGCCGCGCTGGATGTCGTTCGGGGAGTCCTCACCGCCGTAGGAGCCGAGCCAGCCGGCGACGGCGTCCACATCGACACCTAGGGCGATCTTGATGTCCTTGGTCGCCGTGGGACCGGTCGTCGTGGCCTGGGCGGTGCTTTCCTGCGTCACAGTACGCATTGCCTTTCGTGCGAAGAGGTCAGAGTCGGTGGTCGAGGGCGCTGTGGATACGGGCCGTGGCGGCGGACAGCACGGCGGTGTCGGCGTCGGACCAGTCGCGCTCCTCCATGCTGTGCACGGAGAGCCAGCCCGCGAGGGCACCGTCGCGTTCGACGGGGCCGAGCATCTGGGCGTGCACTCCGTAGACGTCGATCAGCGCCTGCGGCGGATGCGGGATCGCCTCGAAGTGCGGCTGCACGAGCGGGATCCGGTTGCGTTCCAGCCACTCGACGGTGTTGAGCCGCCGCTGGTCGAGGGAGGCGTCACGGCGGATGGACCGCACACCCTCGCGGTACGCCTCGCCCGCCGTGAGGTCCACGTGCAGACCGTGCTCGGGCAGGTCGACGCGGAAGGTGGTGCGGTCGGCGCCGGTCGCGGCGAGCAGGTCCGTCAGCACCTCCTGGAAGCGGGCGCGCAGGCTGCCGGTGCACAGGAGGTCGCCGTGGCCGGGGAGCGCGGGGGCGGCGCCGGCCAGGTCCAGCGACTTCCACAGCGTCGCGGTGACGCTGTCGAACACCGGTACTTTCAGCTCCTGTTCGAGTTGCTCGGCGACCCCGGCGCCGTGCACGTTGGTGCAGACGACGGCGACCGCATGGGCGTCCCCGCGCGCCGCGTCGCGGATCTGGCGGGCGACCTCGCCCTGCGGGATACGGGCGAAGGCCTCGTTGTCGCTGATCCCGAACGGCTCGGCCGCCAGGGTGCAGACGACGCCCTCCTTGGCGTACGTCGCCGCGATCCGCTCGGCCACGTCGCGGGTGTAGGGCAGGGCGAGCCCCAGGCGGGTCACTCCGTACGCGGCGCAGGCGTCGAGCAGCGCGAGGGTGGAGGTGGTGGCGGGCACGCCGGTGGCCTCGGTGATCGCGGCGCACAGTGCGCGGTCGCGGTCGACGCCGAGCCAGGAGCCGGAGGTGCCGTTCCAGGCGATCACATCGACCTTGGCGTCGGCGAGTTGCCGGGCGGCCGCGAGCATCGGCGCGGTGTCGAACTGGGCGTCGCAGCCGTCGTCCAGCGCGATACGGGTGACGGGTACGCGGGCGAAGTGCGCCGTCACACCGGCGTCGGCGCCGGTGGTTCCCAGCAGCCGGTATGTCACCGGTTCCAGGCAGGTGTTGGAGGACGGGGTGAGCATGCCCAGCCGATGGGGCTGCCCGTCGGGCTTCGCGCGCGTCAGCGGCGTCGCCATGGTCGAGGTCGTCGGGGGCGTCGTCATCGGGTCGTGAGCCTCCTGCTGCAGTCGAGGGCGAGGGACGACGCGGTGAAGAGCACACCCGCGCCGACGAAGTACAGAAGGGCCCAGGTGTAGGAGCCCGTGCCGCCGACGATGAAGCCCACGACGATCGGTGTGACGATTCCGGCGATGTTCCCGGAGAGGTTCATGGCGCCACCGACGATGCCGGCGTTGGCGCGGCCCGCGAGGGTGGACGGCAGCGACCAGTACAGGCCCGCCCAGCGCAGGAAGAACAGCACGGTGGAGAGCAGGGCGACGGCCGTCATGGCGTCCGGCACCAGCACCACGCCGAGCAGTCCGGCGACGACGACGCCACCGGCAGCACCCAGCAGGGTGCGCATGACCGTGTTGATCGAGGCGCCCCTGGCCTGCCAGCGGTCGGACAGCCAGCCGCCGACGAGTTCCCCGACGAAGCCGGCGCCGAAGATGGCCAGGGTGGACCAGCCGATCGACTTGATGTCGAAGCCCTTGGCCTCGGAGAGATAGAGGGGGCCCCAGGTGAGCAGTCCGTAGAAGACGCCGTTGAAGCCCATCCAGCCCAGGCACATCGCCCAGAAGGAACGGTGCTTGAGGTAGGGCAGCAGCCCGGCGCGGCCGCCCTTCTCCCCTTGCGCGTCCTCCTCTGCGTGGGCCTGTTCGATGTACGTGGCCTCGGCTTCGTTGACCCGGGGATGCTCGCGCGGGGTGTTGCGGATGTACCAGGCCGCGTAGAGCCCGACGAGGGAGGTCAGCACACCGGCGATGACGAAGCTGACACGCCAGCTGCCGGTCCAGGTGATCAGGCCGGAGATGAGGACGCCGCCGAGCGCCGCGCCGAGCGGGGCGCCGCCGTCCAGCAGCACCGCGCCCCTGCCGCGCTCCCGGGCGGGCAGCCACTGGGCGTTGAGCTTGCCGCCGGCCGGCATCACAGGGGCTTCGACGGCGCCGAGTGCCAGTCGCAGCCCGAGCAGCGACCCCGCACTCGTCGCGCCGGCGGTGAGCGCTTGGACGACGCCCCAGCCGACGCAGGCGCCGGATGCCATGAACCGGGCGCCGAAGCGGTCGATCAGCCAGCCGCTGGGCAGTTGCATCAGCGCGTACGTCCAGAAGAACGCGCTCAGGACGAAGCCGGTGGTCTCTTTGGAGAGGCCGAGATCCTTCGTGATCAGTGGCAGGGCCACCGAGACGGAGCTGCGGTCGATGTAGTTGAGCGCGACGACACCGAGGAGCAGCACGAACATGGTCCAGCGCACCCGACTGGGCCGGACGCCCGTGGGAGAGGTGGAGCCGGGTGCGGTCTCGACGTCCGTCTCCCGGGTGCTCCCCGGGGCAGGCCCTGAGGTGGGCTGTCTTGCTGAGGCACTCATGGTGAACCCTCGATTCAGCAGGGGAAAGGAGGTGAAAAGGGCACGGTCCGGCACCAGGACAGGACGGGGTCCAGGCGGGACCAGGACAGCTGCAGCAATGTCACAGCCAGGCCGTTCGTCGGCTTGGTATACCTAAAATGGTGGTGCGGAGAACTCCCCGTCAAGGGTTTTGGTATACCTTAATTTCCTCAACACGCCCGGAGGGCTTGTGAACGCGAAGAAGACCGCAGCGGCCGGCGCCGCCCCGGCGGCGCAGCAGCCCGCCGCCAGCTCGGCCACCGGTTCGATGTGGTTGCGCGACCAGGTCTGCGAAGGCCTGCGGGACCGCATCATCACGGGCCGCCTGAGGCCGGGAGACCGCCTCATGGAGCGCGAGGTGGCCGAGGAGTTCGGGGTGTCACGCGTGCCGGTGCGCGAGGCGATCCGCATCCTGCTGTCCGAGGGGTTCCTCCAGGCGCTCTCGCCCCGCCGCATCGTCGTGCGCGGCATGACCCGCGAGGACGTCGAGAACCTCTTCGACATGCGCGAGGCCCTGGAGGTCCTCGCGGCGCGCCGCGCCACCGAGCGCGCGACCGCGGACCAACTCCAGCACCTGGCCAAGATGTTGCAGGCGGCACGGCGGGCCACCATGTCCGGCACGCCCGAGCGCATCTCGCGCGCCAACACCGCCTTCCACCACCAGATCATGGAACTCGCCGGCAACGACCTCCTCAGCAACACGCTCGGCTCGCTCGAAGGACGACTGCGCTGGCTCTTCCAGCAGATCGACGATCCCCACCCGCTGTGGGACGACCACCGAGGGCTGTACGAGGCGATCGCGGCCGGAGACGCGGAACGCGCCGCGGACCTCTCGCTCCGGCACATCCAGCACTACCGAAAGGTCGCGCTGAGAGTGCTGTTCGAGGAGCCGCCCTCCCGGCCGTGAACAGCCGGGCCCGTGCGCTCACGGCCACTCGGCACGGCGACCTCGAACTGGCCTCGCAGGGACGAGCTGATCACATGGGCGGCCCGGCGCCCGGCTCCTCGCCGCGGGGTGCCGGGTCGCCCGGTCAACCGCTTCCCGACCGGAGTGCTGCGACGTCGGTTACCAGGGCAGCGGTCCCGTCACGTCGAAGTAGCCGCCGGTGGGACCGTCCGGGTCCAGTTGTGCCATGCGGACGATGATTTCGGCGCCCTCCTCGACCGTCTGGGTCCCGGTGTTCCCGTTCAGGTCGGTCTTGGTGAAGCCGGGCTCCACCGCGTTGATCCGCATGGCCGGAAACGCCTTCGCGTACTGCACGGTGATCATGTTGACCACGGTCTTCGAAGCCGGGTACGCCACCCCCGGGTAGGCAGCGGCGGGGTGGCCAGGGTCGGCCACGTGGGCGAACGAGGCCAGGCCGCTGCTGACGTTGACCACGACCGGCGACGCGGACCGCCGCAGCAACGGCAGGAACGCGTGGGTGACGCGTACCGTGCCGAAGACATTGGTCTCGAAGACCTCTCGCATCAGGTCGGCGGTGAGGTCCGCCGCGCCCACCACCCCGTTGTCCGCGCCACGCGCCTCGACGCCTGCGTTGTTGACCAGCACGTCGAGGCCTCCGTCGGCCTCGATCGTCTTCACCGCGGCGGCGACGGACGCGTCGTCGGTGATGTCGAGCTGTACGGCCCGGGCCCTGTCGCCCAGCTGCTCGGCGGCACGGCGGCCCCGGGCCGCGTCCCTGCTGCCGACGTAGACGGTGTGGCCCGCGGCCATCAGGCGGCGGGCGGTCTCGTAGCCGAGGCCCTTGTTCGCTCCGGTGATCAGTGTTGTCGTCATGCCTCCACGATCCGCCCCGCCCGCCCGCGCAGCCAGGCGTCCCGGCTTCCTGGGACCAGCAGTACCAGGCAGACCCGCGGCCGGCGGGGGCACACTTGGTCGCATGGCGACGGCGGAGTTCGGCAAAGCGGTGCGCCGCTGGCGCGACCGGGTCCCGCCCGAGGCGGCGGGGCTGCCGACCGGCGGGCAGCGGCGCGCGGCGGGGCTGCGCCGCGAGGAGCTGGCGATGCTGGCCGGGATCTCCGTCGACTACGTCACCCGGCTCGAACAGGGCCGTGCCACCAACCCCTCGTCCCAGGTCGTCGAGGCCCTGGCCCGGGCGCTGCGGCTGTCGGAGGAGGAGCGCGCACACCTGTTCCGGCTGGCCGGGCTCGCGCCGCCGAGCCCCGAGACGGTGCCGGCGTACATCACCGCGAGCGTCCAGCGGCTGCTGGACCGGCTGACGGAGACGCCCGTGGCGGTCTTCGACGCGTCCTGGACCCTGCTCATGGCCAACGTGCCGTACGCGGCCCTGATGGGCGACCCGTCCGGCCGGCGCGGCAACGAGCGAAACGGCGTATGGCGCCACTTCCTCGGCCCGGGATCCAGGGCCCGGCGCGCACCGCAGGCGCAGCGCGATCACGAGGCCGCGCTCGTCGCCGACCTGCGCACGGCCGCCGAACGCTACCCGGCCGACCGGCGGCTGCACCGGTTGATCGCCGAACTGCGCGGCGGCAGCGAGCGGTTCGCCGAGCTGTGGGACGCGGGCGCCGTCGGCCGCCACGAGGCCTCGCGCAAGACGATCGACCACCCGCGGGTGGGGCCCGTCACGCTGGACTGCGACGTCCTCACCGTGGCGGGCAGCGACCTGCGGATCATGGTCTACACGGCCGAGCCCGGCACCGAGGACGCCGAACGCCTCGCCCTCCTCACCGTCCTCGGCACCCAGGACCTCGTGAGCCCCACCCCCTGAGCATCCCGCCGGATCCGGCCTTGGCCTGCCTCGATCTCGATTTTGCCTATAGGTATTAGGTAAATGCATAATGTCTATCGGATCGTGGGTACCCTCGGTGGGCCACTCCGCACACCGGCACCTGCGAACAACCCGTAACTCTTGATCAACAGGCTGAGACGATGAACACCGAGCACGACTGGATCACCACACCCGTCACCGCGGACCTCCTGCGCGGCGCCCTCGACGTGGAGCGCACGGCGCACGGACTGTTGCCGCACCGGCTACCCGCTGGGGCGCGTCGGCAGATCCCCGACGAGCAACTGGCCATGGCCGAGGCCCAGCCGTCCGGCGTACGGCTGGCCTTCCGCACCCGGGCGACCACCATCGAACTGGTGACCCTGCCCACCAAGAGGGCCTACCGCGGCCTCCCGACCCCGGCGGACGGCGTGTACGACCTGCTGGTCGACGGCCGCCTCGCGGGCCAGGACACGGTGACCGGCGGCAACGTCCGCACCATCGACATGGCCACCCAGTCCGCCGAACTGCTCGAAGGACCTCCCGGCACCGCCCGGTTCACCGATCTGCCCGCACGGGACAAGGACGTCGAGATCTGGCTGCCTCACGCGGAGATCACCGAGCTGATCGCCCTGCGCACCGACGCCCCGGTCGAGCCGGCACCGGACAGCGGCCGCCGGGTGTGGCTGCACCACGGCAGTTCCATCAGCCACGGCTCGAACGCCGCCCACCCGACCGCCATCTGGCCGGCCCTGGCCGCGGCCCGGGGCGGAGTGGAGCTGGTCAATCTGGGGTTCGGCGGCAGCGCGCTGCTCGACCCGTTCACGGCCCGCGCGATGCGGGACACTCCCGCGGACCTGATCAGCGTCAAGATCGGCATCAATGTCGTCAACACCGACGCGATGCGCCTGCGCGCCTTCACCCCCGCCGTCCACGGCTTCCTCGACACCATCCGCGAGGGGCATCCGACGACGCCGTTGCTGGTCGTGTCCTCCATCCTCTGCCCGGTCCAGGAGGACACCCCCGGCCCCCTGGCTCCCGACTTCCAGGGCGGGATCCTGCGGTTCAAGGCCACGGGCGATCCAGCCGAACGCGCCGCCGGGCGGCTGACGCTCAACGTCATCCGCCGCGAACTCGAGCGGATCGTCAGGCAACGGGCGGCCGACGACCCGAACCTGCACCACCTCGACGGCCGCGAACTGTACGGCGAGACGGACTACGCCGAACTCCCGCTGCCCGACGAGGTCCACCCCGACCCCGCGGGTCACCGCCGCATCGCCGAGAACTTCGCACGGCTCGCGTTCGGCGCCGGCGGCCCCTTCGCCCCCGAGACCAACGGCTGACCACATCACGGTCAACTCAACTGTCCATCGTCGAGGGCGATGTTGAGCGGGCGTGGACGTACCCGATGGCCAGTGTCCGCGGAGAGCCCGGGAGACCAGTGCCCCGGCAGGCGACGTTTGCCCGTCAAGGAGCGGCGTCCGGTGCGTGCTCTGGGGTCCCCCCTGCTCGAAGAGCTTGGGGGAGTGTCGGCCGGAAGTCCTCGTACTGGACGTACTTGGGCTTTCGGCCGGTGCGGCGAGTGGGGGTCCCCCCTGCTCGAAGAGCTCGGGGGAGCGTGCCGGGCGTCGCGACGGGGCGAACGTTGCCTGTCGCGGCACTAGCCTCGGGCCATGCCCGAGACCTCGGTGACGCGCTTCTACGACGAACTGGCCGACGACTACCACCTGATCTACGCGGACTGGGACGCCGGCATACGCCGGCAGGGCCAGGCCCTGGACGCCCTCATGGGCGAAGAGCGGGCGGCGGTGCTCGACTGCTCCTGCGGCATCGGCACGCAGGCCATCGGCCTGGCACTGCGTGGGCACCGCGTCACCGGGACGGACCTCAGCCCTCGCGCCGCCGCCCGCGCCGCGCGTGAGGCCGCCCACCGGAATCTGACGCTGCCGACGGCCGCCGCCGACATGCGGCATCTGCCGTTCCCCGACGGCCGGTTCGATGCCGTCGTCTGCGCCGACAACTCCCTGCCCCATCTCCTGACGGAGCAGGACGTCCACACCGCCCTGGCGGAGATGCGCCGCGTCCTGCGTCCCGGCGGACTGCTGCTGGTCAGCACGCGCCCCTACGACGACCTGCTGCGCACCCGCCCCGCTTCGACACCTCCGCAGGTCCACCGGTCCCCGGACGGCGCGGAACCGACCATCGGCTTCCAGCTCTGGCACTGGCACGAGGACGGCGAGCATTACGACCTGGAGCACTTCCAACTCCTGCCGGACGGCGGGCAATGGCGGGTCACGGTCCGCCGGGCGGTCTACTGGGCCCTCGGCCAGGACCGGCTGGCCTCCCTCGTGGCCGACGCGGGATTCGAGGACCCGGTGTGGCGGATGCCGCATCAGACGGGCTTCTTCCAGCCGCTGCTCACGGCGCGCGCCGGGACGCAGTGAGGGCCGGGGGCCCCGCGTGGCGCCCCGCAGGCCGCGCCCAACCCCCCATACGGCTGTATCCCGTTCACCGGTCGTTCATTCACCGGCCTGGCTACCGCACACTCGGCGCTCCTAGCGTCACGCTCTACCAAGAGTTCGCATAGGGAGAGTAAAGTGCGCAACCTGCTGCCGCTGATCGGAACACCGTCCGGTTCGCATCCCGGCGGACGGTCCGCCCTGACCTGCCGCTACCGCTGCGGCGACGCGAGTTTCCACGAGGTTCCCAACACCAGCTCGGGCGAGTACGTCGGCGATGTCATCGCCGGTGCCCTCAGCCGCCGTTCCGCGCTGCGCGCCGCCGCCGTCGTGACCGTGGCCGCCGCCACCGGCACGGCCGCCCTCACGGCCGCGGCGCCCGAAGCCCAGGCGGCCCCGGCGAAGGGGCTGGGCTCCGCCGGGGGCAGCGGTGACGCCGCCCGCGGCCTCCGCTTCACCCCCGTCGCCCCCAACACCGCCGACGCCGTCACCATCCCGGCCGGCTACGACCAGAACGTCGTCATCCGCTGGGGCGACCCCATCCTCCGCGGCGCGCCCGCCTTCGACCCCGAGAACCAGACCGCCGCCGCCCAGGCCGGCCAGTTCGGGTACAACAACGACTTCCTCGCCCTCCTGCCGATCCAGGGCGAGCACGACCTCCAGCTCCTCGTCGCCAACCACGAGTACACCGACGAGGTGATCATGTTCCGGGGGTACGACCCCGCGAATCCCACCCGACAGCAGGTCGAGGTCGCCTGGGCCGCGCACGGTCTGGCCGCCGTCGTGGTCCAGAACGACAAGCGCACCGGGCGCCTCACCGCCGTCCCCGCCACCCCCTCAACCGCCGTGTGACCGCCACCAGCGAGTTCCGCCTCACCGGGCCGGCCGCCGGGTCCGCCCTGCTGAAGACCTCCGCGGACCCGAGCGGCCGCAAGGTCCTCGGCACCCTCAACAACTGCTCCGGCGGCGTCACCCCGTGGGGCACCACCCTCCACGGCGAGGAGAACTTCAACCAGTACTTCGCCAACGGCGGCCGGACCACCGACAAGCGGTACGGCATCGGGACCGGTGCCACCGAGCGGAAGTGGGAACGGTTCGACAAGCGCTTCGACATCGCCCAGGAACCCAACGAGGTCCACCGCTTCGGCTACGTCGTCGAGTGCGACCCGTACGACCCCACCTCCACGCCCCGCAAGCGCACCGCCCTCGGCCGCTTCAAGCACGAGGCCGCCACCGTGCGGCTCACCGCGGACGGGCGGCCCGTCGTCTACTCCGGCGACGACGAGCGGTTCGACTACTTCTACAAGTTCGTCGGCAGCAAGCAGATGCGGCACGGGAACAGCCGCGGGGCGCGCGAGCACAACCTGACGCTGCTCGACGAGGGCACCCTCTACGTCGCCAAACTCACCGGCGACTCCCCCGCCTCCGAGATCGACGGCAGCGGCAAGCTGCCGAGCGACGGCGAGTTCGACGGCTCCGGCACGTGGATTCCGCTCGCCACCGCCACCGCCCACGGCGCCGTCTCCCACGTCGAGGGCATGACCGCCGAAGAGGTGCTCGTGTTCACGCGGCTGGCGGGCGACAAGGTCGGCGCCACCAAGATGGACCGCCCCGAGGACATCGAGCCCTCCCCGCACACCGGCAAGGTCTACGTCGTCCTCACCAACAACACCAACCGCGGCAAGAGCGGCGAGGCGCCCGCCGACGAGGCCAACCCGCGCAACGCCAACAAGCACGGGCACATCCTGGAACTCACCGAGGGCCGCGACCGACCCGAGAGCACCACGTTCGCCTGGTCGGTCTTCCTCGTCGCCGGCGACCCCGCCGACCCGGCCACCTACTTCGCCGGGTTCCCCAAGGACATGGTCAGCCCCATCTCCTGCCCCGACAACGTGGCCTTCGACCCGCACGGCAACCTGTGGATCGCCACCGACGGCGCCCAACTCGGCTCCCACGACGGCCTCTTCGGCGTCGCCACGCGCGGCGACCGGCGCGGTGAGCTCAAGCAGTTCCTGACGGTGCCCGCCGGCGCCGAGACCTGCGGGCCGATCGTCCAGGACCGGCGCGTGCTGGTGGCCGTGCAGCACCCGGGCGAGATCGACGGCGCATCCGTGGAGAAGCCGGCCAGCACCTGGCCCGACGGCCCCGGCAAGATCGTCCGCCCGGCCGTGGTCTCGGTGTGGCGCACCGACGGCCGCGACATCGGCGCCTGAGACCCGACGACGTTCCGGGGGCCGTTCTCGACGGCCCCCGGAACGTCTGGTCAGGAGCGGTTCTCGGCGTGGCGTGGAGGATCGATCCGGGTCAAGCCGCCGGAGACCGGTGCGGGACCGAGATCGTCGTCGCCGTCCTGATGGCGCAGGACCCAGTCGTCGAGGTCGAGGGCCGTTTCCAGCGGTTCCCTGGCCATGTAGGCGCGCAGGCAGTTCGTCTCGCCGGCCTCGGCGGGACCGGTTCCCTCGGAGAGGAGCAGTTCCTCCCGGAAGCCGGTCTCGGCCATGGCGAAGCGGGCCCGGGCGGCTTGCGGAGACACACCCAGGGTGTCGCCGATGAGCTGCCAGTCGGCGCCACCCATGCGCTCGAACACAGCGGCGGTCTCGAAGAACCGCCGCGCGGCCGCGAGCACTCGGGCGGCGTCGGCCAGTACGATACCCGGCGAACGGGTGGTCCCGTCGGTGTTCAGCTCGTGCGCGCCGATGGGAACCGCGGCCCGCGCGAGGTCGGCCAGTGCGCAGGCGTCGTAGGCCATCAGCAGCCTCGCTCGCGTCGCATCCGTGTACGGCTCGGTGGCTCCCGTGTCGCCTTCGCTCATGTCGGTCAGCCTCGGCTCCCCCCGATCGGGGATGGTCATCGCAGCTTCCCCCACGTGGTCAGCCGCGCAGGAAATCGCGCAGGAAATACAGGACGGTCATGATGACGGCGGTGGTGAGGATGACGCCGCGCAGCAGCCGGGCGGGCAGACGGCGGGCCAGGTGGGCGCCGGCGAAGCCGCCGACCACCGTCCCGGCCACGGTGACGGTGAGGACAAGCGGAGCACTCAGTGCGTCCGAGGCCACGAGGAACAGCACCGTCGCGCCGAGATAGACGGCCGCGAGCTGCACGATCCGCATCGGGTTGCTGTCCGCGGCGTCGAGACCGAGGCCGATGCTCCACAGGGCCAGCATCATGATGCCTACGGCACCGCCGAAGTAACCGCCGTACACGGAGAGGAGGAACTGTCCGATCAGGACGGCTCGGGAACTCATGCCGGTCGAGCTTCCCCGCACAATGCTCACCACCCGGGAGATGCGGCGTCCAAAGGCGAGGACGACCGTGGCCAGGGCGAGCAGCCACGGCACCGCGGCGTCGAACGACGAGGCCGGCAGTGCCAGCAGCAGACCGGCACCGACCGCGCCGCCCGCCACGCTGATCGCCGTCAGCGCCTTGGCCGACGTCGCCCCTATCGGGGTGAGTTCGCCCTGGTAGACCCATGCACTGGCCACGGCACCCGGTACGAGGGCGACTCGCGACAACGCGTTCGCCGTCACGGGCGGCAGGCCGAGCGCCACCAGAGCGGGCAGCGCCACGAACGTGCCCCCACCACCCATGGCGTTCAGCACTCCCGCGGCGACACCGGCAAGCAGGACAGGAAACAACTCCGACACCCGCCGAGCATCGCCGCGCGACCGGTGCGTCCACAATGCGCAATCGGCGCAGCCGGCCTAAGCCTGGGCCTTAGGCTGACCCTAAGGCTGACCCTTAGGGTGGGACGGTGCGCTATGACCTGGACGACCTGCGGCTTTTTCTCCACATCGTGACGGAGGGGTCGATCACGGCAGGCGCCGAACGGATGCACCTGAGCCTTCCTTCGGCCAGCACCAGGGTGCGCTCGCTGGAGCACCACGCCGGCGTGGCCTTGCTGATCCGCGGGCGACGGGGCGTACGGCCCACGCCGGCGGGGACGACGCTGGCACGCCACGCACGCGACGTCCTGGACCAGACCGCGCGGCTCGAAAGCGCCGTCGCCAGCAACACCCGGTCGCCGACCGCTCCGCTGGCCCTGTTGGCGGGCGGATCCGCGATGCATCGGCTCGTTCCCCAGGCCCTGGTCTCGTTCCTCCGCGCGCACCCGGACGTCGACGTCACGGTGTGCGAGAGCCGCACTCCGCAAACCGTGCGCATGCTCGCCGACGGCGAGGCGGACCTGGGGGTCGTCGTCGACGACGAGGCACGCGACTGCGGCCTGCGCATGGAGCCGCTCGGCGACGACTCCCTCGTGGTGATCGGCCAGGCCGGAGGAATCATCGACGGCCGGGCCTCGCTGACCTACAGCGAGGTCGCCGAGCACCCGCTCGTCGGGCTCGACGCCGGCTCCTCGCTGCGCCGCTGGATCGAGAAGCACCTCGGACCGAACGCCCCGGTGGCGCGCTACCGCACCACCGTCGCCGACCTCGGCGTCCTCGTCGCGCTGGCTGCCGCAGGCGTAGGGCTCGCCGTCGTACCGCGCCGCGCCATCGACCCCGGCCGGCCACTCACCGTGTGCGAACTGCAGGATCCCTGGGCCCGCCGCCACCATCTGCTGGCCTGGGGCGTCAAGGACCGCGCCTCGTCGTCGGCCGCCGCGGCGCTCGCCGAACACCTGCGCAAGGCGGCACTGTCCGAGGGGCGCACCGAAGGTTACATTCAGTGACCGACCAGCCACAACCGACCGCACCCGGAGCCAGGACGTCGATCGCCCTCACCCGACCTCTGCGGCGGGAGGCGGTCTCGAACCACCTGATGCAAGCTGCGAGAGGAGGCAGCACATCGCCGGCCACGGTGGCATGCGCCGGTGGATGCGATCCGGGAAGGGCGGTGATGAGCGTGAGGGATCCTAAGGGCGGACCTGTGAGGGCTGCGGATCAGAGCGACACGTTGCCGGGCGCCGACGCCGAAGCGCCGTTGTCGGGATGCGCGGCTCTGGTGACCGGTGCGTCCAGCGGCATCGGTGCGGCGACCGCCTGGCAACTGGCCCGACAGGGCGCGGCTGTGGCGGTCGTCGCCCGGCGTACGGGAAGGCTGGAGGAACTGGCCACAAGCATCCGTGACCAGGGCGGCTCGTGCGCCGTTCTCACCGCCGACCTGGGCGATCCGGCACAGGCACGTCAGGCCGTCGAAGACGCCGTCGGTCGCTTCGCACGCCTGGACGTGCTGGTGAACAACGCCGGCTACGTGGCCATGGGTCCCGTCGAGGAGGGTGACCCGGCAAAGTGGCACCGGATGGTCGACCTCAACCTCAACGCCGTTCTGCAGATGTCACGGTCGGCGCTGCCGCATCTGCTGCGGGCGGCGGCGGACGGTCCGCGCGGGACCGCCGATCTCGTGAACGTCAGCTCGGTCGCGGGCAGGGTGGCACGAAGGAACAACGCCGTGTACTCGGCGACGAAGCACGCGGTGTGCGCGTTCAGCGAGGCCATGCGCCAGGAAGTGACCGGACGGGGCGTACGGGTGGGGCTGGTCGAACCGGGCCTGACCATGACCGAGATGGCGACCGGCGGCGGGCGCCCAGCCGCTCGTGACCTGCCGGAGGATGCCTGGCTGCGTGCCGAGGACATCGCCCGCGCCATCACGTTCATGATCACTCAGCCCGCGCACGCCGCGATCAACGAGATCATGGTGCGCCCGACGGCCCAGGAGCACTGATCGCCCCCGCGGCGGATGTCGGTGCCAGTGCGACGGCCGCATGTCGCATCGTTCGCCTTCGCGCCTCCTCCATACAGGGCACAGCGAGATCACTCGTTCGAGTTCACGGTTGACCCAACCCCCCAGGCAAGCAATCGAGTTGGGCGCGAGTGATTTGACACCACCTCGCCGCGCCAGCAATCTATGCTCATGACATCCATTTTCAATAGGGGTGGCTAGCCATGCGCGTTGCCTTCGTCGGCAAGGGCGGCAGCGGCAAGACCACCCTGTCGGCCCTCTTCTCCCGTCACCTGGCGCGCTCGGGCGCCCCGGTCGTCGCAATCGACGGCGACATCAACCAGCACCTGGCGTACGCCCTCGGCCTCGACGAGGACGAGCCCCTCACCGCGCCGCCGCTCAGCGCGCGCACCGGTGAGATCAAGGACTTTCTGCGGGGCGGCAACCCGCGGATCCCGTCCCGCGACGCCATGGTCAAGACGACCCCACCCGGAAGCGGCTCCCGGCTGCTGCGGCTGCTCGGCGACGACATGGTCCACAGCCACCACGTCCAGGAGGTCGACGGTGTCCCGCTCATGGTCACCGGCGCCTTCGACGAAAACGACCTCGGAGTGGCCTGCTACCACTCCAAGCTCGGCGCGGTCGAGTTGTACCTCAACCACCTCGTCGACGGCCCCGGCGAGTACGTCGTCGTCGACATGACCGCCGGCGCCGACGCCTTCGCCTCCGGCCTGTTCACCCGCTTCGACATGACCTTCCTGGTCGTGGAGCCGACCCGGAAGAGTGTCTCCGTCTACCGCCAGTACCGCGACCACGCGGCCGAGTTCGACATCCCGGTCGCCGTCGTCGGCAACAAGGTGACCGGCGAGGACGACCTGCTCTTCCTCAAGGAGCACGTCGGCGACGACCTACTCGCCCACTGCGAGCAGTCCTCCTACGTACGCGCCCAGGAACAGGGCCGCGGCCACGGCGAGCTGGAGCCGCACAACGCCCACACCCTGGAGCAGTTGCGCGCGGCCGTGGACGCCCGCCCCAAGGACTGGGCGGCCTTCCAGAGGCACGCCGTCCGGTTCCACCTGCGCAACGCCACCGCCTGGGCCAACGAGGCCACCGGTCAGGACCTCGCCACCCAGGTCGACCCGGCCTTCCAGCACGGCCCCGCGGCACTGACCGCCCTCGCCTGATCCCCACCCCACACGAACAGGACGGCCTTTCATGTCACTTGACGTCTCCCCGCAGCTGATCGCCGAAGCCGAGAACGGCGCGGTACGGGAGGAGGACTTCGTGGAAACGGTCCGCACGTCCCTGCCGTACGCCTACGACCTCATCGCCCGCCTGTCCGCCGAACTGCGCTCCGGCACGGCGGAGTTCGCCGACAACCAGACCCCTCCGCCGTCCGAGAAGGAACGCGGCCAACTGCTGCGCGCCCTGTCCAGCGACGCCATCCGCGGCAGCCTGGAACGCCACTTCGGCATCGCCCTCGCCTTCCAGAACTGCCACCGCGTCGCGGCCTTCCACCCCGAGGCGCGCGGCGGCGAGACCCACACCCGCTTCACCTCGCTGACCGCGCAGATCCTCAACCAGTCACCGGAGTTCCGCGACTGCTGAGTCGGTTGGTTATCGTCCTCGGCATCCGCCGCACCCCACCCGCGCAGGTGGGGCGCGCCCGGTCGAAGGATGTGGGCCCATTGAGCGGCTCCGGCGAGAGCCGCACGGTCCGGCGCATCAGCCGCTACCGCACGAGCTTGCCGCCGCGGTTAGCCTGGCGGCGTGGAAGCAATCCTGGTCAGCTCGTGTCTGCGCGGGGTGCCGTGCCGGTTCGACGGGCGTCACAAGATGTCCTCGGAGGTCGAGGAGGCAGTGGCCGGCCGCGAAGTCGTCTCCTTCTGCCCGGAGGTCGCGGGCGGGCTCGTGACCCCGCGGCGGCCTGCGGAACTGGTGGGCGGCGACGGGCACGACGTGCTCGACGGGACGGCTCGGGTCGTCGACGACACCGGACGAGACGTGACGGCGGAATTCGTCGACGGAGCACGACGCGCCCTCGTGGCGGCGCGGAACGCAGGCTGCACCGAGGCACTGTTGATGCCGCGCAGTCCCTCGTGCGGACGCGGTGCGGTCTACAGCGGGTCGTTCGCCGCGGAGTTGGTGCCCGGAGACGGAGTCACGGCGGCGCTGCTCGAGCGGAACGGAATCGCCGTGCGACCGGCACCAGGAGTGTGAAGTCTCCTGGGAGACGTAATCCTGCTTCAGAGATCGGCACCGATGGGGAGGGCCGGGCAACCCGGCCCTCCCCATCGGTTGTTCCGCCGGCGCCGCGCCCGGAAGGCGCGTCGGGGCGTGCGTCAGGGGTGCCCGCCGGGGAACGTCAGAAGCGCACCTTCTCCGGCTCGGTGGTCGGCTTGGGACTGGGCGCTCCGGGGACCGGCAGCGGGCCGCTGCGCAGCAACGCGCCGCTGACGACGGCGCCCAAGGCGAAGATGCCGGCGCACCACCAGAACACCCGGGTGTAGCCGTGGATCGTCGCCAGGTGGAGCAGCGCCGGCCCCGGCTTCCCCTGGGCGTGGCCGGTCAGGTAGTCGGTGGTGGCGCCGGCCGCGATCGTGTTGAGCAGCGCGGTGCCGATGGCGCCGCCGAGTTGCTGGCCGGTGTTGATGGCGGCCGAGGCGATGCCCGCGTCCTGCGGCAGTACCCCGGAGGTGCCGGTGCGCAGCACGGCGGCGAAGATCATGCCCATGCCGAGCCCGATCACCATGATCGGCCCGAGGAGCGTCGAGGCGTAGTGGGAGTCCGGCCCGATCCGGGTCAGCCAGGCCATACCGCCGGCGTTGATCAACATCCCCGCGGAGACCAGCGGCCGCGGGCCGAAGAGCGGCATCAGCCGGATGTTGCCCACGGTGCTCGCCACGGCCGTGACGGCCACCATCGGCAGCAGGGCGAGACCCGACTTGATCGCCGAGTATCCCAGGTCGGTCTGCATGTAGTAGATGAGGAACAGCAGCACGCCGAACATGCCGGCGCCGATGACCAGTGCGGCGAGGTAGGAGCCGCCGCGGTTGCGGTCGAGCACCACCCGCGGGGGCAGCAGCGGATGCTGGGCGCGGCGCTGCCAGAAGGAGAACAGGACCACCAGCACACCGCCGGCCACGAGGAAGCCCCAGGTCGAGGGGGTGTGCCAGCTGTGCGTCGCCGCGTTGGAGAACCCGTAGACCAGGCAGAGCATGCCGCCGGACACCACGACGACGCCGGGGACGTCCATCCGGGCGCCCGTGCGCGGCTGCCGGGTGAGCAGCGAGGAGCCGACGATCAGCGAGAAGGCGGCGAAGACCAGGTTGACGTACATGCACCAACGCCAGTTCAGGGCGGAGGTCAGCGCGCCGCCGATGAGCAGGCCCAGGCCGCCGCCGCTGGCCGCGACCGCGCTGAAGACGCCGAACGCCTTGCCGCGCTCCTTGGGGTCGGTGAACGTGGTGGCCAGCAGCGACAGGGTGGTGGGCGCCAGCAGCGCGGCGAAGATGCCCTGGCAGGCGCGGGCGGCCACCAGCATGCCGAAGCTGTTGGCGGCGCCGCCGACCGCGGAGGCGGCCGCGAAGCCGGCCAGGCCGGCGATGAACGTCTCCTTGCGCCCGATGAGGTCGGCCAGTCGGCCGCTGAACAGCAGCAGGCTGCCGTAGCTCAGCGCGTACGCCGTCACGACCCACTGCTTGTCCGCGTCCGAGAAGTGCAGCGAGGTCTGCGCCGACGGCAGCGCGAGGTTCATCACCGTGGCGTCGAGGGTCAGCATGAGGTAGGCGGTGCAGATGACGGCGAGGACCATCCACCGCCGTGAGTCCCCGGCCGCCGGCACGGCGCTGGGTGTGGACATGAGGTGTCTCCTACTCGCAGGGGAAGGAATTCAGGCTCAGTCCGTATGACAGGCCGCGGCTGCCGGATGTGACGGGCCGTCCGCCATGGCCCGGACGGCGCCGTCGGCGGCGAACTCCCGCACGGCCGCCCGGCACCTGTCCGCGGCGGCACCCGAGCGGCTGACCCGCCTCGGGGGCGGGCCGCTGTGGACCGCCCCCTTCCCGCGGCCGGGAGACGTGCCGCGGCGGTTCAGCACAAGACGATGTCGAGGCCGGTGAGGTCGGCCCGCACGTCGATGCCGGTGATCAGGCCGTCGGCGACGCCGAAGCAGTACACGGCTCGCGGCACGCCGTCCGGGGCGTAGGCCAGTGCGGCGGAGCCGTCGACGAGGGCGGGCACCGGGTCCCAGGAGAGCTTGGCGAAGGCGCGGGCGACGGCGTCGGATCCGCGGATCTCCGCTGCCGCGTGCCTCCCTGTGGCCGCGCCCATCCGCACGACCGCCCGGTCGGAGCGGAGCGCGATGTCCGGGGCGAGCATGGCCAGCAGCGCCTCGAAGTCGCCCTCGCGGGAAGCGGTGAGGAAAGCGCGGATGAGATCGGCCTTGCCGGCCTGGTGGGTGTCGGCGCTCCCGTTCTGTGCCGGCTCGGCCTTCGGGCCCGCGCCCGTTGCGTCCGGGTCGACGCCCTGCCGCTGGAAGCGGCGGCGGGCCCGGCTGGCCAGTTGGCGGGCAGCGGCCGGAGTACGGTCCACGATCGGCGCGATCTCCTCGAAGGGCACCGCGAACATGTCGTGCAGCACGAACGCCAGCCGCTCGGCGGGCGTGAGCGTGTCGAGGATGAGGAGCATGGCGGTGCCGACCGACTCGGCGAGCAGCGCCTCCCGTTCCGGGTCGACCGGCGTGTCCAGGCGCGGCGAGCCGCCGGTGTCGGGGGCGTCCACCAGTTCCTCGCGGCGCGACTTGCGGGACTGGAGCATGTTCAGCGACACGCGGGCCACGATCGTGGTCAGCCAGCCGCTCATGTTCTCCACCGTGGCGGCGTCCGAACGGCTGGCCCGGAGCCAGGTCTCCTGGACGGCGTCGTCCGCCTCGGCCGACGAGCCGAGCATCCGGTACGCCACCGCGCGCAGGCGGGGGCGGTCGGTCTCGAATCGCGCGGCCAGCCAATCGTGTTCGTGCATCGGGTCACACTCTCCCCACAGGTGCCTCGGTTGTCCGACGGGCCGGAGCCCACCCATGTGACGTCCGAGGACCCGAAACTGTGACGTGCCCGGGACGGCCGCGCTCGCCCGGCGGCATGAGCGTGCGTCAGCTCCGCTCCCGTCCGGGCGCCTGATCGGATCGGATCGCAGCGGTCGGGTGCGGCCGGAGTGCCTCTGCCAGGGTTGACGTCGAAAGGAGGCCTCGTGATCTCGGCACTGAACCAGCTTGTCGATCTTGTGGAGGAGCACCTCGCCGAGGAGCTCGACGTGGACGGGCTGGCCAGGACACTCGGCACGACCGAGTACCACCTGCGCCGGATGTTCTCGTCGTTGGCCGGCATGCCGCTGTCGGAGTACGTGCGCCGGCGCCGTATGACCGTCGCCGCCGCCGACGTCGTCCGGGGCGAGGACGATCTGCTGAGCATCGCCGTCCGGCACGGATACGGCTCGACCGAGGCGTTCGGACGTGCGTTCCGGGCGGTCCACGGCGCCGCCCCCCGTGACGTGCGCCGCGAAGGAGGCCCCCTGCGCACTCAACCGCAACTCAGGTTCCGCCTGACCGTCGAAGGGACCATCCCCATGGACACCCGACTCGTCGACCACCCCGCGTTCCGGCTGGTCGGACACGCCGCCCGCGTTCCGCTCATCCACCAGGGCGTCAACCCGCACATCCAGCAGCACATCACCGCACTGCCGCCGCAGGAGCATCTCCGGCTGAAGGCCCTCAGCGAGACCGAACCGGGGGGCCTGCTCCAAGTCTGCGACGACCTCGCCCCCGACAGCGCGGAGGGCAGCGAACTGACCTACCTGCACGGGGTCGCCGTCTCCCGGGACACGCCGGCCCCCGACGATCTCGACGCCATCGAGGTACCGGCCGGCATGTGGGCGGTCTTCCGCAGCTCCGGACCCTATCCGCAGACGCTCCAGACGACCTGGGCCGCGACCGCGACCGACTGGTTTCCGTCCAACCCGTGGCGTCTGCGGCCAGGTCCCTCGATCGTCACGGTCCTGGAGCGCGCGGACGATTTCAGCATGGCGACCTGCGAACTGTGGCTGCCCGTCGAACCGGGGTGACGGAGCTCCCGCGCTACGGGCGGCGGCCGCACCATGGAGTGGTACGTCCAGCCGGCAGTGGTCCTCACTGCCCCATGACGTACTTGACGGTCGGTCCGGTGGTCCAGCCGCCGTCCACCGCCAGCTCCGCGCCCGTGACGTAGGACGCGGCGTCCGAGAGGAGGAACACCACGGCGCCCGCGATCTCGGACGGCTCGCCGACCCGGCCCATGGGCGTGTTCGGGTACTTGCCCTCACCCAGCTCGATGCCGACGGATGCGGTCATCGGGGTGTAGGTCATGCCGGGGTGCACCGAGTTCACCCGGATTCGGGCCGTGCCGAGTTCCACCGCGCCGATCTTCGTCAGTCCCCGCACGCCCCACTTGGAGGCGCCGTAACCGGCTGTCAGCGCGAGGCCCATCAGACCCGCGGCGGAGGAGATGTTGACGATCGAGCCGCTACCGCTCTCCTTCATCGCGGGGATCACGGTCTTCATGCCGATGAAGACACCGGTGAGGTTGATGTCGAGCACCTTGCGGAAGTGCTCCACGGACTCGGCCTCGAGAAGCTGGCCGGTCGAGATTCCGGCGTTGTTGACGAGGCCGTGTATCCCGCCGAACTCGGCGGCCGTGAAGTCGGCGACCCGCTGCCAGTCCTCCTCAGAGGTGACGTCGTGGTGCAGGAAGCGGGCGTTGGCGCCGAGTTCCGCGGCGGTCGCCTTGCCTTCGTCGTCCAGCACATCGGTGATCACCACATTGGCTCCGGCCGCGATCGCCTGACGGGCCGCCTCGGCCCCGAGGCCGCGGGCTCCGCCGGTGATGATCACGCTCTTGCCGGTCAGGTCGTTCATGGTGCGCTCCTTCGTCGTTGTCATCCATGCGGTGTGGGCGGCGGTGAAAGGGGCCGCGGCGGAAGGCGCCGCGGCCTCCGTGAGATCGGCGGCGGACGGCGCCGTCCTCGGGTGCCGCGACCGTACGTCCTCAGTCGCGGCCCGAGCCGCCGCCGGGCCTGTCTCAGAAGTGGGTGCCGCCGTCGATGCGGACCTCGGCGCCGGTGATGAAGCTGCCGTCGTCGGAACCGAGCATCGCGACCACGGACGCCACCGTCTCCGGACCGGCGAAACCTTGACCGAGCGCAGGGGAAAGCTTCATGAACAGGCTCATGTCGGCATCCTCGGGCAGCCCCGGTCCCGCGCTCTGCTTGCTGGCGCCGCTGCCGTCGGTCATGCCGGAGGAGATGGAACCGGGCTGGACGGCGGTGAAGCGGATGCCCTGCTTCGCGTACTCGCTGGCCAGCGCGTGCGTCATGGACTGGATGCCGCCCTTGCTCGCCGCATACGCGGCCATGTAGGGGTGCGCGAACATCGCGGAGGTCGAACTGAAGTTGACGACCGCCGCACCCCGGCCCTCCAGCAGCGCCGGGATGGACTCGCGGATCATGAGGAAGGTGCCGACGAGGTTGACCTGGAGGATGCGGGTGAAGTCCTCGAGGCTCGTCTCGTGGGTGTGCGAGGAGCGCAGGATCCCGGCCGCGTTGACCAGCACGTCCAGACCGCCGAGCGCGGTGACGGCGGCGGCGACCCCGGCGCGCACCGAGGCCTCGTCGGATATGTCGATGACGAGCGTCGTGAGGCGGTCCGCGTGGGCGCCGGCCTTCTCGGCGGTGTCCTTCAGACCCCGCTCGCTGACGTCCGCGGCCACGACGGAGCCGCCCTCCGCGAGGATGCGCAGCACCGTGGCCTGGCCGATGCCCGAGCCACCACCGGTGATCAGGACTCGACGGCCTTCGTAGCGGTTCATCTGTTCTCCAAACCGGCCCCGCGGGTGTCCGTCCAGGGCCCTGTGACGCCGGCTCTCTCTCGCCTTCGGCGTCCTCGATCGACCTACACGTTACGCCTGGGTGGCACGTTTTGCCACCACGTCAATACATGCCAAAAACATGCCGTGGGCCGTATCCTTGTGCGGTGAGCACTCATGCCTCCCCCTCCTTGACCGAGCGCCGCAAGGCCGCCACGCAGCTCGAGATCGCGCACGCGGCGATGGAGCTGTTCGCCACGCGAGGCCCGCAGGGCACCACTGCCGAGGAGATCGCTCGGCGCGCGGGGATCGCGCTGCGGACCTTCTACCGGTATTTCCGCTCCAAGGAGGACGCCGTGACCCCGCTGCTCGCGATCGGCGGCGACCGCTGGCGGGCGCTCCTGGAGGCCACGGAGCCGGGGACGCCACTCCCCCGGGCGCTGAAGTCCGCCGTCGAGCAGGTGCTGCTCCCGCCGGACGAGGAGGCCGCCCGGTCGATGCTGCGCACGCGCGGGCTCCTGCGGGCCGCGGCCGAGGACCCCGCGCTGCGGGCGGTCTGGTACCGGGTCAACCAGGAATCCGAGGAGCGGCTCGTCCCGGTGATCGCCCGGCTCTCGGGCGGGCATGCCGAGGACTTGGACGTACGGCTCACCGCGGCCGCCGCCACCGACGCGATCCGGATCGCCCTGGAGACATGGGCGGGCACGGAGGCCGGAATCGAGGGACCCGGCTCGCCCGCCGACCTCGCGGTCCGCTGCCTGCGCCGATTCGGCCACACGGCAGGATCGTTGGGGTCCGGCGACGAGGACGCTCAATAGCGAGTCCGTGCCTGGCCGGCGGTGAGGCCTCGGCAACCGCGACCGCCTCGGCACTCGCGCCCCGGTTGTGAACAAGGCCACGGCCGAAAGCCCCGGCACGGCCCGTAAAGGAAGCGTTCAGGGACTCGGTGGCACGGTCTGGCCTCATGCCCTACGAAGCCTCCGAAACCACTGCGGCACCGGCGGTCGGCCTCGGCCACCGGATGCGCTGGAACAAGGTGCCCGAAGTCACCGTCTACTTCTGGATCATCAAGGTGCTGTGCACGACGGTCGGCGAGACCGCGGCGGACCTGCTGAACGAGAAGGCCGGCCTCGGTCTGACCGGTGTGTCGGTTCTGATGAGCGCCCTGCTGGCCGTGGTGCTGGTGGTGCAGTTCCGCACCCGCGCCTACCGCGCGGGCGTGTACTGGCTCGCCGTGGCCCTGATCAGCGTCGTCGGCACGCTGATAAGCGACAACCTCACCGACAACATGGGAGTGCCGCTCGAGACGAGCACCGCGGTGTTCGCCGTCGCGCTCGCGGTCGTGTTCGCCGTCTGGTACCGACGTGAGCGGACCCTGTCCATCCACCACGTCGACACCCTGAGCCGTGAGTCCTTCTACTGGCTGGCCGTGCTCTTCACCTTCGCCCTCGGCACCTCCGCCGGCGACCTCGTCTCGGAGCGGATGGACCTCGGCTACTGGCTCTCCGCCACGCTGTTCGCCCTCGCGATCGCCGCGGTCGCCGTGGCCCACTTCGCGCTCGGCCTGAACGCCGTGTGGAGTTTCTGGATCGCTTACATCCTGACCCGTCCGCTGGGTGCCTCGATCGGCGACTACCTCTCCCAGCCGAGCGCGGACGGCGGTCTCGGACTCGGCACCGTCGTGACCAGTGCGCTCTTCCTGTTGGTCATCCTCGGTCTGGTGGTCCACCTGTCGGCGACGCGCGGGGACGTGATCGAGCCGGAGCGGAATGAGCGACAGATGACCGCCTGAAAGCGACATAGCGGGGTGTTCAGGTTGTTTTCAGGATGTTCCTGCCATTGTGGGGGCGCCGGTCGTTTCCTCGCGGTCGGCTCACCCTGACAAGGCGCTCGTCCCTGCGGCACGGGCGCCCCTCTGTTGGACCGACAGGAGCGTGGGACCATGGAGCGACCCGAAGTCCTCACCGACCTCGACGTCGCGGGCACGCACCGCCCGGCGGCCGGTACGGCGAAGTCGGTGATGAAGAAACTGCCCGAGGTCACCCTCGCGTTCTGGATCATGAAGATCGCGGCGACCACCCTGGGAGAGACGGCCGGGGACCTCTTCGCGCAGACCCTGAAGCTGGGCTACTTCCTCACCACGATCGCCCTGTTCCTGGTCTTCGTGGTAACCCTGGTCGTCCAGCTGGGATCACGCCGCTACAACCCGTTCTTCTACTGGACCGTGATCCTGTCGACCAGCATGGCCGGCACCACGATGTCCGACTTCATGAACCGCGACGCCAGCGCGAAGTACCTTTCGGACGGTGCCACGTCGCTCGGCTGGGGGCCGCAGGGTCTCGGGCTCGGATACCCGGCGGGCGCCGCGATCCTCATCTCGATCCTGCTGGTCATCTTCGCCGTCTGGAAGCTGTCCGGGATGACGTTCCAGATCCGCGACATCGTCACCTTTCGCGGTGAGGCGTTGTTCTGGTCGGCGATCCTCGTCTCCAACACGCTCGGCACCTCGATGGGCGACTTCCTCTCGGACAGCTCCGGACTCGGCTACGCCGGTGGCGCGCTGCTCGTCACCGGTGCCCTGGCCGTCCTGGTGGCGCTGATGAAGGTGCCCGTGGTGCCGAACGTGCTTCTGTTCTGGATCGCGTTCGTCCTCACCCGCCCGCTGGGCGCGACCGCTGGGGACTTCCTCACCAAGCCGGTCGCCAAGGGCGGCCTGGACCTGGGCACGGCGGGTTCGTCGGCGGTGCTGCTGGCGATCCTGTTCGGCCTGATGGCCTACGCCCAGGTGCGCGAGCGCAGGACCACCGCCTCGGCGACCGAGGCGGAAGCGGTCAGCCGGCCGGCACGCTGACGGTGAACCGCGCCCCGGGCGCGTATTCGGGATCGTGGGACACCTCACCGCCGACGGCACGGGCGAGGCGCCGGGCCAGCGGCAGTCCCAGTCCCGCGCCGTCGTGTCCGTCGGCACGGTCGGCGCGCCGTCCGGGCTGGAAGAGCTCGGCCGCGAAGGCCACGGGTACGCCGGGGCCGTCGTCGACGACGTCGATGCGTACGGCCGCGGGTCCGCGGCGCACGACGACGGTTACGCCGGCGTGCGCGTACCGAGCGGCATTGGCCAGCAGCGGACTGACGATCCGCTCCAGCAGGGCGGGCGCGATCCCCGCCTTGAGGTCCGGATCAGCCGCCTCGACGGTGGCCCTCACGCCTGCCGGCGCTGCGAGGTGCTGGATCAGGCCGCGCAGAACGGGCACGACCTCCACGGTGCCGGGGACCTCCGAGGGATGCACGGCGTTTTCGCGGGCCTCGTTCAGCAGGGTGTCGCAGATGGTGCGCATGGACTGCGCAGCCTCGTCTATCACCTCATGGGTGGCTCGGGTCTCGGCGGCCGAGCGTGGCCGGGACCGCCACCAGTCGAGCTCGATGATGATGCGGCTCAGCGGGGTGCGCAGTTCGTGGGACAGCTCAGCGGTGAGCTGTCGCTCGTGGCGCAGCACCGCGCGTATGCGGTCCAGCAGCGCGTCCAGCGAGGCACCGAGCCGGGCGAGCTCGGCGGGCCGTTCCATGACGCCGAAGCGGTCGTCGGAGGCGACGGCGCTCCACTGGGTGGCCTGGTCGGTCATCGTGCGCACCGGACGCAGCGCTCTGCCGACGGCCAGGCGTGTCAGCGCGTAGGTGCACGCCAGCATGAGGGCGTCCAGGGTCAGTGACGCCAGCAGCAGGGTGTCGGCCGAACTCCGGTAGGGGGCGAGGTTCAGCGCGGTGACCACCATGGCGGCGGCGTGGCGGCCGGGTACGGGCTGGGAGCACAGCCGGACGTTCTCGGCGGCGACGGTCTCGCAGGCGCGCCTTCCCACGGCGGCGAGGTGTACGGCGGCTCTGGTCAGGGTGCTGTGGGCCGTGGTCGCGGGCGGCTGTTCGAGCAGCCGTGTTCCGGCGTAGATCCAGACGTTCGTGTCGAGCAGTTGGTCGTTGGCGGTTTCCACGACGCGTACCCGGGGGCCGCTGGTGTCGACGGTCGTGGCGACGGCGGCGGCCCGGGTCCGCAGCTCGTCGTCCACTTGGTGCTGCAGGTGCCGGCTCGTCGCCGCGTTGAAGGCCACGGTCAGGACGGTCATCAGGAGCGCGGCGGTGGTCAGGGCCACGAGCGAGAGCCGGCCGCGCAGCGTGCGCGGAGCCAGACGGTGCAGCAGCCGTGTCATGACAGCCGGTGTCCGATCCCGCGGGCCGTTCCGATGGTCAGGCCGCTGCCTGCCGTCCGCAGCTTGCGCCGCAACCGGGTCAGGTACTGGTCCAGGGTGTTGTCGCTGACCTGTGCGCCCGCCGGCCAGGCCGCCCGGACCAGGTCACGACGGCGGACGATGCTTCCGCCCGCGGCGGCCAGGGCGGCCAGCAGGCGGAACTCGGTCGGGGACATGGCGACGTCGGCGCCGTGCACGGTCACGCTGTGCTCGACCGCGTCCAGGACCAGCTCTCCGGCCGTGGCGGCGGGCGGCGGCCCGGCACGCTTGAGCGCCGCTCGCAGCCGGGCGACGAGCTCGGCGAGGTGGAACGGTTTGGGCAGGTAGTCGTCGCCTCCGGCGGAGAACCCGGCCAGCCGGTCGGTGAGCTGGTGCCGGGCGGTGAGGAAGACGATCGGGGCACGGAACCCGTTGGCGCGCATCGCCTGGCACACGTCCCGGCCGTCCGCGTCGGGCAGCCCGATGTCGAGGACGGCGGCGGAGACGTCCTCCGAGACCAGACGCAGGGCCATGGCGCCGTCGGCGGCGCAGACGGGGTCGAAGTCCTCGTCGGACAGGCTGCGGCGCAGGACGTCACGCAGGGCGTGGTCGTCTTCGACGATCAGGATCTTGCGGCGCATGCTCCTCCGTTCTCCGGTGCCCTTTCTCGTAGACGGTCTACCGCACTGTAGACGACGAGGGGACGGCAAGGCCTCTGGAGGCCACCCGTGGTCACGGAGCGCGTCGACGTCGTGACGGCGCCGGTCGTGGGTGTCGAGGGTGCAGGGCAGGGCCCCGAGGGCGGAGTGCCGGAGGAGGTACGACCGGCTTGCAGAGGAAAGCCGGGATTCCGGGGGCGGCAGGTGTGCGGCCGCCATTTGCTACTCGGCTGGTCGAAAGCGTCTTGCTATCCGGCTGGTCGGTGGCGTCGCCCGCGGGGCCTGGCGGCCCGTCGGCCGGTCAGAGCCACTTGACGACGGCGACGGCGATCAACGCGGCGATGGCGCCGAGTCCGCCGAGGATTGCGGCACCTGCGGCGATCTTCACGCTGGCGGGCTGCGCCTCCCGCCAGCCCAGCTTCCCGGCCGCACCCCGGATCAGCCGGTGTCCCTCGGCGGACGAGAAGGTGTACTGCTGGGAGTCGGGGTCGGAGCCGTCCAAGGTCCGGTGCGAGGTGACGTACACGCTCCGACCGACGGACACCGTCTTTCCCAGCCGCACCCCGCCCAGGCCCGCCTCGTACTCGACGGTGCGGACGACATCCGTCAGCGTGAAGACCTTCTTCTCCGGCCGCAGCGCGACGCGGTAGGTGTGCACCTGGGTGATCCGACGGCGGGTCAGCAGCGCCTGCCACTGCGGGACGTCGACGTCCACAGTCAGGTCGAATCCCCGTTCCGTACGGCACATCCGGTACGGCGTCCCCGCTGCGGCGGATTCGATGCGGTCGTACAACTCCTCAGCGGCGTCTGCGCTGTTGGCTCCTATCACGGGTACGCACAGTAACAGTGTGACGGTGGGACGCCAAAGCGCGCCGGGAAGGGCCGGGCGGGCGCCTTCCAGAGTGGCCGGCAGGACGCCGATCGTGATCGGCTACTGCCTGTTCTCACTCGTGGGGTACGACGGCCAGCGGGCAACGGACGTGATGGACGGCGGCATGGGTGACGGGGCCGATGCGCGGAACTGTCGGCCGCTCGGACAGGCGGCGGCCGACGACGAGGAGGCTCGCCGCGGAAGCGGCCCGCACCAGCACGATGGAGGCCTTGCCCTCCACAACGGTCTCCAGGACCTCGGTGCCGGGGTACTTGTCACGCCACACCCTCAGCAGGGTGGACAGGAAGTTCCGCCACTCCTCGGCCTGCGCGGGATCGTTGATCAGACCGATGTCCCCAGGGCCGAGGCTGATCGCGGAAGGCGGCTGCCAGGCGTACACGACACGCAGCCGGGCGTGCCGCAGGCGGGCCGCCTCGAACGCGAACTCGATCACATCGTCGCAGGCATCGGCGAGGTCGATGCCGAGCACCACGTCGCGGAAGCCGGTGCGGGTGGACGGGCTGCCGTCGTCGGCCGGGAAGTGCTCGTCCTCGGCCTCCTCCCCCGCCCGTACGAGCACCACGGGGCGCGGGGCCGTGGCAACCACCCCTTGGGCGACCGAGCCGACGAGGACTCCCGTGAAGCCGCTGAGACCTCGTGAGCCCAGCACCAGCAGTTCGGCCTGCTCGGTAGCCTTCAGCAAGGCCGCGGTCGCCGGGCCCTCGACCTGCTCGTCGGTGAGGCGCACGTCGGGTACCGAGCCACGGATGTGCTCCTCGGCCTGCCGCAAGGTGCGACGCGCCACATGCCGCTGCGCGGCGTTCGCGGATTCGCTCTCCGTGTGACTACGGGTCCAGTTCCTGGCATGCACCAGTCGCAGCGGTCGGTCGCGGCGCACCGCCTCACGGGCGGCCCACTCGACGGCGGCGAGACTCTCGGCAGATCCGTCCACTCCGACGATGACAGGCGACAGCATGGTGCGCACCTCCGGCGCTCGATCTGCTCGTTACTGTCAGTGTCTTCCCACGATCACTCGGTGGATATGGGCCGCAAGGACTCCCCCAGGCCCATTCGGCCCCTAAGCCGGCCCTGAGGGGGGCGGCACGATAGGAAGCGTGAGGCCAAGTTGCCCCTGTGCCCGAGAGGCGGCTCGTCGTGAACCGTGTCATCATCGCCTGCGCCAACGGGACGGGCCGCGGTCGTACGGCCGTCGACTGGGCGACGCGCGAGGCGTCGCTGCGCGGTCTGCCACTCGAGGTGGTGTCCGGCTCACCGCCCGACGACCTGAGCACCGCGGCGATGCTCGTGCTGGGCCTGTCCACGGCGGAGGACGACACCGCCGGCCCAGCACAGCTCGCCCTTGTTGCTGCCTCCGCCTGCCCGGTGGTGCTGGTACCGGACGACCTCACCGCCCTCGCGGTCCCGGTGCGCCGCCCCTCGCACGTCGCCCTTGGAGTGAACGCCCGTCACCCGATGGAGCAGGCCGTCGACTTCGCATTCGACGCCGCCCGGGTGAGGGATGTGCGGCTGCACGCCGTGCACTCCTGGGAACTACCCTCCTGCGCCGCCGAGTTGCCCTTCGCCGTTCCCGAGGAGGACCGCGCCACCTGGGAGGACCACGAGGTGCAGCTCCTGGCTGACACGCTGCGGCCGTGGCGGGTGAAGGACCCGGGGGTACCGGTACTCGAGGACGTCCTGCTCCTCAGTCCCACCGAGGCCTTGGTCCACCACGCCGAGGGCGCCGCACTGATGGTCGTGGGACGCGGCGCCGGTATGGGCCCGGACGCCGTACAGGCCCTGCTGCGCGAGGCCCGGTGCCCGGTCGCCATCGTGTCGTGAGATTGCCGCGCCTGATCACGCGGAAGCAGAAAGCTGTTCGCGCACCCATGCAGGATCGGGGTTGGTGTACGGCCGGCCCGCCACGACAACGGTCGGCACGGTCTCATTGCCGTCGTTGGCCGCTCGCACCGCTGCCGCTCCAGCCGGGTCACGCCAGATGTCGACCCAATACATCCGGTGCGCGCTACGGCCCAGCCGGATGCGCAGTCGCAGACAGTACTGACAGCCCGACCGCCAGAAGACGATCGGCCGACCGTCGACCGCGCTGCGGTGCTGTGCCTCCAGAGCACCGATCGAACGTGGGAAGACCAGAGGCGAGTTCAAGCCTGCGAGCAGCACGAACACCACCAGGAGTGCTGCGGCTGCGGCAAAACGCCCCTGGAAGATCATCTCAGTCGCAAGAACCGAGCCGCAGAGCACGAACAACATCGGCAGAATCCACGCGCGCGTCATGATGACACAGGCTACCGATGCACCGAATCGCTCCTCGCACTGCACGAGCACCTTCAGACCCACTCACCGAGCCGGCCTCGGCCACCCTGAACTGCCGGGGCGGTGCGCCCAGAACAACGCGTGTCCCCCACCGCCCTCCGGGATGAACTCCTCCTGCTCGATCACCAGACCGGCCTGAGTGATCCACTCACGGTTGGTGGCGGCATCCGCATGGCTCCACCACATCGGAGCACCACCCCTGAGCCAGTTCTCCTCGGTTCCGGTCCACTCGTCGTGTCCCGTGGTGGCCACGAAGCAACCTCCCGGGCGCAGCCACCCGGCGATATTCCGAAGCAGGGGCGGCTGCTCGGCCAGCGGAACGTGGATCAGGGCGAAGAAGGAGACGACGGCATCGAAGGACGCGGCATCAAAGGACGCAGCCGTGGCATCGGCACGGATGAACTCCGCCTGGGGCACCTGCTCCCGGGCCCGGCGGATCTGCACCTCGCTGATGTCGATTCCGGTAACCCGGCAGCCGGCGGCAGCCAGTGTGCGTGCGACCGGCACCCCGCTTCCGCAGCCCACGTCCAGCACCGTCCCACCGGCCGGCACCCGTCGGCAGAGGTCGACGAGCAGTGAGTCGTACTTCGTCTCGGCGCCGTACACCTCGTCGTAGCGCAGGGACACAGCGTCGTACCCACGCCGGACCACGTCCTTGGGATCTGTGAAGTCCACGCGCGAGACGCTAGCCATGACCGCGATCCACCGCGAACGAATATCGCGACAGAGAGGGGTGCAGGTGTCAACCGACCGGCAGTCCATGGACCTTGAGGCCTACACGGCCCGCACGCGAAACGGGCCGTGCTTCGTGTGCTCGTTCCTGGCCGGGGATCCGGACTACGGGCACGAGACGGTCTTCGAGGACCAGGACCATGTGGCGTTTCTCGACCGGTGGCCCACCGTGCCGGGGAAGGTGCTCGTCGCGCCGAAGGCACACATCGAGCACGTCGTCCAGGACCTGGATGAAGCGGCCTACCTTCGGCTCATGCGGGTCGTCCGCGAGGTCGCCCTGGCCGTCGAAAGCGTCTGCCGGTCCGAGCGGACGTACCTCTACTCCCTGGGCAGTCAACGGGGCAACGCCCACCTCCACTGGCACATCGCCGCCCTGCCGGCCGGCGTCCCGTACGAGCAGCAGCAGTTCCACGCCCTGATGACCGAGAACGGGGTCCTGTCCGTGTCCCCGAAGGAGGCGGCCGAAACGGCCGCGCGCCTCCGGGCGGCCATTGCCGCCCGGGGCGTGCTCCGCGTGCCGGAAGCACCCGGAAGCGTGTGACCACGCCGGTCGAGGTGAGCGTCAGTCGTGGGCGACTACGGCCACGGGGGCGGCGGCATGGTGCAGGACCGCGTGGATCACGGAGCCGAGGCGGGCGCCGAAGGTGGCCCGGCGGATACGCCGGCCGACGACGACCAATGAGGCCTCGCGGGATGCCTCGATCAGGAGGAGCGAGGGGCTGCCGAAGTGGGGCTGCTCGACGACCTCCACACCGGGGAACTTCTGCCGCCAGGGGCGCAGCAACTCGGTCACGGCGGCGGCGTCGGCCTTCGCCATCTCCCGCTCGACCGCGGGTTCCAGGCCCATGCCGTAGGCGTAGTAGGGCGGCGGGTTCCAGCCGTGCACGACGCGCAGGGGCACGTTCCGGCGCGCGGCGGCGTCGAAGGCGAACGCGAGCAGCGCCTCGTCGGGACCGGCGACGTCGAGCCCGAGAACGACGGGGCGGACGGCGGCCGCGGTGGACGGCGTGCCGGCCTCGTCCGTCTCGGGCTCGCCGGTGGCCTGCTCGCCGGTGGTCTGCTCGTCGGCGCGGACCAGGACGACGGGCCGCTCGGTGGACGCCACCGCCGCGAGCCCGACCGAGCCGACCAGGAAGCCGCGGATCCCGCCCAGGCCGCGCGAGCCGAGGACGAGCAGTTCGGCGTCCCGCGCCGCACGGGCGAGGGCCTCGGCGGGCTTTCCTGTGACGTGTTCGGTGGTCACCTCGACGTCGGGATGACGCGACCGGAGTTCTTCGGCGGCCTCGCGCAGCACCCTCTCGGTCCAGTGCTGGTGAGTGTCGGCGCCCAGCAGTTGCGCCAGGGCCATGGGTTCCGGTACCGGCTCCCACACCTGGAGGAGCTTCACCGGCAGTCCGCGCAGTTGCGCCTCGCGGGTCGCCCACTCGGCGGCGGCGCGGCTCTCGGGCGAGCCGTCGAGACCCACCGTGATGGTGCGGGACATGATCTCCACCTTCCAGTGTCGTGTTCAGGGAGTTCTGCCAGGCAGAGGCCGTAGTCCTTCAGCTGAGCCGAAGATCCGTGGCGGGGGTTGGCGCGACGGCCCGCGTGTTGCCGGGCCGTCGCGCAGTGGGGCGGTCGGGCTCTGGTGCGGTCGCGCTGTGGGTGCTTCAGCGCAGCCAGGTGTGGTCGCGGACGATCGGCAGCCGCGCCCACGGACGGCCCAGGCCCCAGGTGGCGCCCGCGCCCGCTGCCGCCACGGCGACCAGGACGAGGGCGTAGATCAGGTGGTAGTCGGCGAACGGATTCGTCGACATGCTTGGGTCTCCGTTCGACAGATGCTTGGCCGGTGGCCACTCGGCCATCCACATCAGCGCCATCATCGCCGTGCCCGCCACGGCGGCCGGCCGCAGCGCCACACCGGTCATGACGGCCACGCCGATGGCGAGCAGGCCCAGCATGAACAGCCAGTCCGCCCACGTCTGACCGGCCCACGAGTGGAACGTCGACTCCATCGGCCCGACGGCGACGGAGCTGAGGAAGCCCTTCGTCGGCGATCCGCCGTCGATCCAGCCCTTGCCGGACGCGGTCGCGTAACCGAGGCCGAAGACCTTGTCCAGGAACGCCCACAGGAAGACGAAACCGGTCACGATGCGCAGGGATGCGAGGGCGTACGCCTGTGCGGCGGTGTGCGTGTCGAGCTGTGCCGACGCGGCGGACGCGGAGGCGGTCCGGTTGCGGCGGAAGGCCGGCAGATGGATGCCCGGGCTCCGGTGCGGGTGCTCGTCCACGGCCATGGCAGTGATCCCTTCGCGAGTGTCCGGTCCTTGCCCTTACGCTCCTCACTCTCGTCGCGGACGCCGCGCACCGCCGGATGCCGAATGGCTACGATCGTTGGGCTGAAGGTCCCGTCCTGCGGGGCCAGTTGGCCGAGCGTGCCAGGAAAGGCCCGCGGGGGACCCTCTTGGTCACGGTGCGGGCCTTGGACGGTTGCTTGCGTGTGGTGCCGTCACAGGGCTTGAGTCTCCCGTAGGGGGAGAGTCAAAGGTGGAGGCATGAACGGCGACACGCTCTACACGATCGGCGAGCTCGCTCGGCGGACCGGTCTCACGGTCAAAACCATTCGGTTCTACTCCGATCGCGGAATCGTGGCGCCGACGGACCGCAGCCCGGCCGGCTACCGCCGCTACGACGCCGATGCCATGGCACGCCTGGACCTCGTACGGACCCTGCGCGAGCTGGGACTGGATCTTCCCACGATCCGCAAGGTCGTGGACCGGGAGCTCTCACTTCGCGAGGTCGCCGCGGCGCACGCCGAAGCGCTGGCGGTGCAGATCCGTGTACTGAGCCTGCGGCGCGCGGTGCTGACAGCGGTGGCCGAGCGTGGGTCCACCCCCGAGGAGACGGAACTCATGCACCAACTGGCCCAGCATTCAGAGGACGAGCGCCGGCGTCTGATCGATGACTTCCTCGAGGCCGTCTTCGGCGGTCTCGATGCCACCCCCGCATTCGCGGGCGTCATGCGCTCGATGACCCCCGAGTTGCCCATCGACCCCGATGCCGAGCAGGTCCAGGCGTGGATGGAGCTGGCCGAGCTGTCCCGGGATCCGGATTTCCGCACCGGAGTGCGGCGGATGGCCGAGGACCACGCAACCGAGCAGGCCCGAGGCGATACGACGGGCCCACGCCGCGACATTGCCGCAACCGTCCGCGACCTGGTCGGCCCGGCCCTGGCCACCCATATCGATCCGGCCTCGCCCCAGGCCGATCCGATCGTCGCGGCACTCATGGCCCACTACGCACGCGTACTCGACCACCCGGACGACATCGAGTTGCGCCGCCGACTGGCGATTCGGCTGGAGAACATCAACGACCCTCGCAGAGATCGCTACCTCCAGTTGCTCGCGGTGGTCAACGGCTGGCCGCCCCCGGAGAGCCTGGCGCCGCTGTTCGACTGGTCCATCGAGGCTCTGAGCATCCGGACACAGCCGACGTCCTCAAATACTTGGGAGTAACATCATCGGGGCGGTCTGCCCTGTGAACAGCGCACCGAGCGAGAGAACGCAGCGTGGGTGAACGCGACTTGGTTCACGAGTCCCACGTCACCGCAAGGCCATCAGCCCGGTCGCATCACGACGTGGCGGCCGGCGGTTCCGCGATCCCGATGAAATTCGCGCCGACGGTCCGGATGCGAACCGACCATCCCAGCGCGGTGAGGTCGTCCGTGAGGGATCGGGCGTCGTGGAACACCTTCACGATGCGGTACCGGCTGCCGTCGTCGAGCCGGCGCATCGCCGCCGGGGCCGGGTGATCCGCGAGGACCTCTTCCTCCGCAGCCCCGGCCGGGCCGTCGTCGATGAAGATCGCTCTGCCGCCCGGCGCGAGCGCCGCCGCGACGAAGTTCCAGAAGTCGGGCAATCGCGCCGGCGGGACATGGGACAACCAGAAGGCGAAGAACACCGTGTCGTAGCCTCGCGGCGGCTGCCATTCGAACAGATCGGCCCGAACGAACCGCACGTTGTCGGACGTGGCTCGCGTCCGTGCGATGTCCAATACCTCGGCTGCCGCGTCGACAGCCGTCACCGACAGCGCCCGCGCTGCGAGCACCGAGGTCCATTGGCCCGTTCCGCAAGCCAGTTCCAGCACGTCTCCGGCGATCGGGAGCCCATCGGCGGCGGACAGCAACTCCCGCAGTTCCTCGCGTTCCGCATACGGCCTGTCGTACTGGGTCGCACCGGCCCTGTAATAGGCCATCTGTTCCGCGAGAAGAGCATCGTCATCGGTGGCCATGCCCCCGACCATACAGACGACATCTCCATGCCTACCGCCCCCAGGCTCGAGTCAGCGCGTTCGGCCGGCGCGACCGGCGGCGGTGCGGGGTCGGAATGACGGACAGGACACCGGCATCCGCATGATCACGTGCTGCTAGTCTGGCGCTCTTCTGTAATCGGACAGTCACCGTACGAATGGAGTCAGTGGCGGTGGTGCGTTCAGCGCCGCCGGGGTTGGGGGGACACATGCGCGAACTGCGCCCGTTGCAGGCTCTCGGGCTCTCCGCGACGGCGGAGGCCGTCTATCTCGTGCTCGTGCAACAGGGTCCGCAGACCTTGCTCGAGCTCACCGGGCGGCCGACGTTGGTCGGGTCGCCTCTCGAAAGCATCCAGTACGCGGTGACCGAACTCGGCGAGATCGGTCTGGTGTCGCGCGCGGACGACAGGCTGATCGCCCAGCCGCCTCGCGCGATGCTGGAGGCCGTCGCCGAGCGACGCGCGCGCGAGGCCCGGATCGCCTACGAGAGCGCGACGGTGCTGTCGCGGTTCTGGCTCGACCACACCGCGGGTTCGAGCTATGTCGAGGTCGTCGACACCTCCGGCAGACCCGAGGCAGTTCAACAGCGGATCCACAGCGAGGCGTTGGCGGAGGTGCGCGCACTGTCGATAGGGCCGGTGGGCGGGGGCGATCGGGTACCGGAGGTCGGGCCCGGAACGTTGAACGCGCTGGGCCGCGGAATCGCCTACCGCGTGGTGTACAGCGCCAACATCCTCCAGGCCCCCAAGGCGCTGGAGGTGGCGCACACGTGTGTCGACCACGGGGAGCAGGCACGGGTCTTCCCCGACGTCGCGCTGAACCTCCTCGTCTGCGACGACCGCTTCGCCGTGGTGTCCGTCACCGCGCCGGACCGCACCGGACACCACAGCGTCGTCGTCCAGCCGTCGGGGCTGCTGGACGGGTTGATCGGCGTCTTCGAGTCGTACTGGCGGGTGGCCGTTCCGCTGCCGCCGGCCGGTGAGGTCGTCGGGAGCGAGGCCAGCCCGATGAACGAGAGCCGCCAGCTCCTGAGTTACCTCAGCACCGGGCTGACCGACGAGTCGATCGCCCGTGAGCTGGGAGTGAGTGAGCGGACCGTCGCCCGGCGCATCGCCCGCCTCCAGGAGATGCTCGGCGCCAAGACCCGGTTCCAGCTCGGTGTCCAGGCCAGCCGCCGCGACTGGCTCTGAACCACGGCCCCGGTCGGACCCGTGCGATGGGCGCGCGGGGCGGGCCGGTGTCTGATCCGGCCCGCCCCGCGCGGGTCTTCAGCCGCTCAGGCGGTCAACGCCCCTCCGTGGGACCGCGGTCGTCAGCGGGCGTCCGCCTTGATCAGGTCGGGGAGCTTGGCCTCGAACAGCTCGTCCAGCTTGAGCGCGGGCAGGACGTGCCCCTGGTTCGCCGCGTCGTTGGCCACGCCCGCCGCCCAACTGGACGAGGCAAGGCGCTGGTTCGGCGTGCCGTGGTGGCCCGAGCTGCTGAAGCTGCAGTCGCCGACCTGGTAGAACGACTTCTCGGACTTGAGGAGCCGGGCGGCGTTCAGCGCCTCGCCGCGGGCGTGGGTCAGGTAGTACGTCCCGAACGCGTCGGCCATGAGCTCGGTACGGCGGGTGGCCTCCGGGCCTGCCAGGTCGCTCTCGAAGAGGTTGTTCTGGTACTGCACGTGGTGGCCGAACTCGTGGCCCACGATGGCCCGAGGCGCGACGTCGCCCAGGCCCACCTCGGTCATGCCCTGGATGATGCCGTCACCCATGATGATCCGGTCGGAGATGCCGAGGGGATCCGGATCGTCCACCTCGCTGTAGGCGAAGGCGTTGAACGTGAAGATCGGGTTCGCGCCGCCCTGGAGTACGGGTTCCGAGTCGACGAGCTCGATGAACAGCTCGGCCAGGTCGAGGTTGTCCTCGGCCGTCCCGCCGTACAGCACGGAGAGCGTGCGCGCGAGCCGCTCGGGGCTGGAGTAGACGTCGGCCCCGTGCATGGGAATCAGCTCGATGCCCGCCGAGTCGATGTCCCAGAAGCGCTTGAGGTTCTTCATCTCGGCGGTGAGCTTCTGGGTGTACTCGCCGTTGACGCCGAAGGTGTTCGCCTTCGACTCGGACCCGAAGACCAGCGCGTCGTAGGTCGGGAAGTCGAAGCCGCCGAAGAGCTGGAGAATCAAGAGGGTGAACGGGTCCTGGACGCCGTTGAGGAGGGTGTTGGCGTACGTCGTCAGTTCGGTGCGCTGGCACTGGTAGTCGCCGGGGTTGATCGCACTGTCGCGGATCTCGCTCCACTGCGACTCGTTCAGGCCGTACTTGGCACGGGCCGCATCGACGCGGGACTCCCAGTCGGCGGGCAGCTTGGCCAGAATCCGGTCAACAAGGGCCTTGGTCTGCGGGGCCATGGCCGAGGTGTCGACGGCCGACTGCAGCGACCGGCTCGCGACGGTCGTGGTCCCTGTCGTATCGGCGGCGTGCGCGGGAAGCGCCATGCCAAAAGCACAGGTCGCGGCGACTGCCATGCTCGCCGCCACGGAGAGGGCCTTTTTCACGGGGGCTCCTTTCGAGGGTGCCCGGTGGGGCATCCGCGGGCGCCGCCCAGTCTGTAAGGTCAACTACCAGTTTTTGAACGGCTGTTTACTGTCAGAAACCGGCATGTCTGGAACCTGACACTCACGGTCCCCCGTACCAGCCCCCGCCGGCTTTCGAGCGTGACCGGCTTCCGCTGGTGTCACTCCCGGTCGGCGCGTCCCGCATTCCGCATCCGGGCGAACGAGGTGTCCAGGCCCCTCTTCAGCGCTCCTGCCAGGGGCCGTTCCACGCAGCAGTGGACCAGGTAGCTCAGCACCAGGAAGCAGGCGAGCAGCGAGGCGACCAGCAGCCGGGCGTCCATCGTGTCCCGCAGGCGGTTGATCAGCGTCGTACCGGCCGCGTAGTGCATCAGGTAGAGCGGGTAGGTCAGGCTCCCGGCCGTGACCAGCCACTTCCAGCGGATGCGGTCGGTCAGACCGAGGGCGATGGCGATCATGACGAGCAGGAACACGGTGTAGAGGAGCACTGCGCCCCGCCAGTTGGAGACATGCTCGACCTCGTCGATGCGCTGCCCCAGCTCCCGCTGGCCCATGAGCCACGACATGGCGAGGATGCCCCACAGGAGCAGGTCCTGACCGAAGCGGTGCATGAGGTAGAGCGCGAGGCCGGCGATGAAGTACCAGGCGGCGTCGGGGCCGGCGAGCAGATCGAGGAGTGGGAACGAAGCCACCGGGGCCAGCATCGCGGCGGCACCCCACACACAGCAGAAGACGACGACCTTGCGATAGGTCAGGCCGGTGACCACCACCAGCAGGAAGAGCAGGTAGAAGCGGAGTTCCGCCCACAGGGTCCAGTACACGCCGTCGACGTTCTGCACGCCCGAACCGGACTGGAGCATCGTGAGGTTGAGCAGGACGTCGCGCGGCCGCAAGCGTTCCCAGACGCCCGGCAGGGCCGCCAGCACGGCCGTCGTGAACACGATCGCGAACCAGTACGCCGGGTAGAGCCGGATCACGCGCGAGACGAAGAACTGTCGAGGGGTGCGGCCCCAGCACGACATGCAGATCACGAAGCCGCTGATCACGAAGAAGATCTCGACGCCGATCCAGCCGTACGTCGCGAAGTGGAACACCGTCGGCATGATCTCGGAGACCGGGCGGTCCCATATCGCGTTGTCCGGCTGGTTGACCCGGCGCGTGCCCGCGTAGTGGTGCACGGCGACCATCAGGGCGGCGAGCAGGCGGATGGCGTCGATGGCGTACAGGCGGGGGCCGGTCCGTACCGAGGTGGCGGGCCCGCGCGGCCGGGTGGGCCGTGGCGGTCGGCCGGTCCCGACCGCAACCTCCGGTACAGGTATGGACAACGTGCCCTGCGCGTCACGCATCGGCACCCGACCCTCCTTACGAAGAAGCACTGCTGGACGATCACGGACGCCTCACGTTACGGCCCTCGCGACCGACTCCCGCCACAAAAGTGCAGGTAGGTAAGCCGAAGTTGCCACGATGCTCACCAGGCCGACCCGAAGGGTTCTCCAAGACTTCAGGCGGAGCCCATCGGACCGACGACGCCCCAGACGCGGTCCAGGAACCAGTACAGGCTGATCGTCACGATGGCTGTCGTCAGCGTGACCGCCACCCAGCGGGCCGCTGGCGTCCGGCGGGCCAGGGTCAGCAAGGGGAAGAGGACGGCGATGAGGACCAGTTGGGCGGCCTCGATGCCGAGGTTGAAGCTCAGCAGCGACAGCAGCAGCCCCCACGATCCCGGCTCGCGGATGTCGAGCGCGCCGGCGAAGCCCAGCCCGTGGATCAGACCGAAGGCGAAGACCACCGGAAGCCGCCACTTGCCGAACCTGTCCTCGCCCTTTCCGAGGAAGTTGGCGGCCGCCACGACGATGATCGTCGCCGCGATGACCGGCTCGACGAGGGCGCCGGGCACCTCCACCACTCCGAGCGTCGCCAGCAGGAACGTGACGCTGTGGGCGGCGGTGAAGGCGGTGGCGGTGACGACGACGTCGCGTAGCCGGCGTGCGCCCATGAGCAGGGCGGTCAGGAAGAGGACGTGGTCGAGACCGAACAGCAGATGCTCGGTGCCGAGCAGGAAGAACTCCCCCACCTGGTGGGCTGCCTGCCGCTGGGCGGTGCGCAGCGTCGGGTCGCCGGCGGAGAGGACCGCCGAGCCCTCCGTGCCGTCGAGGTCATAGGTGACCAGGGTCTCCGTGCTGTGGACGAAGGTCTCCTGGTCGGGGAAGAGCGCGCTGGAGACGGCGTGCTCGCCTCCGCTCCCGCCCGCGCAGTCGTAGACGAGGGTCAGCACCGCGAAGGCCTTTCCGCCTCGCATGCGGATGTCTCCGTCGCCCGCCGTGGACGGTGCGCAGGGCTTGTCGTCGTAGGCCACGGCGAACCGCTCGGTGACGTACTCGGTCACCGCGTCGTGGTTGATCCGGAGCTGGTGGAGCTGCTCGGTGCGTTCCTTGGCCTCGTAGGCCTCGGCGTAGAGCCAGGCCGACTTCATGAGGAGGTCGTATTCGAGTTCGAGTTCGGCCGTGACGTCCGTGCCGTCGCCGGTCAGCCGGGCGTGGGCCTTGGTGGTGGCGTCGTGCGCCGAGGCCGGGGTGCTTCCCAGGAGGAGGAAAAGAAGGAGCAGGGGGAGGGCGAACAGCCGGCGCATGGTCTGGTGTCTCCAATGCGGAAGGAGGGCCGCCCCGGACCGGGGTCCGGGGCGGCCGGGTGTCACATACGGTCGGACGTCACCGGCGGTGGTACGTCACCGGCGGTCGAACCAGGCCGACAGCGGTGAGCTGTCGCTCAGCTTGCCGGGACGGCCGTTGCTGTCCCTGGTGACGAAGACGCTCGGCTCGGAGGCGGTCACGCCGCCGCCGGAGGAGCGCGCCGTCACGAACCAGGCATAGGCCGAGCTGTCCTTGAGGTCGTCCCACTTCACCGAGGCGACCTGACCCGACGCCACGGTGCTCCTGCCGATGATCTGCTTCGGCTTGTAGAGCGCCAGCGAGTCCGTCTTGAAGCTGGTCGTGCGGGTGGTGAGGTCGACGGGGAGGATCATGTTGTCCTCCCTGCCGTCGTACCGGTGCCGCGGGTCGAACTCGGTGGCGCCGAAGTCGTCCAGCAGCGGGGAGTACGTGTTGACCGTCATCTCGGACCGCGCCACGTTGAACTGGAGCAGCCGCAGGAAGCTCGCGCCGAACTGGAGCTCGTCGTCCGGCTTGTGGCCGCCGATGCCGGTGAGGCCGAGGCGGTCGGCGCGGACCGTGTAGAACTGGTAGTCGGCCAGCAGTTCGACGACGCCCTTGCCGACCTGGCCCACCTTCGGCTTGACGTTGGTGCCGACGCCGTGTTCGTGTCCGGCGAGGATGAGGAAGACGTTGGGGTTCTTCTCCACCACCGTCTTGTAGAGCATCGAGCCGTCGGGGGCGGAGAATCCTGCGCCGCGGCCGTCGGGGTTCTCGCTGGGCACCAGGTAGTCGTGGGAGAGCAGGATGCCGTTGCGGTCCGGGTACTTCTTGAAGACGGAGTCGGCCCACTCGGCCTCCTCCCGCGTCACCCCGTACGACAGGCCCACGACCACGAAGTCCAGCCCGCCGGCCGAGAACAGGTCGTAGTGGTTCTGGTTGTCGCCCGGCTTCCACGGGCCGCCGTATGCGGCGTGCTGCCAGCCCTGGGCGGCCGTGTGGTAGCGGTCGGGACCGTAGTACTTGTTGTAGATCGACTCCGGCCCGGTCTCGGTGCCCGACTGGTTGTCGTGGTTGCCGGCGATCACCCCGTTGGGGATGCCGGCCTCGTCCAGGCCACGCTGGAGCTTGGAGGTGACCTCGAACTCCTTGACTACGGTCTGCTGTTGGGCGTCGGTGGCGGGCTTGCGGATGTTGTCCTCGATGATGTCGCCCGTGTGCGCCGCGTACGCGATCTTCCGCTGCTTCTGGTTGGCCTTGATCCAGTCGACGATCTTGGCGTAGCCGGACTCCCAGACCTTGCGCTCCTCGGCGGTCTCCGGCTTCACCGAGCCCTCGGAGAGGTACTGGGTGTCGGTGAAGTGGGCGATCGAGAAGTCGTAGGTGGACGGGTCGGCGAAGGCGTCGGGGTCGCCGGGCTCGATGTCGTCGGCGAACGGGTCCTCACCGGTCACCATGACGTGGACCTGCTGGTGGTCGATGTACCGGTCGTCGACGACCGCGCCGAGCCGGGTCGTGCCCTTGGCCGCGCCACGGGAGCTGGTGAGCAGGTCCCACGCCTGGGTCCTGGTGTTCCAGGCCCGCAGTCCGGCGAGGCGCTCGGGGTCGATGACGCCCTCCCAGCGGAGCACCGGGGTGTCCACATGGCCCTTCACCTGGACGTCGAACCGCTGGTAGGTGATGTCCGGGCCGGCCGGCGCGTCGAGCGTCCTGCCGTCGAAGGGCAGGAGCCCGTCGGTCCTGACCTGCTTCTCGCCCTTCACCTGAAGGGTGGTGGGCAGTTCCCGCGAGGTGCCCTGGTACGCCTGGTTGGGCGTCAGGATCTCGGCCTCGGAGAAGGTCGCCTCCACCTTGCCGCCGTCGGGCACGCCGACCTTGGCGGAGAGGGTCGCGGAGCCCCGCACGCCGGTGTCGCCCATCGCCGGGGAGAGCCCGGCCGGGGCGTCCGGGATGCCCGCGGACGTGAAGGCGATCTCCCGGGTGGCGGTGTTGCCGAGCCCGTCGGTGCCGGTCACCGTGAGGGTGTGGGCACCGGCCTTGAGGCCGGGTCCGACCTCGGCGCCGAGCGCGATCGGCTTGCCGTCCAGCTTGACGTCCGGGCCGGAGACCACGGCGGAGGCGTCCTCCAGCTTGACGTCCAGCACGACCGCTGCGTTGATCTTCTGGCCCGCGGCCGGGACGCTGCTCGTGACCGCCGGGCCGGAGTTGTCGGTGAACAGGGCGCGGGTGGCGGCCTCTCCGGTGGTGGACGCGGCGGCCAGCTTGTGCTCGCCGTCCGCGAGCGCGGTGGTGTCGAGGTCGGCGCGCAGGCCCTGGGCGGGCGCATCCACCAGGAACTCGAGGTCGATCTCGGTCAGCAGGTTGACGTTGCTGCCGCAGTTGCCGTCGCCCATGCCGTAGGAGCTCTTGAGCATCTGGCCGGCGGCCTTGCCCTTGGCCGCGGTCAGGACGACGTTGCTGATCGTGAAGTCGTCCCGGTTGGCACCGCACGAGGTCTGGTACGTGCCGGTCACGAAGTCGATCGTGTTCCAGCCGGGCACCAGGTACTCATTGGGGAAGGTGAAGTCGACGCGCTCGCTGACGTAGTCGCTGTCGAGCACCACCTTCTGGCCGTTGACCAGCAGGTAGTTCTGGTAGCGGGCCTCGATCGAGTTGCTGCCCACGTTGAAGCCGAGGGTAGCGGTGCCCGAGCCGAGGGTCGGGACGACGTGCACGGCCGAGGCGTCGATCGTGTAGTGCAGTTCGACGTCGCGCAGCATGGTCTGGCTGCTGCCGCAGCTGCCGTCACCCATGTTGTATGTCTGCTCGATGTCACGGCCGGTCACGGTGGCGCCCGCGAGTTCGAGGTCGAGGTCGGACATCACGAAGTCGTCGCGGTTGGCGCCGCAGCTGTCGGCGTAGACACCGGTCACGACCTTGATCGTGTTGTCGCCGGGCTTCAGGAACCGGGCCGGGACCGCGATCTTCACGCGCTCGCTGACGTAGGTGCCGCCGATCTCGATGCGCTTGCCGTTGACCAGCAGGTAGTTGTGGTACTTGGCGTCGATCGAGTTGGTGCCGACGTCGAAGGAGAAGGTCGCGGCGCCGGTGCCGAGCGTGGCGCGGGCCTTGGGCTCCTTGCCGTCGACGGTGAGGGAGGCTGTGCCGGCCCCACCGGAGGCCGGTGACGTGGCGGTGACGGTCTGGGCGCCCCGTACCAGAGTGCCGTCCTTGGGCAGCAGGGTGGGTGCGCCGGCCGGGGCGTTGTTCACCGTCACGGTGTGCTTGACCGTGGCGCCGGAGGCGTTCTTCGCGGCGATGGTGTGCTTGCCGTTGGCCAACTTGGTGGTGTCCAGGTCGGCGGTCAGGCCCGTGGTGCCCTTGGGGTTTCCGTGGACGTAGAACTTCAGGGTCGCCTTCTTCAGCAGCGTCTCGTTGGTGCCGCAGCTGCCGTCGCCGAAGGACAGGGTGTACGGGTTGTCCTCGCCGTCGGCGACTTCGCCCAGCAGCTCCAGGCTGACGTCGGAGAGGACGAAGTCGTCGTAGTTCATGCCGCACGAGGTCTCGATGGCACCGGCGTGGATCTCGACGGTGTTCTCACCGGTGACCAGGTACTCGTTGGGCACCTCGAGGGTCGCCCGCTCGTTGACGAAGTCGCCGATCTCGGCCTTGTAGGAGCCGTTGACGAGCACGTAGTTGTGGTACCGGGCCTCGGTCGAGTTGGACCCGACGTCGAAGCGCAGCTCGGAGACGCCCAGCGTCCTGGTGGCGTCGATCCGCTGGTCGTCCACGGAGAGTTCGGTGACGCTGTCACCGGCCGCGACGGGTTCCGCGGCGACCTTCCTCGTGCCTTCGAGGTATTCCCCGTCGGCCGGGGTGAGGGCGGGCGCGACCTGGGAGACGGGGGTGGAGGGCTTGGGGTCCTGGCCCTTGCCCGAGTCTGGGGTCGCATGAGCGGATGTCACAAGACTGGTGACGAGAAGCATGGCAGTCGCGCCGACGGCCATGAGCCGTCCGCGACTTCTTGCCGGCTGCATCTGACGCAGTTCCTTCCATCGTGCCTGCAGGGCGACGGACACGGTGGATCGGCCAGGTGAATGCATGTCAGAAACGAACTTATGAAGACGGGAACTTCAGCTTCCGGGTCGCGGGCAGGGCATACGTGACGCCACTGGCCAGGGGCCGGCCGGGCACTCCCCCGAACCGGGACGCCCGCCGGGGGCCGCGCTTGTGTACCCCTGTGGACAACTACTTGACGAACTCATTACAGAAAGCCCTCCACTTGTTCGGTCCACGCGCCTCTGGCTACAGTCGGCCGCCATGACTGCAGACCTTTCACTGATCCGGAGCAGCTTCGCGGCTGTTCAGCCCCATGGCACGCAGGTGACCGCGTACTTCTACGACCACCTGTTCGCCCACCATCCCGATGTGCGCCCCCTGTTCGCGGCTCACATCGACGAGCAGCGCGACCGCCTGTGGGCCGCGCTGGGTGCCCTGGTCGCCAACCTGGAGAACACCGACACCCTCATAGGCATGCTGGAGAACCTGGGACGCCGCCACGCGGGATACGGCGTGCTGCCCGAGCACTACCCGGCCGTGGGGGCCAGCCTGATCGCCACCCTGAGCCACTACGCGGGCGATGCGTGGACGCCGGCCGTCGAGGAGTCCTGGGCGGCCGTCTACGGGTTGATCAGCAACACCATGCTCGACGCCGGCGCGGCCGCCTCGAAGTGAGCCGCCGCCGGCGGCTCCTCGCAACGAGCCGCCGGCCGGCCCCATTGTCCGGAAGTCAACCCTGATGTCAGCCACCGGAGGGCGGACGTGAGCGATGCACAGGCGCTGAGAGATTCCTTCGCCCTGGTCGGCAAGTCGGGGGACGAAGTGCCCCGGTACTTCTACTCCTACCTGTTCATCATCGCGCCGGAGGTCCGGCCGATGTTCCCGGTGGCCATGGGGGCACAGCGCGATCGGCTCGTCGCCGCCCTGGGCCGGATCGTCGCGGAGGCCGACGATCCGGACCGGCTGGTTCCGTACTTGCGGCAGCTGGGCCGGGACCACCGCAAGTTCCAGGTGGTGGCGCAGCACTACGAGGCGGTGGGGCAGGCGCTGCTGGCCACGCTGGCGTACTTCCTGGGCGAGGCGTGGACCCCGCAGCTGCAACGCGGCTGGACCGAGGCCTACGCCCTGGTGGCCCGCACCATGGTGCAGGCCGCCGATGCCGACGGCACGGTGAATCCGCCGTGGTGGAACGCCGAGGTGGTACGGCACGAGCAGCGCGGCTTCGACATCGCGGTCCTCACCCTGCGCCTGGACCACCCGATGGCGTACCTGGCCGGGCAGTCCGTGATGGTGGAAACCCCGTCGCTGCCGAGCACCTGGCGGTCGTTCACCCCGGCCAACTCACCGCGCGCCGACGGAACCGTCGAGCTGCACGTTCGAGCCATCGACGGCGGTCTGGTCAGCCCGGCCTTGGTGTACGGGCTGCGGCAGGGCGACGTGCTGCGCCTCGGCGCCCCGGTCGGCAACAGGCTCACGCTCCAGCCGTCCGGCGGCCGGGATCTGGTGCTGATCGGCGGGGGCACCGGTCTGGCCCCGCTGCGCGCCCTGGTCGAGGAGATAGCCCAGCACGGTCCCCCGCGCCGGGTGGACCTGTTCGTCGGAGCGCGCGACAACCACGGACTGTACGACCTGCCCGCGTTGAGGCATCTGGCGCAGGCACACCCATGGCTTCGCGTCACGCCCCTGGTCGGCGCGGACGCCGGCACCGTCGACAACCGCAGCCTCGCCGGCCCGGTGCTGCGCGCCGCCGCGTGGAGCGGATGCTCCTTCTACGTCTGCGGCTCGCCGGCCATGGTCTCGGCGACAGTGCGCGATCTGGCGGACGCGGGCATTCCGCACGACCTGCTGCACTTCGAAGAAGCACGTTGATCGGAGAAACGTGAACGAGACAGGAGCACCGCATCCGGAGGAGCACCTGGTGACGCCCGAGACACTACGGTCGATGACCTTCCCCCGGGCTCCCCTGACCCGTCGCGGCTACAGCGAGGAGTCGGTGCACGAAGCCCTGCGCCGCTGCGCGTCGACTCTGATAGCGCTGACGGAGGAGAACGACCGGCTGCGCACGGACATGCAGCGCCACCGGGACTGGATCCGCGCGAACAACATCGGCGACGGCAGCACCCCCACCGGGGTGCCGACCGTGGACGCCGTACTTCAGCAGGCCCGCGCCCAGCAGGCGGCCGAGCAGACCGTCTTCGCGGCCCGCGAACAGGCGCGCACCATGGTGCGGGCCGCCAGGGCGCAGGCCGAGGCGATCCTCCAGAAGATGTGGGAGCAGGAGACGCAGGCGGCCGGCGGCGACCAGGAGGAGACCGAGCGGCTCATCGCGTACCTGCGGCAGATCGCGCAGTCCCTGAGCGTCACCGCGGACCAGTACGCCAGCAAGCACCCCCAGCCCCCCTCCCCCACCCCCTCGGCCACCACGGCGAGTCCGCACGGCGTCTGACCGGCACACGGGACCGGCACGAAGGTTCTCGGGAGCCCTGCGGCGCGTGGCCGCCGTCAGATGTCGCGGAGCAGGCGTGCGGTCACGGTCTTGGGGCGCTGATACTCGTGCAGGGCCAGGGTGCTCAGGTCCGTGCCGTGGCCCGAGGCGCCCCGGCCGCCGTGCGGGAGTTCCGCGGTCTGCACCAGATGGCAGTTGAGCCAGGCCTCCCCCGCGTTCAGCCGGCCGGCGAGTTCCAGCCCCGTGGTCAGATCACGGGTCCACACGCTCGCCGCCAGCGCCTGTGGGACTCCGTCGGCCAGCGCGACGGCGGCGTCCAGGTCTTCGGCGTGCTGCACGGTGAGCAGCGGGCCGAAGACCTCCTCCACCACCGCAGGATCGTCGTCGGGCAGGTCGGCCAGGATCCGGGTCGGCCGCCAGAAGCCGCTCTCCTCACCGGGCCGAGGGGCGATGTCGGCAGCGAAGTTCCGCCCCGCGGCGCTGGCCGTGACGATGCCGTCGTAACGGGCCGCCTGACCCGCGTTGTCGAGCGGACCGAAGTCCCGTCCCGCGAGGCATTCCCGTGCCGCGGCGGTCAGTTCCTCCACCACCCGCTCGTAGTTCTCGCGCAGGGTGATGACCCGGGCGGGGGCCGCGCAGCTCTGCCCGACGTTGTAGACGCAGGCGCGGGCCAGTTGTGCACAGGTGTCGCCAGGCGCGTCGGGCAGGACGAGCGCGGGGGCGTTGCCGCCGAGTTCGAGACTGACCCGGCGCCCCGCGGCACGCGCGGCCACATCGGCCCCGGCTGCCGCACTGCCGGTGAACGCGACCATGTCGACATCGGCCTCGACCAGCAGCCGACCAGTCCCCCGGGAGGGCGGTGAGGACGGCGGGGCCGAGCGCTTCGGCGGCGTGCTCGGCCAGGAGTTCCAGGGTGTCGGGGGTGGTCTCACCCAGCGCGTCATGGCGTACCCGAGCAGGCCGGTGTACACGGCCATGAACGCCACGAATCCCCCCAGCGGAAGACCGGGCAGCCCCAGTACCCCGAGCAGCCACAACCCGCCGGTGGCGACGACGGCCACGCACAGCCCCGCCAGCAGTCCTGAGGCCGACCATCGTGCGGGCAGCCGCGACAGCACACGTCCCGCTCCGGACGGTTCGCCCGTCGCGCCGACGCGCCCGGCGTCGAGGTCGCGCCGCTCGATCGGTACGCCGTCGGGGGCACCTCCACCAGCGTCTGGAACGAGGTGGCGACACACTCCGCCCAGGCCCCGTCCCAGTTCTGCCCCATCGTCCGGGGGCCAGGCAGCCCTGGGCATCCCCGTAGTGCGGGCAGGAGCCGCAGGCCCTCCCCGGTGCGATGACCACGCGCCGGTCCGGCTGCCAGTACGGAACACGGGCGCCCACCTCGGCGATGGTGCCCGCCGACTCATGGCCCGGGGTGACCTCCTCCAGGGGGCAGTCGATGCTGCCGTCGATCATGTGCACGTCCGACAGGCAGATCCCGTCGGCCGGCACCTCGTCACCGACTGACCGGATCGCCGCCGTGCGAAACGGGTCCCCCGTTAGGAGGCGCCCCCGCTGTTACGAAAGCCGTTCGGCCATTCGTGGGAGTCGAGGCGGCGAGATCGCCGGGAGAGCCACGAATCGTCAGCCGTTTTCCTCCTGATCGCGGGGTGGTTCGGGGCAGGGACCGGGTCGGCGGCCCGCGCTCTCCCCGGATCGATGGTCCATACAAGGGAGAGTTACGGATATATCCGTGTTTCGTAACACGAATCCTTTTGGTCATCTGCTGTCGTCGTGGAGGGCCACAGTGTGGCGCCTCGGCACAGAGCCGGGAATCGGATCGCACGCCCCGCCCGACCAGGGCGGGCGTGCATGACCGTGAGGGGATTCATGTCTGTTTCTCGTACGGCGCTCCGCCTGCTTGCCACCTGTGTGGCTTCGGGCGCCCTCGTCGGCGCGGCCGCTCTGCCGGCACTGGCCGACGGAGACCACGACCGCGACAACGGAAGGAGCTTCTCGCACAGCCGCCCCGTGGAGGGCGTCGGGTTCGGCCACGACTACGACGGGCGCCGCGGTCACTTCGACGACCGTTACCGCTACCGGGGCTGGCACCACGGCTGGTACAACAACCGCCGGCACTGGGACCGGCACCACGGCTGGTACAACGACCGTTACCACGGCTGGTACGGCGACCGTAACCACTTCCCCGGCCGCCGCTAGTCCTCCTCGGAAGTCGTGCTGTGACGCGGAGGCCGACCGCCACCCTCTGACACCGCCGTCACAGCCGGTATGACCGCTGCGCCGAAGGGCCGAAGACCGCACGTGCGGTCTTCGGCCCTTCGGCCGTCAACCGTCGGCGCACGACGTGCCGAGCAGCGGCCGTGATCGCCGCTCCCCGCTGATCGCGCGGTCAGCGCCTGCCGGCTCGGGCCAGCGCTTCCTCCGCCTGGGCGGCCAGGGTGCCGACCAGATCGGCCGCGGACGGCAGGTCGTCGATGAGGTCGATGCCCTCGCCGGCCCACTGCGGCAGTGGGGGGACCTCGCCTCGTGTCACGGCCTCCCGGTACGCCTGCCGGGCATGCGGGGCAGCCGCGAGTTCGTCCTCCCGGCCCCGCCATGCGTCGAGGAAAGGGTGGCCGAGGGTGCGCGCGGTGTACTGCGCCGGCCACCGCGAACCACGGGCGAGGTCCAGCACCCTGCTGCGCTCGGTGTCCTCCCCACGACCCTCGACGATCGCCCGGGCGGTCGCGGGGGCGACCAGGGCTTCGGTGGTGGCCTGGAAGCGGGTGCCGAGCAGTGCTCCGGCGGCCCCCAGCGCCAGGGCGGCCGCCACGCCGCGCCCGTCGGCGATCCCGCCGGCCGCCAGCACCGGTGCCGGCGCCGCCAGGTCCGCCACGACGGGCACGAACGGCAGCGTGGACCGCCCGTGCCGGGCGCCGTGTCCGCCGGCCTCGGTGCCCTGTGCCACGATCACGTCCGCGCCCAGATCCACCGCCCTGCGGGCCTCCTCCAGGTCGGTGACCTGAAGGATCAGCGCCGTACCCGCGCTGCGGACGCGCTCCGCGAACGGACCGGGGTCGCCGAACGACAGCATCACCGCCGTCGGCCTCTGCTCCAGTGCCCGCGCGATCGCGGCGTCGTCGATCGCCCACGTCTGAAAGCCGATGCCCCAGGGTTTCCCGTCGCACGCGCCGGCCAGGACGGGCAGTTCGCGGGCCAGCCACTCACGGTCCCCGTTCCCGCTGCCCAGCAGCCCGAGCCCGCCGCCGCGCGAGACCGCCGCCGCCAGGGCACCTCCGGCCGAACCGCCCATCGGCGCCAGGGCAATTGGATGCTCCACACCGAACAGTTCCGTGAACGCCGTCGACAATCCCATGGCCGCAATCCTCACCCACGCGCGGTGCCGGTCGCAGGGCGATCGACGGACTCTTTCGCACTACGCACAGCGAGGCGCACAGCTGGAGCCCCGGGCGCGCGGGGCGGTCCGGGTGCGGCACGGGCCGGCCCCGAAGGGCCGGCCCGCGGCTGTTTCACGGGGATGAGGTCACGAGGACTTCTTCAGCGTGAAGTCGCCCGTCGTCGTCTCTCCCTTCTTGATCTTCACAGTGGTGGTCACCGGCTGGTAGCCGTCCTTGGACACGATCACGGTGACCGGGTTGAGGCGGCTGTCGAACCACAGGGCGTAGGTTCCGTCCTTACCTGTCCGCAGGGTGTAGCTCACCGTCGCGGCGTTGATCTGGACGGTCGCTCCGGCCAGCGGCGCGGTGCCGCCCTTGCCGTCGGCGCCCAGCACGGTGCCGGTGTACTTGCCCCAGTCCTTCGGCGGGCTGACGCGCATCTTCACGTCGACCGGGACCCCGGCGTACGGGGTGTCGGTCTGGACGGTCAGCGCGGCGGTGTAGGCGCCGGGCTGGGTGACCTCGTCCACCGAGGCGTCCAGGCTGACCGTGATCGTGGTGCTCGCACCGGGCTGGAGCGTCACCTTCTGCTGGGAGGTGGACAGCCAGCTGACGTCCGTGGAGCCGCCGCCCTGCTCGTAGCCGGGCAGCACCTCCACGGTGGCCACCGGCGGCGTGAAGCTGCCGCCGGGGTTGCCGCCGACCTTGTAGAAGCCGGTGGCGCCGCCGCTGCGGTAGACGGAGTTGTTGGCGTTGGGCAGGGCGGTCCAGCCGCCGGTGCCCGGGTCGAAGGCGAAGCCCTGGTTGGTGATGGCGGTGCTGTTGCTGGTGACGCCGGCCGCGACCAGCAGTTGGCCGTTGCCCACGCTGGATGCCGAACCCCACAGGTCGATCGGCAGGTCGGCGACGGCGGACCAGCTGTCGGCGCCCGGGTCGTAGACGTAGGCGTGCTTCACCGAGCCGGCGTCGGTGGTGCCGCCCGCGCAGTAGAGCTTGCCGGCGATGCCGCCGCAGGCCTCCCAGGAGATCGACTCCGGGTACGAGGCGATCTGCGACCAGCTGTCGGACGACGGGTCGTAGACCGTGACGTCCTTGGTGCCGCAGGCGTTGGCGGTGCAGCCGCCGACGACGTACAGCTTGCCGCCGAGCACCGCGCTGCCCGAGCCCGCGTACGGCTTGGGCGAGGACGCCTTGGTGGTCCAGGTGTTGGAGGCCGGGTCGTAGACCTCCAGCTTGGCGTCGGGGTCGCCGCTGGCGCCCCAGCCGCCGACCGCGTACAGCTTGCCGCCGATGAAGCCGCGGGCCGGGGCCTCACGGGTGTCGGTGGCGGAGGCCAGCTTGGACCAGGAGCCGCTGACGGGGTCGTACGCGTACAGCGCGTTGGTGTCCGCGCTGCCGGTGTAACCGAAGGCGGAGTAGACCTTGCCGCCGTCGGCGGCGACCGCGTTGTCCTGCACGGTGGTCGGCAGGTTGGCCACCGGCTGCCAGGCATCTCCGGCCGCGTTTGCCACTGCGGCGGGCTCCTTCTTCCCGCTGCCGTCCGTCTTGGCCGCGGAGAGCGGTGAGTAGCTGCCCTTCACCAGGTTGAGCGGCGCACCGCCGGTGGACTTCATCGTGAAGCCGCCGGGCTGCTCGTCCAGGGCGAGGGTGGCAGGCGCCCCGCCGGTGTTCTTCACCGTCAGGTTCTGGGTGGCCTTCGCGCCCCAGTCGAGCGTCTTGTCGACCGAACCGGGGGTGACCACCAGCTTGCCGGCCTTCAGGTTGAAGGCCGCCCGGGTGGTGCTGTCCGCTGCCACGTCCACCGTCTTGGCCAGGTCGGTGTAGCGCGACTTGGAGGCGGTGAAGGCGTGGCTGCCGGTCTTGGTGGTGAACATCCAGTAGAAGCCGCCGCCGAGCGTCGGGTCGTCCGGAGTGGCCGCCGTGACGGCCTTGTCCTGCGCGGCGTCCGCGTTGACGACGGTGGCGCCGACGATGCCCTCGCCGGTGTTGGCGTCGGTCACGGTACCGGCGACCAGACCACCGGTGACGGGCTCGTAGGCACGCTTGCCGACGAACACGTTGTCGAGCGCCCACCAGTAGCCCCAGGTGGCCGTGAAGTGGAACCGCAACTGCACACCGGACTTGCCGGCGTAGGCGGCCAGCGGGACCTCGACGTGGGACGGGCCGGTGAGCGTGGTGGTGCGGGTCCAGACGTTGGTCCAGGTGGCGCCGCCGTCGGTGGTGACGTCGACGGTGCCGGTCTGGCCGCTGTAGCTCTTGTAGTCGGTGTCGAAGGAGAGCTGGGGGCTGGAGTTGCCGGTCAGGTCGAAGACCGGGGAGATCAGCGAGCTGTCCTGCTTCTTGCCGCTGCCGTAGTGGTCGCTGTCGGCCATGGCGAAGCCGCCGGAGCCACCGGTGTGGTTGCCGCGCTTGCCGGGGTCGCCGAAGTCCCAGCCGCCGGTGGTGCCGTCGGCGTTGACCACGCTCCAGCCGTCCGGGGCCGCGGTGGTGGAGTCGAAGGGCTCGGTCGGGCCGGTCAGCTTGACGGCGTATCCGGCGGCCGTGGCCGCCTGGGCATCGACCGGGACCGCGAGGTTCAGGGACTGTGCCGAGTCACCCACGGTCACCTGCTTGGTGACCTCCTTGTAGCCGGGGTACACGGCGGTGAAGTGCAGGGTGTAGCTCTCCCCCTGCGGCAGGTCGACGCTGTACGCGCCGGTGTACGGGTCGGTGAAGACCGGGGCGCCGGGCATACCTTCGACGGCGATCTTCGCGTAGAGCGGCCAGCCGTGGCCGGAGCCGTCGGTCACCTTGCCGCTGACGGTCTGCCGGGCCACCGCGGCCAGCGCGAAGTCGGCCTTGACGGTCCCGTCCTCGACGACGGTGACCCCGGTGGTCGTCTTGGTCCTGTACCCGTAGGCAGCCGCGGTCACGTCGTAGGTGCCGGGCGGCACGGTCAGGCTGTAGTGGCCCTGGGCGTCGGTCGTCGCCCGGTAGTCACCGGCCACGACGGAAGCGCCCGCGAGTGCCTTGCCGGAGGAGTCGGTGACGCTGCCGGAGACCTCGCCGTGCGGGCCGCTGCGGAAGGCCGCGGTGCCGTTGGGCGTTCCCAGGCCGGTCGGCCCGTCGTAGCCGGGCCCGGCGGTGCACAGGTACGCCGGGTTGCAGCTGCCGTTGGCTCCCGCCGTCACGTCGTTGAGCGCGGACGGGTTCTCGTACGGGTACGAGTTCGGGTAGCTGCCCGCGGCGGGGGTGCCGGCCACGGCGTACACGCCGGCGATGATCGGCGCGGAGGCGCTGGTGCCGCCGTACACGGCCCATCCGGAGCCGCCGTAGGTCTGGTACACCGAGACGCCGGTGACCGGGTCGGCGACCGCGGAGACGTCGGCGACGGTGCGCATGGCACAGCCGGTGTCCTTCTGGAAGGCCGGCTTGGGCTCGTACAGCGAACAGCCCGAGCCCGGGCCGCCGTAGCTGTTGTGCCACACCGACTCGGACCAGCCGCGGGCGGTGGTGGTGTCCTGCTTCAGGGCGGTGCCGCCGACCGCGGTCACGAACTGCGAGACGGCCGGGTAGGAGACGCCGTAGTCGTCGTCGCCGGAGGAGGCGACCATCGCTACACCCGGGTGGTTGTAGTGGGGGTCCAAGTCCGTGGTCTCGGACGGGTCCTCACCGCTGCCCGGCGTGGAGGTGTAGCCGGTGCCGTAGGAGTTGGACACATACTTGGCGCCCTGCGCGACGGCCTGGTCGACGGCGGCGGCGATGTTCGCGAAGCTGGCGCTGTCGGCCTCGACCAACAGGATGTTGGCGTTGGGGGCGGCCGCGGAGACCATGTCGAGGTCGAGCGATATCTCACCTGCCCAACCGCTGTCCGGGGCCGGGTAGTTGGTGCCACCGCGCTGGTCGATCTTCTTGAAGCAGCCGTTGGCGGTGGTACAGGGCGGCAGGCCGTACTGCTGGCGGTAGACGGCCAGGTCGGCCTCGGCGGTGGGGTCGTCGTAGGCGTCGACGATGGCGATCGTCTGGCCCGCTCCGCCGTTGGCCGGCAGGTTGTACGCGCTCTGCAGGTCGGCCGCTCCGAAGCCGCTCGGGGTAGTGGCCATCGGCTGGACGCCCTTGGCGGCCTTGATGTCGGTGCGGCGCAGCGCCATGCAGCCGAAATCGCCCTTCTCGGGCGTGCTGCAGACCTGTTCCACGCCGGGGTGTGTCGCGGCGGCGGCGGCGCCCCGAGTGGCTTGCGCGGCGTCGGTGGCGGCCTGGGCGACGGGTAAGCCCGCGGCCATGACGGCGACGGCCGCCGCGGTGAAGGCGGCCAGCCGCGCAGAGATCCTCCGTGCGGCTGGTCTGGAATGCCTCGAAGTGCGCATTGTGTGACTCCCATGCTGATGAGCTGGGGTCGACCCGTGCGCTGGTTCAAGGTCGACAGCGGATGAGATGCATCCGCCGACGAACAACTAAGTATCATCGTCATGTTCTCGACAAGCGGCATTCATTGGCGGATGTGCGACATGACATGATCCCGCCAAAATGATGTCTCGCCGAAATCGTCCGGTCGCCGCTCGTGATCCGCGTGTGAGGTCGGCCACCAAACCATTGCTACCAGCGGAAACTTCGGCATAACGTCCCCGCAATCCGTTGGAGCGGACGGGCATCACCAGCCGGTTTCCGTTCGGCGGCAGCCCTCGGGCGCGGGCTCGGACCGGAGCCTTCTCCGTGCGGCGGGGCGTGCTCCGCCGCGTGGTTTCCCAGCAGCGCGCGCCCCTGGCGGCGTGAGGAGTCGAGCCATGATTCTTTCCGGACGGGATCTTTCCGTATGTCGCAGCACGGGAGTAACTCCTCCTGGCCCGGCCGAGCCGCCGGGTTCCCGAGGGAGTCTGCTCCCGGTCCGTTCACTGCCCGGAGCCGTGTTCGGCGCCGCCGTGGAGGTGGCCGCGATCGTCGCGGCACTGGCCCTGTACCCGTCCGGCCTTGGCGAGGGCGGGGAGCGCCGCGGGCCCGGATCCCATCGGGCGGCGCCGTCGGACGGCGCTGTGGCCCTTCCGGCCGTCTCCGCCGACAGCCCGGTCCTGCTGGTCCACGGCCTGTTCAGCAACCGGGCGATCTTCCACGTGATGAGACGCGGCCTGCGGCAGGCGGGTTTTCGCCGGGTCGCCGTGCTGAACTACAACTGGCTGAGCAACGACGTCCGCAGCGCCGCGCGGTTGCTGGCGGAGCAGGTGGAGCGGATCTGCGAGGGCAGCGGGCATGAGCGTGTCCACGTGATCGGCCACAGTCTCGGCGGCATGGTCGCCCGCTACTACGCGCAGCGCTTGGGCGGCGACGCCCGCGTGCACACCCTGGTCACCCTGGGCGCCCCGCACCACGGCACGCTGGCCGCGGCGGTGCCTCTGCCGCTTCGGGCGATCCGGCAGCTCCGGCCGGGCAGCGACGTGCTCACGGAGCTCGCCGGGCCCGCTCCCGGCTGCGAGACCCGTTTCGTGGCGTTCCACAGTGACCTCGACGAACTGATCGTCCCCGCCGCCAACGCCCGGCTGGTCCACCCCGACCTGCGGATACGCAACGTCCCCGTGCGGGCCGTCGGCCACGTCTCGCTGCCGCTGCACGGCAGGGTCGTCGGCGAGGTCTGCCGCGTGCTCCGCGATGCGCGTGTCGCCGAGCCCCTGGCCGCGGCTTGAGCCGCGGCAGCCCTGCGAGCGACCGCCGCATGCCACTCTGGTGAAGCGCGGGGGTGCCCCGCGGCCGACCGCCAGGAGGGGTACGCCGGATGACGACTGGCCGCAGTGGTGAGGTCGACCAGCTGATGGAGGCGGTCGATCATCCGCAGAGGGAAGCGGTCGAGTACCTGCGCGCCGCGATCCTGCGGGCGGATCCGCTGATCACCGAGCAGGTGAAGTGGAAGGCTCCGAGTTTCTGTTACGGCGGAGTCGACCGGGTGACTTTCCAGTTGAGGTCCAGGGACGTCCAACTCGTCTTCCATCGGGGCGCGAAGGTGAAGGACGACGCCGCCTCGTTCACGTTCGACGACGACAGCGGTCTGATGCGGTGGCGTTCCGGCGACCGGGCCCTGGTGACCTTCAAGGACCTCTCCGAGGTCAAGGCGCACGAGACGGCGTTCATTTCCCTGGTCAGGCGGTGGGTCAGGGCGTGATGCAGGGCCTGATGCGGGCGGCCGCCGGGCCGGGTCCATCGGGTCCGGCACCCATTCGGTGCCGTCTCTGGGGGTCCGAGCCGCCCGTAAATGGGTGTTGGACCCGATGGCGGCAGCCCTCGGCGCCGGGTGAGGGTGGAGTCAAACCCCCTTTCGACGGTCGTACCGGCGTGTGGCCTGACGTTGCCGCCTGCCCGGGCACGGGTGCGGGCCGCGGCGCCCCCGACTGGGGAGAGAAGCCGCGAGTCCGTCGAGTCACGAGAGGAGCCCGGCACCGATGGCGGCAGTGCCCCGGCGGCCTGGTCGCGCGCGGGTTTCCGTCCGCACGGCCCGACCGCCGGCTGTGGCGCCTGCCCGCCGCCGCGTGCCGAGAGGAGCGCGTCATGCCCGGAACCGATGACAAGCTGCTCGGCGAGATCGCGGCTCGCGTGTACCGGGACGATCCCCGGTTCGCCCGCGCCCTCCGGGCCGGACGCCCCTGCCCGCCACGCGAATACCGGCGCACCCGGGCCTGGCCGCTGTTCGCCCTCGCCCTGGTGGCGCTGGGCACCGGTATCACGCTGGCCCACGGACTGCTGATCGTCACCGGCATGGTCCTGGCCGGAATGGCCGCGGAACTGTGCGACCCCCAGCGCACCGCGCGCAGACAGCGGGTCCCCCCGCCCCGGCCCTGACTGCGACGACTCGCCGGACGGCCGCACCGCGGTGGACGGCCGGGACGGCGAGGAGCGGGACCGTGCGGTGCTCCGTCAGTGCCACCGGCCGTCCTCAGTCATGATCCGCCGGCTGTGTCACTCATGACCGGCGGACCGTCTCGCTCATGACCGGCCGCCCGTGCCCTGATCGGCAGACCGTCCCGATCACGACCGGCCGACCGTGCCCTGGTCGGTCGCCGCCTCCTGACCGGCCGCCGTCTCCTGCGGCCCGGATTCCGGTGCCCAGCCCTCGGCCGGTGCGCCGCCGGCCGGCGCGGTCTTGCCGAACAGGACGGTCAGGCGCCGGGCCACCGGTTCGGTGTAGCGGGCGGTGAGCGGGCCGAGGATGACGAGGATCAGCACGTACGCCGTGGCCAGCGGGCCCAGGTCGGGTTCGATCCCGGCGGTGACGGCGAGCCCGGCGATGACGATGGAGAACTCGCCCCGGGCGACCAGCGTGCCGCCCGCGCGCCAGCGTCCCTTGACGGAGACACCGGCCCGCTTGGCGGCCCAGTACCCGGTGGCGATCTTGGTCATCGCGGTGACGACGGCCAGGGCCAGCGCCGGGACCAGCACCGGCGGAATGCTCTGCGGGTCGGTGTGCAGTCCGAAGAACACGAAGAACACCGCGGCGAACAGGTCACGCAGCGGAGCCAGGAGATTGTGCGCGCCCTCCGCCACCTCGCCGGACAGGGCGATGCCGACCAGGAACGCGCCCACGGCCGCCGAGACCTGCAGCTGCTGTGCGAGCCCCGCGACCAGCAGGGTCAGGCCCAGCACGACCAGCAGCAGCTTCTCGGGGTCGTCGTTGGAGACGAAGCGCGATATGTGCCGGCCGTACCGCACCGCCACCAGCAGCACCAGAGCGGCGACCCCGAGGGCGATGGCCAGCGTGACGCTGCCCGCCGCCAGGCCCGCGCCGGCCAGCAGGGCGGTGATGATCGGCAGGTACACGGCCATGGACAGGTCCTCGAGGACCAGGATGCTGAGGATCACCGGGGTCTCCCGGTTGCCCAGCCGTCCCAGATCGCCCAGGACCTTGGCGATCACACCGGACGAGGAGATCCAGGTCACCCCCGCCAGGACGACCGCCGCCACCGGCCCCCAGCCCAGCAGCAGCGCCATGGCGGCGCCGGGCAGGGCGTTGAGCGTGGCGTCGACGAGCCCGGCCGGGTACTGGGTCTTGAGGTTGGAGACCAGGTCACTGGCGGTGTACTCCAGCCCCAGCATGAGCAGCAGCAGAATGACGCCGATCTCGGCGCCGATGGCGACGAACTCCTCACTGGTGTCCAGCGGGAGCAGTCCGCCCTGGCCGAAGGCGAGCCCGGCCAGCAGATACAGGGGGATGGGTGAGAACTGGAAGCGCCCGGCGAACCGGCCCAGCAACCCCAGACCAAGGATGATCGCGCCGAACTCGATCAGGAAGACCGCAGACGAATGCATGCGTATCACTCCCGCCCGAGAATCGTCGCGGCGCCGTCGACGCCCTCGCGTGTGCCGATCACGATCAGCGTGTCCCCGCCCGCGAGCCGGAGGTCCGGCCCGGGGGACGGGATCGCCTCGGCCCGCCGCAGCACCGCCACGATCGACACACCGGTCTCGGTACGCATCCGGGTCTCACCCAGCAGCCGCCCGTTCCAGTACGAGGTCGCCGACAGTTCGACGCGCTCCGCCACCAGCCCCAACTCGGTCGTCGACAGCAGGTTGGGGCTGTGATGCGCCGGCATCAGCGCGTCGATGACGGCCGCCGCCTCCCCGGCGGTCAGACGCACGGACAGAGCGCAGGCGTCGGGATCGTCCTCGCGGTACGCGCTCAGGGTCCGCGTTCCGTCCCGGTGCGCGACCACGGACAGACGGCGCTGTTCTCGTGTGCTGAGGTCGTAGCGGACCCCGATTCCCGGCAACGGCGTACCACTCATGCGCGCAGCGCCCACGGTTGTTCTCCCTGTCCGACTTGGTGGTTTCTTTAGGCAACCTTTAACGCCACCCTATCGAGTTGTGTCGCGTACATGGAATTGCGGACGGTGTCAGCTCCGTCTCAATCCGGAGCGTCGAAGAGGGAATCCGGCGGGGGTGAAGCCGGTCATTCGGGCCAGTCGGAGTTCTTGATGACTTCGACGAAGTCGGTGCGCCGGAAGCCGGGGACGTAGTGGGCCAGGACGTCGGCCTTGATGTTCCCGAAGGTCGTATCGGGGCGTTCCTCGATGCCTTCGGTGAACGCGGCGAGGATCCGGTTCTTGAAATCCGGGCGCGGGTGCGCGGCGACGACCGCAGCGCGCTCCTCGTCGGAGACCGCGTGATAGCCGATCCCCAGCACGTCCAGTTCGACTCCGCGGGTCACCAGGGCGATCTCGGGTGCCATGTGCAGCGGGATCTCCGGGGTGGTGTACAGGGCGATGCTCGTCCAGACACGGTCGGCCGGCTCGCCGGTGATGCCGTGGGCGTGCAGAAAGCGGCGGGCCTCGTCGGCGCCGTCGATCTCGAAGCGCTGGTCGGTGCGGCGCATACGCTTCGTGAGCCCGAGGTCGTGGAACATCGCGCCCACGTAGAACAGTTCGGGGTCGAAGTCGAGCCCCTGCTCCCGGCCGCGCAGCGATCCCCACAGGAAGACCCGCCGGGAGTGGTGGAAGAGCAGCGGCGAGGCGACGTCGCTGACCAGTTCGGTCGCCTCCCGTACCAGGGTGGTGTCAGGGATCCGCACTCCTGCGATCACATCGTTCATCGTTCGTCCGCCTTTCTCGCCTGGCCTTGCCTGGATCGGTGATCCGCCTCCAGGGTTCACCGGACGACGTACGCTGGGCCATGTCTTTGCTGCCAGGAGAACCACGGATTCGGACATGACGCATCGGGTTGGCTTCGTCGTCTTCGAGGGGGTGACCATGCTCGATGTCAGCGGTCCGTCGGAGGTTCTGCATCAGGCGGGTCGGCTCGCTCCCGGCTATGAGCTGGTGCTGGTCTCCCCGCGGGGCGGGACGGTCACCACCTCCGCCGGACTGGCCCTGACCGGTACGGTCCGGGCGGCCGACGCGGGCCCGGTCGACACGGTCGTGGTCGCCGGAGGCGACCGGCTGGCCCAGCAGCCGATCGAGGACGAGCTGCTGGCCGCGACCCGCGCCGTCACCGCGCGGGCGCCACGGGTCGCCTCGGTGTGCACCGGCGCCTTCGTCCTGGCCGAACTGGGCCTGCTGGACGGCCGCCGTGCGACGACGCACTGGCGGCACGCGGCCGTGTTCGCCCGCCGCTACCCCCGTGTGTACGTCGAGCCGGACGCCATGCACATCCGCGACGGGCGGTACGTCACCTCCGCGGGCATCAGCGCGGGCATCGACCTGACGCTCGCCCTGGTGGAGGACGACCACGGCGCCGACGTGGCGAGGAACGTCGCGCGTGAACTGGTCGTCTTCATGCAGCGTCCGGGCGGGCAGTCGCAGTTCTCCACGGCCATCACGACCCCGCCTCCCCGCGGTGACCTGCTCCGCCCGCTGATCGCGTCCGTGCTCGCCGATCCGGCCGCCGACCACAGCCTGCCCGCCATGGCCGCGTCCGTCGCCGTCAGCCCTCGGCATCTGGCCCGGCTGTTCCGCGCCGAACTGGGCACCACGCCCGCACGCTGGGTGGAGCGGGTCCGTCTCGACCGCGCCCAGCAGTTGCTGCTCGAAGGCCACAGCGTGACCTCGGCCGCGCAGCACAGCGGGCTCGGCACGGACGAGACCCTCCGCCGCGCCTTCGCCCGCCATCTGGGCACCACGCCGACCCACTACCGCAGACGCTTCGCCACCACCCGCGAACAGCGGTAGTCCGCGTCAGGCGAGGACGCGGGCGAGGAAGTCGCGGATGTGCTCGGCGATGGTGCCGAGGTGGCTTTCCAGGGCGAAGTGCCCGGACTCGATCAGGTGGATCTCGGCATCGGGCAGGTCCTGGCCGAACGCCGTGGCGCCGTCGGGGCCGAAGATCTCGTCGTTGGCTCCCCAGACCGCCAGCAGCGGGACCCGGGAGTCGCGGAAGTACCGGTGGACCTCGGGGTAAAGGTCCACGTTGGAGGGGTAGTCGCGGAAGAGCCGGAGCTGGATCTCGTCGTTGCCCGGCCGGTCCAGCAGGGCCTGGTCGTGGACCCAGTTGTCGGGGCTGACCAGGCTGGGGTCGGCGACCCCGTTGACGTACTGCCAGCGTGTGACATCGGGGGTCAGGGCGCCCCGCACGGGGGCTTCGGTGGCCGGCCCGGGTGCCTTGGCGTAGGCGAAGACGCCGTCCCAGAAGGGCTTGACGAAGCCCTCCTCGTAGGCGTTGCCGTTCTGGGTGATGATCGCGGTGACGCGGTCCGGGGCCTGGAGGGCGAGACGCCATCCGATGGGGGCGCCGTAGTCCTGCACGTACATCGCGAACCGGTCGACGCCCAGCCGCTGGAGCAGTCCGGAGGTGATCTCGGTGAGGGCGTCGAAGGTGTACGGGAAGTCCTGCGGGGAGGGCATCGCCGACTGGCCGAACCCGATGTGGTCGGGGGCGATCACGCGGTACCGGTCCGCGAGCGCCGGGATCAGGTGGCGGAACATGTGCGAGCTGGTCGGAAAGCCGTGCAGGAGCACGACCACGGGCGCCTGGGGATCGCCGGCCTCCCGGTAGAAGACCTCAAGACCGTTGACGGTGGCCGTGCGGTGGTGGACTGCGTGGACCATGCCTCTCACCCATCTCTCGAGCTTCCGTCGTGATGTATCCAGTCGAGCACTTTCCATCCTAACCAGTCAAGACACTTTCACCGGTTAGGTTGTGAGCCGCCAGGCCGGCAGCAGGCCGAGGGCAGTGAGTGCGGCCAGGGCCGGCAGGGCGGAGCTCGTCGTCGAAACGGCGGACCCGGTCGCGCCGGCCGCGACGGCGATGCCGAGGGTCGGTCCGATGTTCATGGCGGTCTGCTTGAGCCCACCGACAACCCCCGCGTACCCCGGCGGCGCGTCGCCGACGACGGTCCCGGTGGCGGTGACCATCACCGTGGCGAAACCGGCACCGATGACGGCGAAGGCCGCGCCCATGACGATCCACGGACCGGCCGCATCGAGCCGGGACAGCCCGGCGATCCCGGCCACGACGAGGCCCGTGCCCGCGATCGCGGTGCGCCGCGCTCCGTACCGGCGCAGCGCGGCGCCCGCGACGGGTGAGCCGAGGACCATGAACACGGTCAGCGGAAGGACGCGCAGACCGCAGGTGAGCGGGTCGAGGCCAAGGGTGTCCTGGAGCTGGAACGTGGCTCTGAACAGTGCGCCGAACAGGCCGGCGGACGTGACCAGCAGGATGGCCATCGAGGCCGTCACGGGCGCGGACCGCGCCACGGCAGGCGGGACGATCGGATGTGCGGCCCGCCGCTCGTGCCGGACGAGCAGCGCCATGGCGCCTGCGACCGCGAGGAGTTCGAGCAGCGTCGGCGCCGCGGTCCACCCCCGCGCGGGTACGCCGGCCAGAGCGTGCACGAGCACCGCGAGCGCGATCGCGAGCAGGCCCGCACCGGGGAGGTTGAGCCGCGAGGAGTCGACACGTCCGGGTGCCGGCGTCCGCACGGCGAGGACGAGGGCGGCGAGGACGCACGCGACGGGCACGTTGACCCAGAACACGGCACGCCAGCCCCCGTGCACCACGAGAACACCGCCGAGGATCGGACCGGACCCCGCGGCGACCGCGATCGCACTGGTGCGGACGGCGATCGCCGTGCCGAGCCGTTCCGAGGGATGCGTCAGCCGCAGCAGCGCGAGCGTCGCGGGTTGCAGGAGCGCTCCGAACCCGCCCTGCACCACACGCAGGACCACCACCCAGCCGACGGTCGGCGCGAGCGCGATCCCGGCCGAGGCAGCCCCGAAACCGAGGACGCCGACGAGCAGCAGGCGCGGATGTCCGTACCGGTCCCCGAGGCGCCCGGCGATCACGAGTAACGCGGCCACCGCGACCAGATAGCCGGTGCTCGTCCACTGGATCTGCGCCATGCTCGCGCCGAGATCGCGCCGGAGGCTGGGCTGCGCCACGAGCAGGATGGTGCCGTCCAGCGCGACGATCACCGCACCGGCCACGCTGGCCAGAAGCGCGAGCTGCCGCTGGGCGGGCGCGGTCACGAGGCCACCGGGCCGAGGTGGGCGGCCAGAACGGCCGCGATGAGCCGGTCGCACTGGCCGTCATCGGGGTCGTCGTCCAACGGCAGGGTGTCGAGGGCCAGTTGCAGGCTTCCCCAGGCCCACAACTGGGCTATTCCGTGCAGGTTCGACCACAGGGCGGCGGCGGTCATGGCAGGCGGCGGTGCGGCCTCGCCCGGCCCGTCGCCGCCTTGCGCGGCATCCCGCTCCGATCGGCATCGGGCGACGAGTTGGGTGATATGCCCGAACAGCGGGAGGGCCGTCCGGCGCAGTTGCGACTGGTCCGGTGCCTGCGGCCCGCTGTCGAGCAGGTCGTGCCGGAACATCAGCTCGAACATGCCGCGGCGCTCCAGCGCGTACCCGACGTACACCCGCGCGATGGCCTCCAACTGGGCGCGCGGTGCGGTCGCGCCGGCGACCGCGGCCTCGAACCGGGCGCCGAGGTCCTCGAAACCGCGACGGGCGATGGCGGACAGCAGCGCGTGGTGCGTGGGGAAGTACCGGCGCGGCGCCCCGTGCGACACCCCCGCTCGACGGGCCGTTTCCCGCAGGCCCACGGATGCGGACCCCTCGGTCAGCACAAGGTCCACCCCGGCATCGATCAACCGCTCCCGAAGGGAGCTCTCCTCACCCATGGACACTGTCTACCAGTGGGCGTAGACAGTGTCTACCGACGCTGGCTGGTCGACGTGGCGCGGCGTGTAACCTGTCAAGCGAGCCAATTCGGTTAGGGGGCGCCATGGCGACCGAGCGGGAGCGGCAGGACGCGCTGCTGGAACTCCTCAACAGCACGCCGGTGGTCAACGGTGTCGTCCAGGACCAGCTGGCGGATCCGGAAGCGGCCGGGTCCTGGCAGCGGGCCCACGGCGGCAGCGGAACCGAGGACGAGCGGCGCAGCCTCGTAGAGGCGCGGGATGCCCTACAGGAAGTGGTGCGCGGTACCCGGCCCGCCACATCGCTGACCCCGCTCCTGAAAGACGTCACCTCCCGCCCGCACATGTCGCCCGAGGGGGTGTCGTGGGAGCTGGACACCCCTGCGGAGCGCCGCATGGCGGTGGAAGCGGTGCTGGCGTGGAGCGCGGTTCAGCGGACGATCCCCGGCCGGCTGCGGCCGTGCGCCAATCCCGAGTGCCGGCGCTTCCTCGTCGACCGCAGCAAGACCGACAAGGCCCGCTGGTGCTCGATGGCCGTCTGCGGCAACCGGATGAAGGCACGGCGCCACTACCAGCGCACGCGCGACGCCTCAGCCGAGTAACACCTGCTCGCCACCGTGCCGAGCGGCTCGGATCCCGACGCCTGCCCTTGGCCGCCCGGCCGCGGCTTCCCTCGCGTGTTTCGGAGCGGACCCACGTCCGCGACAGTGATCCGCCTCACACGCTGTCACAGCGGCCGACCACGCGGTGTCTTGAGGCCGAACCCCTGAAAACGGAGGAGACACCATGGTGGAGAACACGGACGTCGTCGTGATCGGTGGCGGATACGCCGGCGTCATGGCCGCCAACCGCCTGACGCGGCGCGACGACGTGACGGTGACGCTGATCAACCCGCGCCCGGCTTTCGTCCACCGGATCCGCCTGCACCAACTGGTGGGCGGGACCGACGACGCCGTCGTCGACTACCGGGACGTCCTGGCCGACGGCGTCCGGCTGGTGGTCGACTCCGCGACACGGATCGACGCGCCCGCGCGCCGCGTGACACTGGCCACCGGCGGCACGGTCGGCTACGACTACCTGGTCTACGCGGTGGGCAGTGGCAGCGCCGACCCGCGCGTGCCCGGCGCCGCCGAGTTCGCCCACCCGATCGCCACCCTGGAGGAGGCACAGCGGCTGCAGCCGATCGTCGACGCCGCTCCCGCGACGGCCGCCGTGACGGTCGTCGGAGCGGGTCCCACCGGCATCGAGACCGCCGCTGAGCTCGCGGAGGCCGGACGCACCGTGACCCTGGTCTGCGGTGGGGTGCTCGGCCCGTACCTGCACCCTCGGGGCCGACGCTCGGTGGCCGGGCGGCTGGCGGCGCTGGGGGTGACCGTGCTCGACGGCCCCGGCACGGAGGTGACGGCGGTGACCCGCGATGCCGTACGGCTCGGTGACGGCCGCGAGCTGCCGAGCCGGGTGACCGTCTGGACCGCCGGCTTCGGCGTGCCGGACCTGGCCGCGCGCAGCGGGCTGAGCACCGACGCCCTGGGCCGCCTGCTCACGGACGAGACGCTGACGAGCGTGGACGACGAGCGCGTCGTCGCGGCCGGGGACTCGGCGGCACCGTCGGACCTGCCGTTGCGGATGAGTTGCCAGGCCGCGATCCCTCTGGGCGCGCGGGCCGCCGACACGGTGCTCAGCCGGATCACGGGCGAGCGGCCCTCGGCCCTCAACCAGGTGTTCGCCGGCCAGTGCATCAGCCTGGGCCGACGCGCCGGCATCTTCCAGTTCGCCCACCGGTACGACGTCGCGTTGTGGTTCCACATCGGCGGTCGCGCCGGCGCGAAGGTCAAGGAGTTCGTGTGCAGGGGCATCGTCAAGCACCTGGCCGGCGAGGCACGCAAGCCCGGTTCGTACGGCCTGCACCGCGTCTCGGGAGGTGCCAAGCGCCAGGAACTGCTGGAGACCCGGCGCGGCAAGACACCGGCCGCCGGCGCACGGGCAGCCTAGACAGGCACGCGTGGACACCGAACAAGCCGCTCGGATCGAACGGCCACCGACGAGAAGGACCGTGCTGTGCATGCACGCTTGAATGCCCTCGGCGACAGGGCCGTCCGCGAAGGAGAGGGGTCGAGACATGAACGACCGCACCACTGATCCGGCGACCGAGGCGTTCATCGCCCACCGCAACCTGCTCTTCACCGTCGCCTACGAGATGCTCGGATCGGCTGCCGACGCCGAGGACGTCCTCCAGGAGACCTGGCTGCGGTGGGTCGAGGTCGACTTGGCGCAGGTGCGCGACCAACGTGCCTACCTGGTACGGATCACCACCCGGCAGTCGCTCAACCGGCTGCGCGCGATGAAGCGCCGCAAGGAGGCGTACGTCGGTCCCTGGCTGCCCGAGCCGCTGCTCACCGCGCCGGACGTGGCCCAGGACGTCGAGCTGGCCGAGAGCGTGTCGATGGCGCTGATGCTCGTCCTCGAGACGCTGTCGCCGACGGAGCGCGCCGTCTTCGTACTGCGCGAGGTCTTCGAGGTCGGCTACGACGAGATCTCGGCGGCCGTCGACAAGAGCCCCGCGGCCGTCCGCCAGATCGCGCACCGCGCGCGCCGGCACGTCGACGCCCGCCGCCCGCGCAAGGTGGTCTCCCCCAGCGAGACCCGTGCGGCCCTGGAGTCGTTCCAGCGCGCGTTCGAGACCGGGGACCTGCAGGGCCTCCTCGACGTGCTCGCGCCCGAGGTCGTCCTGATGAGCGACGGCGGCGGCGTCAAGCAGGCCGCGCTGCGGCCGGTCGTCGGCGCCGAGAAGGTGGTCCGCATGTTCGTCGGCGGCGCCGGCAAGGTCCGGGGCAAACTCACCATCGACCCCACGCTGGTCAACGGCGGCCCGGCGCTCTTCGTGCGCCTGGACGGCGAGATCGACGGCATCATGGCGGCCCGTGTCGAGGACGCCCGCATCACCGGCCTCTACTACGTCCGCAACCCGGAGAAGCTGTCCCGCGTCGAGTCCGAGACCCCGCTCACTCTGCGCTGAAGACCGGTGGCGCGACGGCCACGCCCGGCCAGGTGGCATCGGGCGGGGAGGGGGGACGACGGCCCGGGCGTCGTCCCCCCGCCGCCAGGATCAGTGCGATCGTGTCGGCGCGCGCCGCTCAACTGGCGGCCGCCCCGAACCACTTGGGCAGCCGGCTGAGCAGATCCTGCTGATCCTCACCGACCCACGCCACATGGCCGTCCGGCCGCAGCAGTACCGCGGGCGCGTCCAACTCCTCGCTGACGTCCACGACGTGATCGACCCGGTCCGCCCAACCGTCCATCAATAGGCGGCCGGTTGGGTCGAGCAGCAACCCGCGTCCACCGTGCATCAACTCGTAGAGGCGCCCCCGCTTCAGCCGCACGTCCCGCAGCCGCCGGCCGAGCAGTTCGTGGCCCTCGCCGAAGTCGTAGCGGACCTCGACCGCGGTGATGATCCCGGTCACGTACCGGTTCACCTCCTCGAAGTCTATCAGCTTCGAGAACAGCTCCCGCAGCGCGGTCGCACCCGGATCGGTCCCCAGCAGCGTCATCTGCGCGCGGGTGTTGTCCAGCACCCGGGCGCCCACCGGGTGCCGTTCGGCGTGGTAGCTGTCCAACAGCCCCTCCGGTGCCCAGCCGTTGACCTCGGCTGCCAGCTTCCAGCCCAGGTTGAACGCGTCCTGCACGCCGAGGTTGAGCCCCTGCCCGCCGGTCGGCGGATGGATGTGCGCCGCGTCGCCGGCCAGCAGTACCCGGCCCACCCGGTAGCGCTCGGCCTGCCGGGTGGCGTCGCCGAACCGGGACAGCCAGCGCGGCGAGTGCGCCCCGAAGTCGGTGCCCGCGACGGCCCGTAGCCGCTTCTTGAACTCCTCGAGGGTCGGCGCGGTCGCACGGTCCTCGGCCACGCCGTCCGCGGGCACGCCGATGCGGTACAGCCCCGCGTGCCCGTCCACGTCGGGAATGGCACCGAACCGCAGTTGTGTCCTGCGGACCTCCGCGACGACGGCGGCGACCGTCGCCGGATCCTCGGTCACCTCCATGTCGCCCAGCAGGGTCTCGACCGTGGCGGGCTCGCCGGGGAATCCGACACCGAGCAGTTTGCGCACGGTGCTGCGGCCGCCGTCGCAGCCGACGAGGTAGCGCGAGCGCAGGTGCGTGCCATCGGCCAGTTCGACGGTCACCGCGTCCTCGTCCTGGCTCAGCCCGACCACTTCGCGTCCGCGCCGGATCTCGGCACCGAGTTCGAGGGCGTGCTCGTTGAGCAGCCGCTCGGTGACCGGCTGCGGGATGGCGAGGCCGTACGGGTGTGCCGTGTCCAGCCGGTCCGGCCACGGCTTGTGGATGCCGCCGAAGAAACCGCCGACCTGGAACTTCTCACTGACCGCGAGGAACCGGTCCAGCAGACCGCGCTGGTCCATCATCTCGACGCTGCGCGTGTGCAGGCCGCGCCCACGGGACTGCCCGGTCGGCTCGGTCAACTTCTCCAGCACGACTACGTGCACGCCGTGCAGTCGCAGCTCGCCGGCCAGCATCAAGCCGGTGGGTCCGCCGCCGACCACGATCACGTCAATCATCAATACGCCCGTTCAAGGAGATGGGATTCCGCCAGTCGGCCGCCCCGCGCGGTCCGGCGGCACGCAACACCCGTACGCCGACAAAGCGCACATACTTCGCGAATTACCTGTTTCCGCAGGTTCCGGCTTCGAGTGGAGATTCTGCGGCACGACCCGGGTCTTGCCGCAAGGCCCCTGGTGCGCTATAGGTTGAAAGTGGCAAGGAGTGGGTGCTCCTTGCCTTTGTCTTTGGCTGTGCCCCTTGCCGTCCACCGCGGACGAACGCGCCTCCTGCCGGCCCAAGAACTAGGATCGATCCCAGCGCACAGATCACAGCGCCATGAGGGGCCGCTCCGGCTGCCCCGGCCGACCACCCCGCAGGAGGTCCGCGATGGCGACGCTGCTGTCCGTCAACGTGGGGATGCCCACCGACGTCTCATGGCAGGGAAGGACCGTCCACACCGGAGCCTGGAAGACCCCCGTCCAGGGTCCCCGCATGGTCCGGCGGCTCAACGTCGACGGAGACGGCCAAGGAGATCTGGCCGGGCACGGCGGCGAGATTCGCGCCGTCCTCGTCTACCAGTCTGAGTCCTACCGGTACTGGCGAAAGCAGCTCGGCCGCGACGACCTGGTCTTCGGGATGTTCGGGGAGAACTTCACCGTCGACGGACTGCCCGACGACGAAGTGCGCATCGGCGACCGGTACCGCATCGGCGAGGCCGAATTCGAGGTCACCCAGCCCCGCGTCACCTGCTACCGCGTCGGTATGCGCCTCGGCGAACCCACCATGGCGTCCCTGCTGGTCGCCCACCACCGCCCCGGCTTCTACCTGCGCGTGCTCACCGAGGGGTGTGTCCAGGCCGGCGACGGGATCACCCTCACCCGCAAGGGGCCCGAGGAACTCAGCGTCGCCGACACCGACGCGCTGCTCTACCTCCCCGACCGCGACCCCGCGAAGCTGCGCAAAGCGCTGAACATCCCCGCCCTCAGCCCCGGATGGCAGCAGTCCTTCCGCGAACTCGCCGCCGCCCAGCAGCCCACACAGGAACCCGGATGGCCGGGCGAACGCGCGAGCACCCGGCAGTCCAGGGAGGAGCCGGGGTGGCCGGGCTTCAGGGCCATGCGCGTCGCCCGCATCGTCCCCGAGACCCCCGACGTCTTGTCGGTCTACCTCGACAGCGCCGACGGCACGCCCCTGCCCGAGGCCCGCCCGGGCCAGTACCTCTCCATCCGGCTCGCCGTCGGCGACACCGTCCCCACGGTGCGCAGCTACTCCCTGTCCTCCGCGTCAACCGCCCAGACCTACCGCATCAGCGTCAAGCACGAATCCTGTGGGAAGGTCAGCGGCTACATCCATGCCACGCTGCGCCCCGGGGACCTCGTGGACATCGCAAGCCCCCGAGGAACGTTCGTACTCGAAGCAGGAACCCGCCCGATCGCCCTCATCTCCGCGGGGATCGGCGCCACTCCCGTGCTCGCCATGCTCCACCGGCTGGCCGACGCACGAGACCCGCGCCCCGTCTGGTGGATCCACACCGCGCACGACCGCGCCCACCATGCGTTCGCGGACGAGTCCCACGCCCTCCTGGCACAACTCCCCGACGCCCACGAGCACATCTACTACACCTCCGAAGCCCCGCCCCCGGGCGAGCACCACATCACCCGGGGCCGCCCGACCGCCCCGGCGCTCACGGCCCTGGGCATCCCCGCCGAGGCGGACGCCTACCTCTGCGGGCCCACCGCCTTCATGGAGGACCTCGGCGGTTACCTGCGCGATCACGGTCTGCGCGCCGAGCGGGTCCACACGGAACAGTTCAGCGCCCTTCCCGCCATCAACCCCGGCGTCACGCCGACCGCCGCCGTCCGGCCGCACCAGCCGCCGGGCCCCAGGGGCACCGGACCCCTCATCACCTTCGCCCGCAGCGGCATCAGCACCCCGTGGTCACCGGCCCACGCCTCACTGCTCGACCTCGCCGAAGCCTGCGACATCCCCACCCGCTGGTCCTGCCGCACCGGTGTCTGCCACACCTGCGTCACCCACCTCATGGCGGGCGACGTCACCTACACCACCCCACCCCTCGAACTCCCGGAAGCCGGCACCGTCCTCGTCTGCTGCAGCCGACCGGCCGACGAAGTCGTCCTCGACCTCTAGGGGGCGTCGTGTCTCTCCACGACGAGTTCCGCCCACAACAGCCCGTTGCGGCTGCTCCTCGCCCTCGGCACCCAGCGGCCTCGGACGGCGCAGGCCGCCTCAGTCGCCCTGACTTCGTCCCGGCGCCTGATCGTCGTGCTGGGCTTCGGCTTGCACGTCGGCCACGCGTTGGAGGGCCGCCTTGAAAGCGGCGTACTCCCGTCTGCCCAGAGCCTTCGCGTGGCGTTCCTCGATCGTGCGCATGATGGAGGCGGCGGCCTCCATCTGGAGCAGGCCGCGTTCGGTGGGGCAGATCAGCTTGGCCCGGCGGTCCGCGGGGTCGGGTCTGCGTTCGACGTAGCCCAGGCGTTCCAGGTCGTCGACGAGGGAGCCGATGACCTGCTTGTGCCGTCCGGAGGCGCGGGCGAGTTCGCTGGCGCGGACGCCATCGGCGCGCAGGTACGCGAGGACGGCGCCAGCGCGGGGCTGGATGTCGTCGAAGCCCTGCTCGGCGAGCGCGGCGAACAGCTCGCGCTGCACGGAGAAGAGGATCCGGGCGGCGAGCACGCCGAGGTCCGGTTCCGCAACCTGGTGCCCGGTCAAGGTCTCTCCCGCCTCGGCGGCCGTACGCCGCCGTGCTGTGCACCAGCGAGGTATACACTGGCAGATGGTCATGAAAATTGACTATCCAATTTAGTGACCAAAAGGCTGTGGCTCAACCCCCGAAGGAGCGGAAGATGAGCGAGCACAGCACGTTCCTGGAGCCGATCACCCGAGAGAACGCCGCCGTGGTCCTGGTCGACCACCAGGTGGGTCTCCTGTCGGGCGTCCGGGACATCCCCGTCGGAGAGCTGAAGCACAACGTGGTGGCGCTGGCACGGGCGGCGACCGTGCTGGACATGCCGCTGGTCGTCACCACCACCGCGGCCGACAGCATGTGGGGGCCGACCACCCCCGAACTGGTCCGGGCACTGCCCGCCGGGCAGAAGATCATCGACCGCAGCACGGTCAACGCCTGGCACGACGAGCACGTGCGCGGCGCCATCGAGGCCACCGGGCGGCAGAAGCTGATCTTCGCCGGGGTGTCGCTCGAGGTGTGTGCGGCGCTGCCCGCGATCTCCGCGACAGCGGCCGGGCACGACGCGTACGTCGCCGTGGACGCCTCCGGCACCTTCAGCCAGGCCAAGAGGGAGACCGGCCTGCTGCGTATGCACCAGGCCGGCGTCGTCGTCAGCGACTACGCCACCCTCATGGTCGAGGCCCTGGCCGACAACGCCTCCCCCGAGGCAGGCGCCCTCTACGCCGTCCTCGACATGCCCTTCGCCGTCCTGGTCGGCCAGATCTCCACGGCCTATCGAACCTAGAGTTCCACGGCGCCGCCACCGAGAGAAACAGTGTCCTATGATGCTCGGGTGATGAACCTCTCCTCGTACGGAATGGGGGAATCGTTCGCGCAAGGTGAGTGCTGATGGCACATCACCTCGCGAACGAGATTCCGAGCCGCCTGTTGATGTGGCAGCGCGTGCGTGAGTACGCCGTGCCATCGTCCATGATCGAGACCGCGACCGCACGGCGTGCGGTCGGTGACTGGGCGGGGGCCTGCGCCGCCGCCCGAGTCGACGTCGATTTCGATCTGCGCGCCGTGCGCGACCGCCACGGCACCGATCTCGTCACCCGTCTCCGCGCGGATCTGCGTCGGCTGGCGCCTGATCTGCTCCGCTGGCACATGCCCCGGATCGCCCCCGACGGGCGGCTGCGGCCCGGCCTCACCATCTCCCTCGCGCATTACCGGAGTTCCGGCCCCACGCCACTGCGACTGGTGGTGCGGACACCGCCGGCCTGGGCGGACGCCGGACAGTGGATGTCCCTGGCCCTGTGGGAGGGGTCCGGGAACGAAGCCCCCGGGCAGCACCTTGCGCACCCGCACCCGCATCCCGACCGGCGTTTCCGGCTCGACCTGCACCGGCATCTCTGGGACTCCGGGCGGAGCGGGGAACTGGCACGGCGGTGCGGCGCATCCTCCATGGCGCCGCCCGACCTGCCCACCGTCCATGATTCCCCGTGGGCGGAGGCGAGTTGGGCTGCCGAGGCGGAGTTGCTGTTGCGGGCCGAAAGGCGTCCTCGCGGGGCCTTCACCGTGCGGCTCGGTGCGCGCAGCCGCTCCGTGCTCGAACTCGCCGCCCCCGACGACAGCCATGCCCCGACGTTCCGGCCGCTGCGGGAGGCGCTGCCGGCGCAGGAGATCGCGGCGCTTCCGGTGCTGCCGGAGGCGGCGGCCCGGGTCCTTCCGGATCTGGAGCTGCTGCGCGCCGGGCTGGTCGCGCCCGAGCGACTGCATCCGCTCGTCGCCGCGGCACTGGCGGCGTACGGCTCGGCTCCGGTGGCCGGTCCTGGCCCCGAGCCCGCCGATCCGCACCGGGTGGAATGCCGCGGTGAGGTCCACCGGATCGCACTGCGGGACGGGGTGCTGACGGCGATCGACCACGACCCGGCCCAATTGCGCCGGGAGGAGCTGCTGGTGGCGCTCGGTGGGCCTGCGCTGCCGTGCCTGCGGGCGATCGACGCGGTGCACCGCAGTCCGGAGGCACTGCCGGCGGTCCGGGAACGGCTCGGCCACGGTGACATCGCCGGAGCGCTGGCCGTGGTCGAGGGGCTGCTCGGTCCCGCCGCGGTCCTGCGCGACGGGCCGCTCCGGGAGGAACTGGAGTCGGCCGCGGCCCGCCGCATCGACCACGGGCTCTTCCGCTCGGGGCTCTTCACCGCGCACCCCGGTGCCGGCGCGATGGGGGACGAGAACGCCTCGGGCGCGGGTCGCACGGAGGCAGGCCACCGCCCCCGGCTCGACCGTCGTACGCCTCCTGCCGTGCGCCGCAAGCGGACCAGCCGGGCCCGGCCCCGCACAAGCCTGGCCCGCTGACCCACCGCACCAGCCCCACCGCCTGCACCGGCGAAGCCCCTTTCCTCAACAGCGCGTTGCTCGCGCACGCGCCACGACACCACGACATCTCCGGGGACGGGCCGTCCCGTTCCCCTATCCCACCCCAGGTGATGCCCATGACGTCCAGCACGCTTCTGCCCATATCCGCACCCGCCCTCGCCGGCACTACCGAAGTCGTCACCCAACTCACCCTCGCCGATGACCTCTTGGCTCTCCTGCGGTCGACCACCACCGAACCGCGCCCCGACGAGCAGCTCGAAGCGCTCACCCTGGCCGTCGCGGCCGACCTGCCCGTGCTGCTCTGGGGCGAACCGGGCATCGGCAAGACCGCGGCCCTGACCCAACTCGCCACCTCCCTCGACCTGCCGCTGACCACCGTGATCGCCAGCGTCCACGAGCCGTCCGACTTCTCCGGGCTGCCCATCGTGGGCGACGATCCGGCGGTGCAGGGGGTGCCGATGGCACCGCCGCAGTGGGCCGTAGAACTCGTACGGGCCGGGCGGGGGTTGCTCTTCCTGGACGAACTCTCCACCGCCACCCCGGCGGTCCAGGCCGCACTGCTCCGGGTCGTCCTGGAGCGGAGGGTCGGTGCGCTGCAACTGCCGCCGGGCGTACGGATCGTGGCCGCCGCCAATCCGCGCGCGTCGGCGGCGGACGGGTGGGAGCTGAGCCCGCCGCTGGCCAACCGGTTCGTGCATCTGCACTGGGTGCACGACCGGGACGTGGTGGTGCGCGGGCTGGGCGGCGTCTGGCCCCGGGCAGAGCTGCCCCGGCTGGTGCCGCAGCGGCTGCCGGAGGCGGTGGCCTTCGCCCGGCATGCGGTCTGCGGCTTCCTGGAAGCCCGGCCGACGCTGATCCACCGGCTGCCGAGCACCGAGACACGGCGCGGCGGTGCCTGGCCCTCGCCCCGGAGCTGGGAGGCCGCGTTGACCCTCCTGGCTTTCGGTACAGCGGCCTCCGTCTCCCGGGAGGTGCTGGCGCTGCTGGTGCGGGGCGCGGTGGGCGACGGACCCGGGCTCGAACTCCTCGCCCATCTGGACCGGATGGACCTGCCGGACCCGGAGTCGCTGCTGGCTGATCCGCCCTCCGCCGAGCTGCCGGTGCGGGGCGATCTGCGTCAGGCGGCGCTGGAGGCGGTGGTGGCCGCCGTCGGGGCGCGGCCGGAGCGGGAGCGGTGGGAGGCGGGCTGGGCTGTGCTGGTACGAGCGCTGGAGACCGGCGCCCCGGACCTGCTGGTCGCCCCGGCGACGGCGCTGGCCGCGCTGCGGCGCGACGACTGGGAGGTACCGGAGGCCGTGGAGCGGCTGGCCGGGGTGATCGGTCTCGCCCGGCGGGCGGACCGGTCGGTGGGACGGGCCGCGGCGTCGGCCGGCGCCGGGCGTGCTGCGGGGGCGAGCCGATGACGGGGGCCGCGAAGCGCCCGGCGCCGCGCCCACTGCCGCGCCCGGTGTCCCGGCCCGCGCCGCCGCGCCCCGTACACGCCACCGTGCCGGAGCCACCGGCCGGCCCCGGCGGTCGGGCCGGCCGGCCAGGACTCCCGCTGGACATGGAGAAGTTGCTGGCCGCCCGGCTGCACGCGGTGAAAGTCCGCCCCTACCTGGCCGCCGCGCTCTTCGCCCTGCACGTGGTGGAGGACCGGGCGGTGCCGACGATGGCGGTGGACGCGCACTGGCGCTGCTACGTCTCCCCCGGCTTCGTGGCGCGCACCCCGGTGGAGGAGCTGGCGGGCGTCTGGGTGCACGAGGTCTCCCATCTGCTGCGGGACCACCACGGGCGGGGCGAGCGGTATGCGCGGGAGCACGAGGAGCACGGGCCGGGCGAGCGAAGCGGGAGGGGGGTCCCCGCGGCCGAAGGCTGGGGAAGGCTACGGCGGAACATCGCCGCCGACTTCGAGATCAACGACGACATCTACGGTGAAGGTCTGCCCCTGCCCACCGGTGCGGTGCTGCCGTCGCTGCTGCGGCTGCCCGACGGACTGCTGATGGAGGAGTACCTGCGGACGGCGTCGATGTCAGGGCTCACCGCGGACCTCGCCTGGCTGGACTGCGGCGGCGGCGCCGACGGGCAGGACAGGCCGTGGGAGCTGGGACCCGACGGGGCGCACGGACTGAGCAGGCAGCAGCGGGACGCGGTCCGCTTCCGGGTCGCGGAGGGGATCAAGGGCCGGCCCGGCAGCGCGCCGGACGGGTGGCGCCGGTGGGCGGACGAGGCGTTCCATCCGCCGCAGCCGTGGCGGCAGTTGCTGGGGGCGGCGGTCCGCTCGGCGGCGGGTGCGCCGGGGGTGGGCGAGAACCACAGCTACCGGCGCCCGTCCCGGCGCTCCGCCGCTGTCCCCGGGGTGCTGCTGCCGAGCCTGCGCCGTACGCCGCCCCGGGTCTGCGTCGTGATCGACACCTCCGGGTCGGTGAGCGACGCCGAGTTGGGCAGCGCGCTGCTGGAGGTGGCGGCGATCTCACGGGCGGTGGGCGGACGCCGCGATCTGGTCTCGGTGATCTCCTGCGACGCGGCGGCGGGGGTCGCCGTCCCGCTCTGCCGCGCCGAGAACATGGAACTGATCGGCGGCGGGGGAACGGATCTGCGCTCGGGTTTCGCCCGGGCGCTGCGCTCCCGGCCCCGCCCGGACGTGATCGTCGCCCTGACGGACGGCCAGACGCCGTGGCCCTCCGAGCAGCCGCCCTGCCGCACCGTCGTAGGTCTCTTCCCCCGCCCCGCCCGCGCCGTGGACGAAGAGAGTCCCGCCTACGTCCCGGACACCCCGCCGCGTTGGGCGCACGTCGTCACCATCGGCTGAGCGAGCGGGACGAGTCGGGTGGGGGCACCCTCGTAGGTGCCCCCGCCTCGGTCAGCTCCAGGTCATGTTGATCTCGCGTTCGAAATTGACGTAGCCGCCGCGGTGGAAGGCGTGCGCCATGGGGGTGTTGCCGAGGTCCGTGGACGCTCGGATGCGGGGGACGTCCTGCTCGGCGAGCACACGGGTGCCCTCGGCGAGGATGTCGTCGATGTACCCCTTGCCGCGATGGGCGGGCAGGACCGCGATGTAGGCGATGATGGGGTTGTAGCCGTTGTGGGCCGGGATGACGAATCCCACCGGCTCTCCGTGGGGCAGGGTCGCGACGCGCCACCAGTCCCGCGGGCTGGTGTAGCGGGCGAGTTCGCTCTCGTAGTGCTTGACGGCCGCTTCGTGAGTGGACATCCGGGTCAGGTCGTCCCTGCCGTGTGCGTCCAGCGTCCCGTCCAGGACCGACGTCATCAGGGTGACGAGTTCCCCGGCGTCGTGGACGGGTCGGAACGCGAGGCGCCCGCCGGGCTCGGGAACGGGCGATTCGGGACGCCATTCCAGACGCAGGCGTTCGACGAAGAGCCGCGCGCCGGTGCGTTCCAGCACCGTCATGCGCTCCTCGACGACTTGCCTGGTCACCGCGTTCTCACGCCAGTCCGGCGGGATGAAGCGGCTGTACCCGGGGGGACGCGACCCGTTCGGGAGGGTGGCCGCCATCGCGGTGCGCAGCAGTCGCACCCCGGTGTCCACACGATCGGGGCCCGGGATGTCGTCGTCGAGGTCGAGGACGTCCAGGATGAGTGGTGCGTCGCCGCCTGGCCGGCTCCACCAGGCCGCTCTGGCCAGCAGGCGGTCGCCGTGCATGGCGACCCACATCCATTCCGGCCGTCGGCGGCCGGCGGCGAGGTCGTCCGCCAGTTCCTCGTTGAGGCTGTAGGGCAGTCGGCGGAAGAGGTCGAGTTCTTCGCGTCCGGTGATCGGACGCATGGTCAGGTCGTTCTGAATCACGGTCAAAGCACGCTCCGGTGAAAGCGCCCGTCCGCTCCGGGGTCAGAGATGGCCGTCACCCCGGGAGGACTCAAGCGCGGTGATCATGGCGATCATGGGCTTGTCCCTCCTTTCGCTGTCGCGGTCCCCCACCCTCGTGGTGGGGGGTTCGACTGTAGCGTGCAACCGCCCCTCGACTCACCTCACTTGTTTCCCCCGTAGCACCCTCCACAGCACCCAGGCCTGGCCGAGGCCCCCTGCCGTCAGGAGCAGCAGGTACGTCCTTGGGACGGCCGGCCCCGGACGTCACTCCGGGGCGTCGGTGTAGCCGCGGGCCCGGACGAAGTCCTGGGTGAGGCGGATGAAGGCGCGGGCGGCGGCGCTCTGGTAGCTGCTGCCGCGCCGCAGCAGCGTGACGGTGCGTGCGGGCAGGGCCGGTTCGAGGGGGACGGGGCGCAGGTACGGGTGGCCGTGGGTGATGGCGTCGGGAAGCACGGTGGCGATCGGGGTGCGTCGCACGATCTCGACGAGGGCCTGGACGGAGTTGGCCTCCACCGCGATGCGGGGCTGCACCTTGTGGGTCGCGAAGTGGGCGTCGATATGGCTCCGGGTGGCGAAGTCGCCGTTCAGCAGCGCGAGTTGCCGATTGCTCAGTTCGTCCACCGGTAGCGGCCGGGACGGGCCCGCCTCGGGGTCGGGGGCGCCGGTGACGAGGCTCAGGGTCTCGGTGAACAGGGTCTGCGCCACGACGCCGGGAAGGTGGGAGCCGGAGAAGGCGATGCCGAGGTCGAGGTCGTCGGCGAGCAGGACCGACTCGATGCGGTCCTGGGTCATCTCCTTGACGTCCAGGGTGATGCCGGGATGACGGGCGTGCATTTCGGCGACCAGGGGCCCCACCAGATAGGAGGTGAACGTCGGCGTCGCGGCCAGGCGCAGGTGGCCGCGGGTCAGGTCCTGGACGTCCTGGACGGCGCGCTGGGCGGCCTCCAGGTCCCGCAGGGCGCGGCGGGCGTGGCGCGCGTACGTCTCGCCCGCGTCGGTGAGCCGCACGCTGCGGCCGGTGCGGTCGAGGAGCGGCACCCCCACGGTCCGCTCCAGTTGCCGGACCTGCTGGGAGAGCGTGGGCTGGGAGATGCGCAGGTCTTCGGCAGCGCGGGTGAAGCTGCCGTGCTCGGCCACGGCGAGCAGGTAGCGCAGATGACGCAGTTCCAGAGCCATGGGAACGATTATAGATGCGACCAATGGCAGACATGGGTACTGCGTCTTGGACTCTATAGACCCAGGTCATGCATGGTGGATTCACCGAGTCCGGCAGGCCGGAACCCATCGAAGGGAGTGACTCATGCGCGACCTCGCCCAGGGCGTCACGCGTTTCCAGCGGGACGTCCACCCCGCCAAGGCGGACCTGTTCGCCCACCTCGCCGAGAACCACACGCCGCACACGCTGTTCATCGGCTGCTCCGACGCCCGCGTCGTCCCGGAGCTGATCACGGCCAGCGAACCGGGCGAGCTGTTCGTCGTCCGCACCGCGGGCAACCTCGTCCCGTCCCACGCGCCGGGCCCCGACGCTGTGGCGGCGACCATCGAGTACGCCGTGGCGGTCCTCGGCGTGTCCGACATCGTGGTGTGCGGGCACTCCGGCTGCGGCGCCATGACGGCCCTGGCCGAGGCCCACGACCTGCGCGGGGTGCCGGCGGTCGCCCAGTGGCTGCGGCACGCGGACGCCTCCCGCGCCCGTACCGCCGCCTGCGGGGACGTCGCCGCTCTGGTGCGCCAGAACGTGCTCGCCCAGCTGGCGAACCTGGTCACCCACCCCTCGGTCGCCCGCGGTCTGGCCGAAGGCGCCCTCACCCTGCACGGCTGGGTCTACGACATCGCCACCGGAGGCGTCGAGAACGTCGGCGCCGAAGCGCGGGCGACCGCGTCCGCGGCCTGACCACGGTCCGGCCCCACGGCCCACGGCCCCCCATCGTCCCGGCCCTGCCACCTCGCAGGGGACCGGGTGTCCCCCCACCCCCATGAACCCCGATCCTGAACCCTGAAAGGAACCCCCCATGCCGCACGCCCAGTTCGGCCCCACCGCCCGGCAGGCCCTCGCCATCACCGCCGTCGAGGCCAAGATCCGCAAGGACCTCACCTGGCAGCAGATCGCGGACGCGGCCGGCCTGTCGGTGGCCTTCACCACCGCCGCCGTGCTCGGCCAGCACGCCCTGCCCGAGCCGGCCGCCCAGGCCGTCGGCGAGCTGCTCGGCCTGGACTCCGACGCGGTCGCGCTGCTCCAGACGATCCCGACCCGGGGGTCGATCCCCGGTGGCATCCCGACCGACCCGACCATCTACCGCTTCTACGAGATGCTCCAGGTGTACGGCACCACGCTCAAGGCCCTGGTGCACGAGCAGTTCGGTGACGGCATCATCTCCGCGATCAACTTCAAGCTGGACGTGAAGAAGGTCGCCGACCCCGAGGGCGGCGAGCGCGCGGTGATCACCCTGGACGGCAAGTACCTGCCCACCAAGCCCTTCTGATCCGCCCCGATCGGACCGGCTCCGGGGCGGTGCGGGCTCGCCCGGCCGCCCCGGCTTCCTCCTCTTACGGAAGGACACCCCTCATGGACTTCGCACAGCGCACCATCGACATCGCCCGCCGCAACGTCGCCGAGGGCGGCCGCCCGTTCGCGACCGTCATCGTCAAGGACGGCGAGATCCTGGCCGAGAGCCCGAACCGGGTCGCCCAGACCAACGACCCCACGGCGCACGCCGAGATCCTCGCCATCCGCGAGGCGTGCACCAAGCTGGGCACCGAGCACCTCGTCGGCGCCACGATCTACGTGCTCGCCCAGCCGTGCCCGATGTGCCTGGGGTCCCTGTACTACTGCTCACCGGACGAAGTGGTCTTCCTCACCACCCGGGACGCCTATGAGCCGCACTACGTGGACGACCGCAAGTACTTCGAACTGGACAACTTCTACGAGGAGTTCGCCAAGAACTGGGACGAGCGCCGGCTGCCGATGCGTTACGAGCCGCGCGATGCCGCGGTCGAGGTCTACCAGCTCTGGCAGAAGCACAACGGCGGCGAGCGCCGTGTCCCCGGCGCCCCCACCGCCGCCTGAGGGAGCAGTCATGACCCTCATCGAACCGAACGCCGCCGAGCTGCGGCATCTGGAGCGCGCGGTCGAGCTGGCTGCCGAGGCGGTGCGGGCCGGGGACGAGCCGTTCGGCTCGGTCCTGGTCGGTGCCGACGGGCAGGTCCTGGCGGAGGACCGCAACCGGGTGAACAGTCTGGACGACAACACCCGGCACCCGGAGTTCGAGCTGGTCCGCTGGGCCACCGCCCATCTCACCGAGCGACAGCGGGCGGAGGCCACCGTCTTCACCTCCGGGGAGCACTGCCCCATGTGCGCGGCCGCCCACGGCTGGGCCGGCCTCGGCCGGATCGTCTACGCCCACTCGGCCGCCCAGTTGACCGACTGGCTGTCCGAACTGGACGTGCCGCCCTCCCCGGTGCGCTGCCTGCCGATCCAGGACGTCGTACCCGGTCTGACGGTGCAGGGCCCCGTCCCGGCCCTGACCGACCGCCTGCGCGAACTGCACCGCGACTTCCGCGTCGGCCGGCCGGGCACGGCCGCCTCCTGACAGCGGGATGGGAGGGCGCGGCCGGCGTGTCAACGCCCGGCGCGCGTCCGGTCACCGCGCCCGCACCGCGACGACCGCGGTGCGGGCGCGATGACCAGTGCCGCGGCAGGCGACGTTTGCCCGTGAAGGAGCGGCGTCCGGTGCGTGCTCTGGGGGTCCCCCCTGCTCGAAGAGCTTGGGGGAGTGTCGGCCGGAAGTCCTCGTACTGGACGTACTTGGGCTTTCGGCCGGTGCGGCGAGTGGGGCCCCCTGCTCGAAGAGCTCGGGGGAGCGTGCCGGGCGTCGCGACGGGGCGAACGTTGCCTGTCGCGGCACTAGTGTGCCCGCTCATCGCCGCTCGGCCGTGCCGCGTTCCGAGTCCGTCTGCGCTTCGGCCTCGCGCAGCAGGGCCGCGATCCCGCGGAAGCCGCGGCGTTCGGCGTGGGCGCGGGCCGTCGTCCCGTCGGCGTCCGGCAGCAGCGGGTCGGCGCCCGCCCCGAGCAGCACCTCCACGATCTCCTGATGCGTGCGCCCGCCGTCACCGAGGATCACCGCCTCCAGCAGCGCCGTCCAGCCGAGCCGGTTGACGTGGTCGACGTCGATGCCGGTCTCGGCCAGTACGGCCCGTACGTAGGCCACATGACCGCGCTCGCTCGCCGGGATCACCGACACCCCGCCGAACCGGTTGGTCAGCCTCAGATCGGGCCCACCGGGCAGCAGTGCGCGCATCATCGGCACGCTTCCGGTGACGCCGGTCACCAGCCAGGCGCTGTCCAGGCGGTCGTCCTGCGCGTTCACGTCCGCGCCCGCGTCGACCAGTACCCGGGCCGCCTCCACCTCGTCGGCGAGGGCCGCTCGCAACAGGGGCGTACGGCCCTGCTCGTCATGTGCCTCTCGGTCGGCGCCGGCTGCGAGCGCCTCGCGGACGGCGGCGACGTCGCCGTGGTGTGCGGCGTCCAGCAGGGCGCGGTCGGTCGGGGAAAGCGACTTCTTGGCCACGACGGAACTCCTCCACAGGGTGGCAACGGACAACGGGACGACAACGGCGTCGGCGGCAAGGACGACAAGCAAAGCAGAAGAGCGGAAAAGGGTGGTCGGCGAGGGGCCGGGAGGGCGGGAGAAGCCGGAACCCGCGGCGCGCGGGGCGAATGCCCCCGCGCGCCGCGGTGACCGAGTGCCCGCCGGTTCGGGGACGTCGCTCACTTTGGGACGCCGGTCACTCGGGTGGTGCTACAGGACGGGGTCAGCCCGCGTTGCTGATCGCCGCGACACCGGCCTGGGCGAACTTCTCGTCCAGGTCGCCGGAGGGGGCGCCAGCGACACCGATGCCCGCGATCGGGCCGTTGTTGTACGCGACCGGGGCGCCGCCCGCCAGGAACAGCGTGCCCGGGATGTCCTTCAGGGTCGGTGCCGAGTCCAGGCGCTTGACCAGCTCGGAGGTGGGCGCGTTCCAGGAGACGGCGGTGTACGCCTTCTTGATCGCCGAGTCGTAGGACTGGGGGCCGGCACCGTCGCCGCGCAGGGTGACGATCGTGTTGCCGTTGCGGTCCACCACCGCGACGGTCACCCGCTGGCCCTCCTTCTGGGCGGCCTTCAGCGCCGCCAGCGCGGCGTCGGCGGCGGCGTCGGCCGTCAGGTGGGTGCTGGTGGTCGTGGCCTTGCTCTTCACCGCGGCCACGGCCGCGACCGGAGCGGTGGCCGGGGTGTCGGCGGAGGCGGACACCGCTCCGACCACACCGGCACCGACCGCTGCCACGGCCGCCACGGAGGTGATGGCCTTGGCGCGGGCGGAGAGCTTCTTGGCCTTGTGCTGCATCACGGGTACCTCTCCAGTCGTGTCACGTTCCCCGGCACCCGGACCGCCGGATCGGCCGTACCTGAGCGGGTGTCGGAGAACTCGGCGCTTGCTGCGCCGTGCCTCAACCCTCGACCCGCTCAGCGCGCCCGACCGTCGACGTACCGGCTGCTTCCGGCGCGTGGAACGGTGGACGTCAGGGTCATCCGATCGGTTGACCCCCTGCCGTGCCGGCCGGGCGACAATGGCAGTGTTTGCCGAGCTCGGGGCCCTTCCGCCAAGGCCGCGCCGAGGCCTGCGCGCCGCCGAGCCACCGCCATGTCCGTACGTCCCGGCCGGGGAGGAACAGCCCATGCCGTCCAGGAACCGGCCCTCCCCGGCCGGCCCGAGCACCGCCGACAGCGAGTCCCGCAGGCTGGCGTTCGTCATCCATCTGGCGTTCTTCCTGCTGCTCGGCTCCGCCCTGTTCCGGTACGTCCAGCGGCACAACGCCCAGCCCCAGGTACCGGCTGTCCTGGCCCTGACCGGGGTCCTCGCCCTGCTGTACGTCGTCGGCCACCGCACGGCGGTCGCCGCGGCCGGCGCGGGCACGGCGGCCGTCCCCGGGACGGATTCGCCCTCCTCCCTGGGCTCGGCCTCCGCGGGGCGCGGGCGGCCTCCCCTCACCGGGCTGCTGTGGCTGGGCGCGCTCGTCGCCGTGTGGGCCGTGCTGGTCGCCCTGGCGCCCAGCTTCGCCTGGTGCGCGGTGCCGCTGTTCTACACCGCGCTGCGCACCCTGCCGACGCCCGCCGCGTTCACCCTGGTGACGTTCTTCACCGCCTTCGTCGTCGTCGCGCAACTGCGGCTGGCCGACCGTCTCGACGTGGACCTGGTGATCGGTCCCCCGGCCGTCGCCGCCCTGGCGACCGCGGTCTTCACCTACATGGACCGGCAGGCGAGCCGGCAGGCCGCCCTGATCCGCGACCTGGTGCGCACCCGCCGCGAACTCGCCGCCACCGAGCGCCGCGAGGGCACTCTCGCCGAGCGCCAGCGGCTGGCCATGGAGATCCACGACACGCTCGCCCAGAGCCTGTCGAGCCAACGGATGCTCCTCCAGGCCGCCGACCGGCTGTGGGAAACCGAACCGGAGCGGGCCCGCGCCCATCTGCGCACCGCCGGGTCGATCGCCGAGAGCAGCCTGGCCGAGGCCCGCCGATTCGTGCACGACCTGGCACCCGCCGACCTCGCCGAGGGCGGTGGCCTGGAGTCGGCCCTGCGGGTCCTGGCCACCCGCGAGACCACGCCCGAACTCACCGTGACCTGCCTCGTCGACGGCACGCCGGGACCGTCCGGGCTGCCGGACCGGGTGCAGTCCGCGCTGCTGCGCATCGCCCAGGGCGCCCTCGCCAACGTCCGGGAGCACTCCGGTGCCACCCGGGCCGCCCTCACCCTCACCCACCTGGAGGACCAGGTCCGGCTGGACATCGCCGACAACGGCCGCGGCTTCGACACCGCCGCGCTGCAGGAGCGCGCCGTCGGGGTCCGCGGGCACGGCCTGCCCGCGATCCGGGCCAGGGTCGGCCAGCTGGGTGGCACCCTCACCATCGAGTCCGCGCCCGGTGACGGCACCGTCGTCTCCGCGGCCGTCCCGCACCGTCCCACTACCGCGGAGGTCCCCACTCCATGAACCGGACCGAACCCACCGAAGGCGCCGAACCGACGACCGTACGGCTCGTTCTGTGCGACGACCACGCCGTGGTCCGCGCCGGGCTGCGCGCCCTGCTCGGCAGCGCCCCGGGAATCGACGTGGTGGGCGAGGCGGACAGCGGCGCGGAGGCCGTCGCGCTCGCCTCGAAGCTCGTCCCCGACGTGGTCCTCATGGACCTGCAACTCGGCGACGGGATGGACGGTGTGGAGGCCACGCGTCGCATCACCGCCGACTCCGGCGGCTCGGTCCATGTGCTGGTCCTGACGACCTACGACACCGACGCCGACATCACCCGTGCCATCGAGGCGGGCGCCACCGGCTACCTGCTCAAGGCCGAGCGCCCCGACGAGCTGTTCACGGCCATCCACAGCGCCGCCGCCGGCCGCACCGCCCTGTCCGCTCCCGTCGCCCAACGGGTCATGACCCGCATGCGCAGCCCGCGCCCCACACTCACCGACCGCGAGCGCGACATCCTCGGCCAGCTGGCCCGCGGGCTGACCAACCGGGACATCGCCAAGGCCCTCTTCCTGAGCGAGGCCACCGTCAAGACGCACCTGGGGCGCATCTACGACAAGCTCGGCGTCGACACCCGCGCCGGCGCCGTGGCCGTCGCCAAGGAACAGCGCCTACTGCCCTGACGAGCACGGCCGGCTCGCTCGCGGGTCTTGCTTGGGTCTTCCCGTCACTCACCGACTGTGTTCGGCGTACTCGCGGAAGTGTTCCAGATCGCCGCGGACGAGCCGTTCGATCGCGTTGGCCTGGGCGAATCCCCTGGGGCCGCCGAATGCCTCCCGGACGGTGTCGGGGTCGTACTCCAGTCGTGCCTGGACCCGGGTGTTTCCCTGGTCGATGGGGTGCAGGGTGAGGGAGCACTTCAGTTCCGGTGCTCCCGTGGTGTGCCATTCCATCACGCGGTCCCCGGGGCGGTCGGAGACCTCGGCTTCCATCTGCCGGGACTTTCCGCCCGCCTCGATGTCCAACTGGGCGCGGCCATCGGCCTCCGCACGGGCGTCCCGCACGCCGTCCATGAAGCGGGGATATTTCTCCACCCGGTGAAGGCTGTCCCAGGCGCTGTCGATGGGGACTCCGACGTCGATGTGTTCTTCGAGGGTGCTCATGGCGACCTCCACGGCTCGGCTCACGTCGCACGTCCTTCTGCCTCCAGTGTGCGCCCCGCCCCGTCGGGCCGGGGCCCGGAGCAGGCGGCCGGGAGTCAGGCGCCCACCCGGACCAGGCCGCTCTCGTAGGCGAAGACGACCGCGTGGACGCGGTCCCGCAGGCCCAGCTTGGACAGCAGGCGGCCGAGGTGGGTCTTGACGGTGGTCTCGCCGAGGAAGAGGCGCGCGGCGATGTCCGCGTTGCTCAGTCCCCGGGCGACCAGGGCCAGCACCTCACGCTCGCGCTCGGTCAGCCGCGACAGCCGCTCACGCTCGGCGGGGCGGGCCTCGGGCAGGACGAAGCGCTCCACGAGGCGGCGGATGACGGAGGGCGCCATCATCACCTCGCCTCGCAGCACGGCCCGCACGGTGACCAGGATCTCCTCCCCCAGCGCGTCCTTGACCACGAACCCGCTGGCGCCCGCGCGCAGCGCTCCGTAGGCGTACTCGTCGAGGTCGAAGGTGGTCACCACGAGGACCTTCGGAGCGGACGGCCGGGCGCAGATGTGCCGGGTGGCGGCCAGGCCGTCCAGGTCCGGCATGCGTACGTCCATGAGGACGAGGTCGGGTTCCAGTTCGGCGCTGAGGGCGACGGCGGCGTGCCCGTCCGCGGCCTCCCCGACGACGGTGAGGTCGGGCTGGCTGCCGATCACCATGCGCAGCCCCATCCGGATCAGCTCCTGGTCGTCGCAGAGCAGCACACGGTACGGAGGGCGCGGCGCCGCGGCCCCGCTCACCGCACCGCCCCGGCAGGTGCGGGCGGCCCCGGCCGCAGCGTCGCGTCCACGCGGTAGCCGCCCTCAGGGGTGGGACCGGCGCAGACGGTGCCGCCGTAGAGGGCCGAGCGCTGCCTCATCCCCTCGACGCCCCGCCCGGCCGAGGGCAGGGCGACCTTGGGTGCGGTTCCCACGCCCGGCGAGTTGTCGACGCGGATGCGGATGCGGCGCTCCGGCCCCGGAGAGCCGACCTCGACCAGGACCCGGACCGCGGCGTTCGGTGCGGCGTGTTTGACGACGTTGGTCAGCGCCTCCTGCACGATCCGGTAGGTCTGCAGAGCGGCGCCCGGGGGCAGGCCGCGCCGGTCCCCACGCAGTTCGAGGGTGGCCGCACCGGGGAAGCGGGCGACGAGGGAGCGCAGCTCGCCCAGGCCCGGCTGCGGCCCGTCCGGCCCGGTGCGCGGGTGCCCGTCCTCCTCGTCCTCCTCGTCCTCCTGAGGGCGCAGCACGTCCAGCAGGCGGCGCAGTTCGACAAGCGCGTCGCGGCCGGTGGCGCTGATCGTCTCGAGCGCCCGGTGCGCGGCCTCCGGGTCGGCATGTCCGGCCAGCCTGCCGCCCTCGGCGTTGACGACCATGACGCTCACGCCGTGGGCGAGGATGTCGTGGATCTCACGAGCGATCCGTGCGCGTTCGTCGGCGACGGCGGCGCGGGCCAGAACGGCACGCTGGGACTCCGCCAGTTCGGTGCGGCGCGCGAACTCGGCGAGATGGGCGCGCCGGGCCCGGACGTACTCGCCCCACACCCACGACCCGGCCAGCCAGAACATCACGGAGGCGGGCGTCCACCAGGCGCCGCGCCCCCCTTGAGCCCCCTGTTCGTAGGACCGCAGCCAGTCCGGAACCCACAGCAGCACGCACCCGGCCGCGCACACGGCCGCCGCGGCGGCGGGGCGGCGCAGACCGCCGACCACGAGCGTGTAGAGCAGCGCCGCCATGGCGAGGGCGCCCCGGCCCACTTCCTGCCCCCACACCTGGCCCAGATACTGCGCCCAGAACGCTGCCGTGACCACCACGGCGACGGCGTGGGGGTGCCGGCGCCGCCACAGCAGCGGCAGGACGAGTGCGGCGTGGACCACCGCCTGCACCCACACCGGCCGCCAGCCGGCCTGTTCGCGGATCACGGGCGGTACGCCCACCAGGACCACCAACACCGCGTCCGGCAGCCAGGGATGACGCCGCCGCCAGCGCGACAGGCTCTCCATGAGACGAAGCACCGCCTCAAGCTATGCCGCCCCCGCAGCCCGGCACGTCGTCCCGTGGAGGGCAGTGGGATCCTCCCCGAGGACTACACACCCGGCCCTCGGACACGACGTACGGCTACGCCGCGGGTACCGAGCATGAGCGGCGTGTCGATCACCACGCAATTCCTCGAACACCCGCTGACGACGGGGGCGATCGCCGCCAGCTCACCGGGGCTGGCCCGCGCCATGACCCGTGGGATCGGGCTGGAGACCGCCTCCCTCGTCGTCGAACTCGGCCCCGGCACGGGCGCGATCACCCGGTCGATCCTGCGTCTGATGGCGCCGGGCACGCGCCTGGTCGCCATCGAGATCAATCCCGGGTTCGCCGCCCGCCTCGAAGCCGCTCACCGGGACGACCGGCTCACCGTCGTCCGGGGCGCGGCATCCGAGGTCGCCACCGTGACCCGGGAGCCGGTGCACGCGGTGGTCTCCGGACTGCCGTGGACCGTCATGCCGGAACGGCAGCGACACCGCACTCTCGAAGCCGTCGCCCAGGTGCTGAGGCCGCGCGGCCGCTTCACCACCTTCGCCTACTGCCACGCGGCCTGGACCCCGCCCGCCCGCCGCTTCGCCTCGGAACTACGCAGCCATTTCGCCACGGTGGAGCGCACCGCGGTGGTGTGGCCCAATCTGCCGCCGGCGTTCGTCTACCGGGCCGGTCACCAACCGGCGGAACGCTGACGAAATCACGCCGCCTCCGGCTCCGGGTGCCCGCGGTGCACGGCCGGGCTACGCCCCCCGTATGGCTGGTCCATCCCCGTCGGGATGTCTTCCGGCCCGAGCGGGCCCGGGGTCCCACGCCGCCGGTTCCCGGCGGCCACCGCCGGCACGTCGACAACGACGGCACCGCGTGGAACGGCGACCTGGAGGAACCCTCACCCGGCACCACCTGCCGCATCTCCCATCAACTGGCGTGCCCAGGCCTGACCCCGGACGAGATCGAACCGTGGCGGTGGCTGGCCTCGGTCCGCGAAGGGAACGCGCGACGGGCCCGGGAGAAGGCCGATGCCGCAGGCTGTCCCGAGTGCCTGCCCGACACCGGATGAGCGGCAGCGCACGTTCAGTGCTCGGCCTCGCGGGGGCGCTCGGCCGTGCCGAGGATGTGGGTGGCGGCCGGCAGGGGGAGGCGGGTTTCGGGGAAGGCGAACCTCTCCGCCTCCGTGAGAGTGAACCCGGCCGCGGTGATGGCGGACTGGGTGTCGCGGCCGGTGTGGCAGCCTCCGCACAGCAGTGGCCAGAAGGTCGCGTCCACGGCACGCTGGACGCGGCGCATGCCCGGCGTGTCCGCCTGGACGTGCTCGAAGAACCGCATGCGGCCTCCGGGCCGCAGGACGCGGTGGATCTCGGTCAAAGCCGCCGCCGGGTCTGCCACCGAGCACAGCGTGAGGCACACGACGGCCGCGTCGAATGAGGCGTCGGGCACCGGCAGTTGCTCGGCCCGGCCGTCCACGACCTCCACCTCCGCGGGCACGGCGCGGGCCGCTTGCGCGGCCAGGGCACGCAGTCGGGGCTCCGGCTCGACGGCCAGGACGCGTCTCACCTCGGCTGGGTAGTGCGGGAAGTTCAGTCCATTGCCCGCGCCGATCTCGATGACCCGGCCGGACAGACCGGCCACCAGGCGCTTTCGGTACCGCGTGATGCCGGCCCTCTCCAGGCCGGGGCCGGCGACACGGGCGTAGAAGCGGGCGAAGACTGGGTGGCGGACCTGTGGGGCCATGGCGGATCACCGGATTCGTGTGAGGGGCGGTGCCTGGTGGTCATCGCGAGCATGTGCTCCGGCCCAGCACACCACACAAGTGACCTGCTGACGCGTGTCAGAAGCACCCCCTAGAGTGATCCGCCTATTGATCTGATGGTGTGCTGAAACGGGGGAAGAGTGAGCAGGAACCTGCGGATCGGAGCGTCCAAGCGGTGGGCGTGCGCAACGGTCGTGGCCGTCGGCGCACTGGCGGGTTGTGGCGGGCATGACGCGGTCGTTCCCGGAGCGGACGGGGCAGCGGGAATGCCGCAACCCCCCGCGCCGGGCAAGAACCTGAGCGGCGCCACCCTCTGCGGCAAGACGCACGTCACGCGCACCAACTGCATCCCGATCGGAGCGATCGGCACCGAGTCCTGACGCGGAGGCCGCACACGACGGCTCCCAGCCGCGGCTGTCCCGAATGGTCGGGCGGCTTCTCCCGGCACCAGGCGCTTCACCAAGGCGTCGCTGTTCTACGGCCCGTTCGCCCCCACCGGGTTCCTGCCGGCCGCGCGCCGCGGCTTCGACCCCGGCGTCGGCATCGTCACCTACACGAGGAAACGACGTGAAAGCACTCGCCACCCCTTCCCTGCTGGCGGCCACCCTGGCCACAGGCCTGATGGCCGGTCTGTTCGCGGCCTTCGCCTACGCCGTCATGCCCGGTCTGCGCCGCGGTGACGACCGCACGTTCGTCACCGCGATGCAGCAGATCAACAAGGCGATCCTCAACGGTTGGTTCATGACGTGCTTCCTGGGGGCGATCCTGGCGCTGGCGCTCGCCGCCGTCGCGCAGTGGTCCGGCGGCGATCGCAGGGTCTTCGTGTTCGTCATCGCCGCGCTGGTGCTGTATCTGGCGATGTTCGTCATCACCGCTGCGGTCAACGTCCCGCTCAATGACGAGTTGGCCGCCGCCGGCCAACCGGACCGCATCGGCGACCTCGCCGCCGTGCGGGAGCGCTTCGAGTCCGGTTGGGTCGCCTGGAACATCGTCCGCGCCGTGACCTCCACGGGTGCGTTCGGCTGCCTGGCCTGGGCCCTGGTCCTGCATGGCCGTTCCACCCACTGAGGCGATCGACGATCGACGGGAGATCGACATGACGTGGTCCGAGCGCATCGTGACGCGAGACGGTGTGCGACTCGTCTGCAGGGACTGGGGCGGGCTTGGCCCGCCCGTCGTGCTGTTGCACGGTCTGGCCGGCCATTCGGGCGAGTGGGACGCGACAGCCCGGCGCCTGAGCTCCCGGTACCAGGTGGTCGCGGTCGACCAGCGAGGGCACGGCGCCGCCGAACGCCACCCGCGGGAGGTCTCCCGTGCCGCGTACGTCGCCGATGTCATCGCCGTTGCCGACCAGCTGGGGTTGCGACAGCCGGTACTGGCCGGCCAGTCCCTGGGCGGGCACACGGCCATGCTCACCGCCGCCGCACATCCCGACCGGGTCCGCGCGCTCGTACTCGTCGAGGCCGGGCCGGGTTCCGGGAACCCGAACGCTCCCGCCGAGATCGGCGGGTGGCTGGGCTCGTGGCCGCTGCCGTTCACCTCCCGGGAGGCGGCTGTCCGGTTCCTCGGCGGCGGCCCGGTCGGCGAAGGCTGGGCAGCCGGTCTGGAGGAACGCGACGGTGGCTGGTGGCCGCGTTTCGACCGGGACGTGATGGTCGACTCGCTGGCGGAGAACGCCCGGCGATCCTTCTGGGACGAGTGGGAGCAGATCGTGTGCCCGACCCTGGCGGTGCTGGCCCGGTCCAGCATCATCCCGCCGCACGAAGTCGACGGCATGCTCCGTCAAGGCCCCGTCACCCGGGCCGTCAGCATCCCCGGAACCGGTCACGACCTGCACCTGGAGCAGCCCGACACTCTGCACACCCTGCTCTCGGACTTCCTCGACGATCTCGCGCCCGCCAAGCGATGACGTTCGACGTCGAGAGCCGTCTCGCACGAGATGCCACACCTGCCCCACGCGGCCATCATGGTCATCCAGGCCCCGGTCCGGCCGTCAGGAGCGTCGGCCGCATGGGAAGGATGATGACCATGGAGCTGTTCCCGCCGATCCCACTCGCCGAGTGGCACGACACCAAAGAGACGCTCCATCGCTTCGCGCAGATCATCGGGAAGGTCCGCCTCGCCGCCAGCACCCGGCGCAACCACTGGTGGAACGTCCCGTTCCACCTCACGGGGCGCGGTACCACGACGCGTCCGATGGGACAGGTCGACGGCAACCCGATCTTCACCATGGACTTCGACTTCGTAGGGCATCGGCTGGTCGTCTCGACGCTGGACGGCCGGGAGATCTCCTTCCCGCTCGTCGGCCAGTCCGTGAAGTCCTTCCACGCCGCGGTCATGGACTCGCTGGCCGCACTGGGCATCCGGGTGCGGCTCGACGTGCCCAGGCCCTTCGACCTGCCCGACTCCGGCCGGCCGTTCGCCGAGGACGCCGAGCACGCGACGTACAACCCCGCGCAGGCCAACCGCTACTGGCGGGTCCTCAGCCAGGTGGCGTCGGTGCTGGAGGAATTCGCCGCGGGGTATTCGGGGAAGGTGAGCCCGGTGCACCACTTCTGGCACACCTTCGACATCGCGCACACCCGGTTCTCCGACCGTCGCATCGAACAGCCCCAGCAGGTGGACCCGGTCACCCGGGAGGCGTACTCCCGGGAGGTGATCAGCTTCGGCTTCTGGTTCGGCGACGACGCCTTCCCCGCGCCCGCCTTCTACTCGTACACCGCTCCCGAGCCGGCACACCTGGCCGAGGAGCCGCTCCTGCCCGCGGCAGCGCACTGGGTCGCCCGCATCGACAGCCACCTGGCCGTGCTGCCGTACGACGAGGTCCGCGCCGAGGCCGACCCGCGTGCCGCCGTGCTCGCCTTCTACGAGAGCGCGTACCAGGCCGGTGCCCGGCGCGCCGGATGGCCGATCGACCCGCTCGCGTGCCCGGGCGGGGTGACGGACCCGCAACTGTGGTCCCCCACACCCCACCCCGCCTCCGGCTGAGGCTCAGTGGCAGCCGCGCACCGCATGTCGGCGGGTCCACCCGGCCACCGCCCGTGTCAGTCGTCGGTGCGCGCCCGCTCGCCCTTGAGCAGACCCGTCGCCTGGCCCACCTCGATGAGGTAGCCGTCCGGATCGCGCAGGTAGCAGCGCAACTCGGCGCGACGGTCGACGGGCGGGGTGAGGAACTCCGCTCCCTTCGCGACCGCCGCGTCGTAGAAGCGGCGGATGTCGGCCACCCGCACGTTCACCCGATCGCGCGGCACCCGCACGCCGAGGAGCGATGATTTCGGCGCGGGCCGCCGGTCGTTATGGGTGAGGGAAAGGAGTTCCGCCATGCCGACACAGGGAACCTCAAAGCAACCCACGACCGAGTTCGACGCCCGCTACAGCTCCGCACTCAATCCCCGCCCGGGCGCCACGGAGGTCACCGCCACCGAATGGGCCGAGGCCCAGCGGCTGCTGAAGTCCGCCGAGATCTTCTGGGTGTCCACGGTGCGGCCCGACGGCCGGCTGCACGTCACTCCCGTGATCGCCGCCTGGCACGACGGGGTGCTGTACTTCTCCACCGGCCCGGGGGAACAGAAGGCGAGGAATCTCGCTCATGACGCGCACTGCGCTCTGACGACCGGGGGAAACTCGCTCACCGAAGGGCTCGACCTCGTGGTCGAGGGCACGGCGGAACAGGTTGCCGATCCGGCGCTGCTGGAGGAGGTGATCGCCGCGTACGAGGCCAAGTACGGGCCGCACATCACCTCCCCCGAGGGCACCTTCCACGGGATCGGGGACGCGTTCCGGAAGGGCGACGCAGTGGTGTTCGCGGTGGCTCCGGGCACGGCGTACGGCTTCGGCCGGGACGGCGGGGTGTACACCCATACGCGGTGGAGGTTCTGAGCAAGCCTGAGCAAGAAAGGACGCAGGTGATCGGCACCAGCGAGTACGCGGATCTGTCCGCCCTGGACATCGCCCGTCATGTGCGGCACGGCGACATGACGGCCGTCGACGTCGTCGAGGCCGCCTTGGCCCGGATCACCGAAGTCGACGATGACATAAGGGCGTTCACCGAGGTCTGGGCCGAGCAGGCGCTCGCTCACGCGGCCGATGTCGACGCGCGGCTCGCCCGCGGCGCCGTACTGCCTCTCGCGGGTGTGCCGATCGGCGTCAAGGCGAGCGAGGGCCCCGGCTCCTACCAGAACACCCGGCTGGTGGCCGCCGGATGCGTGCCGGTGGGTGCGACCTCGGTGCCGCGTACCAGCCGTGGCTGGCAGACCTACGGGCACACGGACCGGGGTCCCACCCTCAACCCGCTCGATCCGGGGTGGTCGCCCGGCGGCTCGTCCGCGGGTTCGGCGGCCGCGGTCGCCGCCGGACTCGTCCCTCTCGCCAGTGGATCCGACGGTGCCGGATCGGTGCGCATTCCCGCCGCGTGGTGCGGCATCGTCGGCTTCAAGCCCACCAATGGCCTGCTCCCGGCCCGTGATCGGGCGGGTTTGAACTCGCCCGGCGTGCTGGTGGGCGACCCTCGCGACGCCCTCGCCCATCTCGACGCGATGACCGAGTCGCCGGTGCCGGCCGTCCGCTCCACGTACCCGCTCCCAGCGGTCTGGTCGGCCACTTTGGGATACGCGGACACCGATCCGGCGGTCGCCGCCGTCGCCCGCCGCTCGGCGGAAAGCCTCGCCGAGGCCGGACTGATCACCCTGGCCGAAGACTCCGACCTGAAACTCGTCGACCCCGCCCCCGCCTGGACGGCCCTCCGCGCGGGGGCGCCTTCCTCGACCGAGGATGTCAGCAGGGTCGTCACCACCAACGAGGAGCGACTGCGCGACTGCTTCCGGCGAGCCGACCTCGTCCTCACACCCACCACGCCCCACCCCCCGCACGGCCACGACGGGCCAGGAACGCGGATGAGCGTCGCCCTGACCTGGGCGTTCAACCTCAGCGGTCATCCGGCGCTCAGCCTTCCGGCAGGGATCACGCCCCAGGGGGCGCCCGTCGGTCTCCACCTCGTCGCCCGCCACCACGAGGAGCGACAGCTCCTCGACGTCGCCGACCGCGCCACCCGGCTTGGCGCCGTCCCCCGGTCGCTCGGGGGTGGTTTCGGTGCCCGAGCCGGTGCCGCGGCGTTGTCAGAGGGTGGTGGCACAGTGACGGACAACGATCGAGAGGCGTGGAGGGGCGATGGGGGATTTCTTCGAGCGGATCGTCGATGTCGAGGTGACCGGCGAGGAGGCCGGGCCGCTCGCGGATCGGATGGTCGATTGGATGGTCACCGAGGGTCTGATCACGCGTGAGACGTCCGGCGACGGGGTGTACAGCCTGAACGTGGATGAGGGCTATGTGCCGGGCCCGAACTGGGCGCGGGCCGTCGCCGACTCCTCGGACCCGGACTGGCCACCGGGCCCGGTGGCCGTGATCGTCGGACGCGACCACCACTGCGGGGGTCAGGGGGTGGACGACGCGGAGTACGCCGTCTGCCCCCGGTGCGAGACCAAGACCGTGATCATCCGCTATCCCGAGGAGTTCGAGGCGGACGAGGAGGTCTGGCGGCCGTTCAGGGACGGCATCGCCGCCTGGAAGGACACGGGTGAGGGCAGTGCCCCCTGCTCCGCCTGCGGTACTTCGGTCCCGGTCACCGAGTGGCGGTGGGAGTCCAATTTCGCGGTGGGCGCCCTCGCCTTCGACTTCTGGGGGTGGCCGCCGCTCTCCGCCGGCTTCTGCGCGGAGTTCGGCCGGCGGCTGGGGCACCGAACGGCGGAGCAGATGGGCAAGTTCTGAAACGACCCCCGAACTCTTCGCGCCGGCCACACCCGTTGCCTCCCTCCGACCCGTTGGCGGTCGCACCGGGGCGCAGGGAGGACGATCGTCAGCGAGCGGCGTCGAGGACCTCGCGCAACCTGCGCGCGAAGTCCTCGGGCTTACCGGCGTAGCCGGACTCGCCGCCGAGGAAGCCACCGTGGTGGCTGGGGAACACCGTCGCCTGCTGACCGAGCAGTTCGGCCGCCGCCTCCGAGGTACGTCCGGTGAAGGTGTCGAGGGTCTCCTCACCGACGGCGATCAGGACCCGCGTCGGCGCCGAGTTCAGGGCGTCGATGCAGGGTCGGTAACCGCTGACCGCCCACGACCGGTCGGAGAGCAGCGGGTCGTCACGGGAGCCGTCGTCCTCGGTCGGCATCCCGAACGCGGCGGGATCCGGGGCGGGTTGGGCGAAGTAGTCGTCGGTGAACTCGCCCCGCCACGAGGTCATCGCGATGAACGCCGCCATACCGGCACCCCAGCCCTTGTCCTCGTACGCCTGCCGGACGGCGGCCCGGGCGCGCTCGGCGGCCACGGCGTCGGGAAGCACCGGGATGAGCGGCGGCTCGTGCGCCACCAGGGTGGTCACGTCGTCGGGGTACGCCGCCACGAGGGCGAGCGCGGTCACGGCGCCGCCGCTGCTCGCGAACATCTCGACCGGGCCCGTTCCGAGCGCCTCGATCACGGCGTGCACGTCGGCGGCCTGATGCTCGGGCGCGTGGTCGACCCGGCCGTCCTTGCGGGTGCTGCGGCCGAGACCGCGCGGGTCGTAGGTGACCACGGTGCGGTCGGGGAAGTGCGACGCCAGGGCACGAAAGCCGCCGGCGTCCATGGGCTGGCCGATCATGACCAGCGGCGGGCGTCCGTCGGCGGTCGGCAGCGGGCCGTGGACGTCGTAGGCGAGGTCGGCTTCGGGAGTCCGGAGGATCTGAGTCGTCATGAACGTTGGACCCCCGCGACGTCCAGAACTCATCGCACCCCGCGCACCTTGACCTGTGCCGGCCGCAGCGCCGTGCATCGCTGCGCTCGCTCTTCACCGGCTGCTCCCGTCTGTTCGCTTCCGACGACGCCAGGCGCACAAGACACCGGCCCGCGCGGCTTTGTGACACCCATGAGTGGTGGCACACGTCACACCGACGCTCCGTCACAAAGAGCGGGTCGCCGGCATCTCGTGTTCGTCCAGCGCAACACGACGAGTGATGAGTGACGAGTGAGGACGACATCATGAACGCTCGGTTCAACCTGTTCGAGAACGAGATCGGCGCCAAGTTCGCCAAGCGGTTCGCAGGCGCCGGCCTGGTGGTCCAGCAGTCTCCGCTGCCGAGGTCCACACAGGAGCTGGTGGCGCTGCGCGCCAGCCAGATCAACGGCTGCGGTTGGTGCATCGACATGCACACCAAGGAGGCGGCGGCCGCCGGTGAGACCGCCGTACGGCTCCACCTGGTCGCCGCCTGGCGCGAGTCCACCGTGTTCACCGAAGCCGAGCGGGCCGCCCTGGCGCTCGCCGAAGAGGGAACCCGGCTCGCCGACGCCCACCAGGGCGCGTCCGACGAGACCTGGGCCCAGGTGCGCAAGCATTACGACGACGACCAGATCGCCGCGCTGGTCTCCCTGGTCGCCCTGATCAACGCGGCCAACCGGCTCGCCGTGATCGTGCACCAGCAGGGCGGTTCCTACGAGCCCGGCATGTTCGCCGCCGCGTTCGACTGAGCTGCGGCCCCATGGGGCCCGGCCCGGGATCATCCGATCCGGGGCCGGGCCCACTGAGGTCCCGGGGCGGCGCGGTGCCGGTCCGAGTCGCCTCCACCCCGGTCGTCACCTGTCGACCCGGGGCGCCGCTCAGGCGGAGGTGTCGGTCAGCGTCGGCTTGGTGGCGCGGATGGTCGCGGAGTGCATGCCGTCCGCGACCGGGTGGGTCGGGGTGATCTCGATGCCGGTGAAGCCGGCGGCCTCCAGGCCCGCTCGGTATTCGGCGAAGGACAGTGCGCCGGCGATGCAGCCGGCGTAGTCGCCGCGTTCGGCGCGCTGCTCGGGTGTGAGGGCGTCGTCGGCGACGACGTCGAAGACGCCGATGCGGCCGCCCCGCTTCAGGACGCGGAAGGTCTCGGCGAAGACGGCCGGCTTGTCGACGGACAGGTTGATGACGCAGTTGGAGATCACGACGTCGATGGTGTGCGCGGGCAGCGGGATCGCCTCGATGGTGCCCTTGAGGAACTCGACGTTGGTCGCGCCGGCCCTCTCCGCGTTGGCGAGGGCCAGGGCGAGCATCTCCTCGGTCATGTCGAGGCCGTACGCCTTGCCGGTGGGGCCGACTCGGCGGGCGGAGAGCAGGACGTCGATGCCGCCTCCGGAGCCGAGGTCGAGAACGCGCTCGCCCTCGCGCAACTCGGCGACGGCGGTGGGGTTGCCGCAGCCGAGGGAGGCGGCGACGGCCTCGGTAGGCAGGGCGTCGCGTTCGTCGGCGGCGTAGAGGGCGGCGCCGAAGTTCTCGTCGACCTCGACGGGCTGCGGTCCGCAGCAGGCGGTGGCGCCCTCGGTGACCTTCGCGGCCGCCGCGGCGTAGCGCAGACGGACGGTTTCGCGCAGGTGGGTGGGCTCGTGCAGGGGGGTGGTTCCGTGCAGGGTGGCGGGCTGCTCGCTCATGACTTCACTCCCGGGTGACGGGGCATGACGATGCCCCGGAGCGCCTTGCATTGACGTTTATTGATGCAAGGTTGCGCCCTGAATCGAAAAACGTCAACATAGAGGCATGTCGAAACAAGGGCTTGAGGTGATCGGCCAGGACGCCGGCTGCTGCCGGGGCCTGGCCGCCGCGCCACTGGACGAGGAGCGGGCCGCGGAGCTGGCGAAGGTGTTCAAGGCCCTCGGAGACCCGGTCCGGCTGCGGTTGCTGTCGATGATCGCCTCGCGCGAGGGCGGAGAGGTGTGCGTGTGCGAGATGACGCCCGCCTTCGAGCTGTCCCAGCCGACGATCTCCCACCACCTCAAGCAGCTGCGCCAGGCCGGACTCATCGACTGCGAACGCCGCGGGACCTGGGTCTACTACTGGGTGCTGCCGGGCGCGCTGGACCAGCTCGCCGCCTTCCTGAACGCTCCCCGGACCGCGGAGGCCGGCGCGTGAGCGCGCTGCTCGGCCGGCGCGTCGCCGCCGAGGCCATCGGCACCGGGCTGCTCGTCGCGGTCGTCGTCGGCTCCGGCATCCAGGCCGCCGCCCTCTCCCCCGACGTGGGCGTGCAGTTGCTCGCCAACTCCCTCGCCACCTTCTTCGGCCTGGCCGTACTGATCGCCTTGTTCGGTCCGGTCTCCGGCGCGCACTTCAACCCCGCGGTCACGATCGCGGCGTGGTTCACGGGCCGCCGCAGGCCGGGTGGCCTCGCTCTGCGGGATGTCGCCGCGTACGTCCCGGCCCAGGTGGTGGGCGCGATCGGCGGGGCGGTGCTGGCCGACGCGATGTTCGCCAGGCCGCTGGTGAAGTTCTCCACCCACGACCGGTTCGCCGGTCATCTGTGGCTGGGCGAGGTCGTGGCGACCGCCGGGCTGATCGCCCTGATCTTCGGTCTGGAGCGCGTCGGCCGCTCGGCACTGGCTCCGGCCGCGGTGGCCTCGTACATCGGAGCCGCCTACTGGTTCACCTCCTCGACCTCGTTCGCGAACCCGGCCGTGACCGTGGGCCGGGCCTTCACCGACACCTTCGCCGGGATCGCGCCCGCCTCCGTCGCCCCGTTCATCGCGGCCCAGTTGCTCGGAGCCGGGCTCGGACTCGTCGTCGTGGCGGCGGTGTACGGCCGCCGGGCACCTGCCGCGGACCACGCCGCCGTCCCGCACGGCGAACCCGGACTCGCGTCCTCCTGACCACTCCCCCATCGAGCGCACCTCTTCCCGACCGTTCCCACCCTCGAGAAAGTCACCGGCCATGAGCACTCCCGCCCCGCGTCCCTCGGTGCTGTTCGTCTGCGTCCACAACGCCGGCCGCTCCCAGATGGGCGCCGCCTTCCTCACCCATCTCGCGGGCGACCGGGTCGAGGTCCGCTCGGCCGGCTCCGCGCCCGCCGACGCCGTCAATCCGGCCGTGGTCGAGGCGATGAAGGAAGTCGGCGTCGACATCTCCGCCCAGAAGCCGAAGGTCCTCACCACCGAGGCCGTGCGGTCCTCGGACGTGGTGATCACGATGGGCTGCGGGGACGCCTGCCCCGTCTTCCCGGGCAAGCGGTACCTGGACTGGCAACTGGACGATCCCGCCGGGCAGGGTGTCGAGGCGGTCCGGCCGATCCGGGCCGCCATCGAGCAGCGGGTGCGTGAACTGCTCGGCGAACTCGGCATCGCGGCCGCGGCATGACCGGCGCGCCCATGCCCGTCCACGTCGCACCGATGCGGCCGGAGCACGCCGAACAGGTCCTGGCGATCCACCGGCTGGGCATCGAGGAGGGCGACGCGACCTTCGAGACCGAGGCGCCGACCTGGGAGGCGTTCGACGCGGCGAAACTGCCCGACCACCGTCTGGTGGCCCTGGACGCGGACGGCCGGGTGCTGGGCTGGACCGCGGTCGTGCCGGTGTCCGACCGGTGCGCGTACGCGGGCGTGGTCGAGCACTCCGTCTACGTCCACCCCGCGGCGCGCCACCGAGGCGTCGGATCCGCGCTGCTCGACGCCCTCCTCGCCTCCACCGAGACCGCCGGGATCTGGACCGTGCAGTCGGGCATCTTCCCGGAGAACACGGCCAGCCTCGCCCTTCACCTGCGTGCCGGGTTCAGAGTCGTCGGCACCCGCGAGCGCATCGGCCGCCACCACGGCCGCTGGCGCGACGTCGTCCTCGTCGAACGCCGAAGCCCGACGGTGCGGTGACACTCCGGGCAGTCCCCCACCCCCGGCCGAGAGCGGGGGCTCGTACGACATAGAAGGCGAGACTGGGCGAGGGGGGCCGGATCCTCGATCTCGCTCGGCGCTTCCACGAAGGCGGACACTGGCCATGAACGGGGAGGATTCGAACCCCACACCTGCTATGGGCTTACTCGGGTCCTGACCAGGAAGGGAGCAGGCCGTGCAGATCACCCGTCGCGACGCCCTCAAGCTCGGTGGCCTGGCTCTGCTGGCCGGTGGCGCCGCAAAACCGGCCTCCGCCTCCACGGCGCCGTCCGCCTGGCCCGTTGCTCCGGGCAAGGCGGATTACACGGTGCGGATCGCCACCGGGCTCGTCGAGCTCGCGCCGGACACGATCGTGTCCACCACGACGTACAACGGGCAGTTCCCCGGCCCGCTGCTGCGGTTCACCGAAGGCCGCCCGGTCGTGGTCGACGTCCACAACGACACCGGCACTCCCGAACTGCTCCACTGGCACGGCCAGCGGGTTCCCGCCGAGGTGGACGGGGCGGCGGAGGAGGGCACCCCGTACCTCCCCGCGCACGGGATGCGGCGCCTGTCGTTCACGCCCGGACCGGCCGGTTTCCGCTTCTACCACACCCATGTGGCAGCGCATGACGACCTGAACCTGGGTACGTACACCGGTCAGGCAGGCCCGGTCCACATCGAGCCGAAGGCCCACCCCGGCGCCTACGACCAGGAGGTCTTCCTGGTGCTGAAGGAGTTCGGACCCGTCTTCAGCCAGGGCGGGGACATGGCCCAGAACTTCCTGGCCGGCTCCGAGGTGCCGAACCTGAAGCGCAGGGGTGAGAAGGCGATGGCCGGCTCACTGGCACGGGGGATGCCGCACGGCTACGAGGTCGGCTACACCGCGTTCAGTGTCAACGGCCGGAAACTGGGCCACGGCCCGCCGATCAAGGTCAGGTCCGGGCAGCGCGTGCTGTTCCACGTCCTCAACGCCAGCGCCACCGAGATCCGCAGCCTGGCCCTGCCCGGCCACACCTTCAACGTGGTCGCTCTCGACGGCAACCCGGTACCCCGCCCCGCCGACGTGCCGGTGCTGTGGATCGGCACCGCCGAACGTGTCTCGGCCCTGGTGGAGATGAACCATCCCGGTGTGTGGGTCCTGGGGGATCTGGCCGACGACGACCGGGAGAACGGCATGGGCACTGTGGTGGAGTACGCCGGCCGCGGCGGCTCCCCGCAATGGACCGCACCGCGCAAACCCACCTGGGACTACCGCGCCTTCGCCCGCGCGGGTGCCACCGCCCGGCGGCCCGACCACGCCTTCGACCTGCTGGTGGAGAAACGCAACGCCGCCGACAAGGGCTTCAACATCTGGACCCTCGACGGCGTGCCCTTCTCCATGGACACCGACAAGCCGGTGCTGGACATCGACCGCGGCGGCCGCTACCGGATGCGGTTCCGCAACGCCACCGACGACATCCACCCCCTCCACCTGCACCGCCACACCTTCGAAGTCACCCACATCGCCGGCACCCCGACCCACGGCCTGCACAAGGACGTCGTCATGCTCGGCGGCTACCAGACCCTCGACTTCGACTTCACCGCCGACCAGCCGGGCCTGTCCCTCTTCCACTGCCACCAGCAACTCCACATGGACTACGGCTTCATGACCCTGCTGCACTGCACCTGACCCGCGCCCTCACCATCGGCGATCAGACCAAGTCGACGCGCATCCCGCCCCTGGTCAGGCTGTCGAGCACTGCGGCGAACAGGTCGTACGGCTGTCCGTCCGGCGTCAGGGCGCGGGACAGGTGCTCGCGCGCGATCCCCGCATCCCGCCAGAGCAGCGTTCCCGGAGCGGTGTAGCCGAACATGCCGCGCAGGCAGTCGTCGAGGGCGGCCAGGCAGCCGCCGAAGTAGCCGCCCGACCCGTTCACGGCCTCCCCCAGGGCCAGGTAGAGCCCTGGAACGTCGGTGATGTGCCGGCCGTCGAGCTCGTACGCGCGACCGGCCGGCTGATCCCGGCGCGGGCGTCGGCAGGCCCGCTCCTGGACGACGTCCAGCCAGGCCACGCGCCGCCGGGTGTCGAGGCCGGTCCACGCACCGGGTGTCTCCGGCGGCCCGGCGAGCCATTGCACCCAGACCGGCCGGGCGTGTTCGGGTACGGGCGTGAAGAACCGGCCGTCCAGCTCCAAGTCGATCAAGTCCGCCTCGGATGCGGACGGGTAGAACGCGTCGACCTTGGTCCGCAGCAGCCGCTGGGCGAGCGGCTCGCCCCTGTCGTCCCGTATCTCCAGGGCGGCCTCCTCCAGGTCCAACACCCGCCGGGTCCCCGCCGTCAGTGCTCGCCGCAGTGCCTCACCCGGGACGAGGTCCCGCAGGACGAGCGAGGGTTCGACCCGTTCGGGCGGCAGGACACGGGCGAACTCCCGGCAGGTGCCAAGCCACCGGTGCTGGTCGTGCAGCCGGACGGAACCCCGGTGCCCGACGGGCGGACCCTCGTAGTCATCGAGACCGGTGAGCACGAGACCGTCCGCCCCGGGGTGTTGACCGAGGCTCTCGACGTCTTCGAGAAGCCAGGGCTCGAGGTCCTCGTCCTCTGGCACCAGCCATACCCGGCTGCCGGCCCAGCCGCGTACCTCGTCTCCTTCCGGAACCCAGCCGAAGAGTTCGTACATCCCGCGCCGGGGCTCCCCGAACAGTCCCTCCATCTCGGCGCAGACACCCCAGACCCGGCCGTGCTCCGAATCCGTCAGCGTGTACCGGGCCCGTCCCCGATGAAGTTCCTCCTCATGTTCCTCACTCACGGTGGTCATCATGCCCTGGCGAGAACTCCGTAGCCGCGGCCGGTGGATGCGACCACAAGTCCAACGGCCGCATCAAACTCGCTCCCGGGACATCAAGACCCTCTTCGCCCACCTGGACCAGTCACAGAACGCCGCCGAGCGCCAGGCTCACAAGCACCAGACCAAGGCTTACCGGCGTGCCCACCAGGGCCAGGAGCAGCGGGAGGAACGCGGCGAGCGCGGGGGATGCGGAGCCTGTGGGCTGCAGCCGGTTGCCCCACCCTCGCCCGACTTCCACACGCAACCGCTCGGCCGCCCGGCCGGAGACGAGAACGGGTGGGCCCGAGTGCTTCTTCAGAACCTCGCGCGCTGCGACATCAGGCGTTCCTTTTCCACCCGCGAGCTTGTCGACGATGATTCGGGTGCCGTGCACGTCCGTGAGGACGAGCCAGTCAGCGGTAGTACCGCGTCCGGCGATCTCCAGGCGGCCGACCTTCTTGAGCCGGGTGAGATCGACCGTACGTCGGCCGGTGAGCGTGCGGGCGGAGAGCAGGCCGCCCGCGTGCAGTCGTGCGTGCCAGCCCCCACTGACGCCGTACACCGCCATGGCACCGAGCGGGAGCGAGAACATCCCAAGCAGGCACAGCCCGTCGCCGACCAGACCGGCCCTCACGAGCATCGCCGGGACCACCACCAGAACGGGCGTGGTCAACCAAGCAAGCAGGTTGCCGATCCGCTGCTCCGGCCGCCCCTGTCCAGCGCATACGGATATCTCTTCGGCCGAGTCGGTCGTCATGCCCCGACGGTATCCAACTGCGAATCGGCCTCGCGGACTCCACTGAGTGTCAGGATTGCCTGGTGATGACCCACGTTGAGCTGCTGAGTGCCCTGTCCGGACTGCGGCAGGCGCAGATAGGCAACCGCCGGGCCCCACACCAACCCCTGCTGATGCTCTGGCCGTTCGGGAGGCTGTTGTACGTCGCCCGCAGCGCGGCGGGGCGGGCCATGGACGTCCTCCACGGTCAGCAGGCCGCAGCACCCCGGCCTGGCCGGCCCACGATCGCTTCCCAGTACCTCGACTGGCACGAGCAGCAGGTCTTCAAGCGTCCTGGCGCACAAGCGGCACAGGCCGGAGGAGCGGCGTAGGCCGGAGAAGCGGTGGAGCTGTCGACGTCGGTGTCGGTTTCCTGCCGGAGAACGGCCGGCCGGCGTGTTTGACTCCGTGCATGACCACCACGCAGTCGGCCAAAGTCCAGCTCTTCCGTTCTCTGCACACGCCCGGCGCGCCGCTCGCGCTCGCCAATGCCTGGGACGTCGCCAGTGCCCGAGTCATCGAGTCCGCGGGGGCCTCCGCGATCGCGACTACGAGTGCGGGCGTCGCCTGGTCGCTGGGCTCGCCGGACGGTGACGTCCTCGCCCGCGATCAAGCGCTGGGGTTGATTTCCCGCGTCGCCGCCGCGGTCGCGGTTCCGGTCACCGCCGACATCGAGGGCGGGTACGGGCAGGACGCGGCCGAGGTCGCCGAGACCATCACCGGGGTGCTCGCGGCGGGTGCTGTCGGCGTCAACATCGAGGACGGCACCCGAGCCCCGGACGAACTCGCGACGCGGCTGGCCGTCGCCCGACGGACCGCCGACCGCGCGGGCGTGGAGCTCTTCCTCAACGCCCGTGTCGACACGTACCTGTTGGGGCTCGGGGACCCGGACACCCGACTGGAGGAGACCCTGGCCCGGGCGCGCCGGTACGTGGACGCCGGCGCGGACGGCATCTTCGTTCCCGGCGTCACCGACACCGCCACGATCGCGGCGCTGGCCGAGGACATCTCCGTACCGTTGAACGTCATGGCCGGCCCCGGCGCCCCGAGCGTCGCCGAGCTGGGCGCCCTCGGCGTGGCCCGCGTCAGCCTCGGCCCGGGGGTGGCGCAGGCGGCGTACGCTGCGGCCCGCCGCGCCGCGCGGGAGCTCCTCGACACCGGTGGCTACGACTCCCTGTCCGGCGGCATCACCTTCCCGGAACTCAACGCGCTGCTCTCCGAGTCCCGTTGACAGCACCGTGTTCCGTACTCTGCGGCGATTGCTTCAGGGGAGGGACCATCCCCGTAGCGCGATCCGGAGCGCGGCCACAGGATCACGCGACGGTTGAGGGGACGCGGAAGTGCTCCCCCGGGCAGCGGGCCAGGGGGAGCACTTCGCTGTGCGCCTGCCGGTGAAGGGTGAGAAGACGATCACAAGCAGGACATCCGCGGGACTACGGCGTCACGGCGGTCGTCACGGCGCGAGCAGCAGGCTGTCGCCGCGCTCCTTGGCGGCCGCGTAGCGCCTCGCCACGTCCTGCCAGTTGACGACCCGCCACATCGCCTCGATGAAGTCCACCTTCTGGTTCTTGTACTGCAGGTAGAAGGCGTGCTCCCAGGCGTCGAACACGAGGATCGGGGTGGAGCCCTGTCCGACGTTGCCCTGGTGGTCGTAGACCTGCTCCACGATCAGACGGCCGCTCAGCGGCTCGTACGCCAGCACACCCCAGCCCGAACCCTGGGTCGTGGCCGCGGCCTTGGACAGCTGCGCCTTGAAGCCGGCGAAGGAGCCGAACGACTCGGTGATGGCGCCGGCCAGTTCCCCCACGCCGTCCCTCTCCAGCGGCTCACCACCGCCGTCGCCGGTCATGTTGTGCCAGTAGATGCTGTGCAGGATGTGCCCGGAGAGATGGAAGGCCAGATTCTTCTCCAGACCGTTGACCGAGCCCCACGACTCCTTGTCCCGCGCCTCGGCCAGCTGCTCCAGCGTGTCGTTGGCGCCCTTGACGTAGGCCGCGTGGTGCTTGTCGTGGTGCAGCTCGATGATCTCGGGGCTGATGACCGGGGCGAGCGCCGAATAGTCGTACGGGAGCTCCGGGAGCGTGTAGACCGCCATGTCCAACATCATCCTTCGAGTTATTGCGCATGGGTTGCAAGTGCACGATAGCAGCAATAAGGCGCCGAAGTGCTGACCTGGCAAGAGCTGCCGCAGCCCCTCGACCGGGCCGACCGCACACCCCAGCCGCCGTGACATTCCGCTCAGATGTGAACGAACCGCCCTATATTGACTTCAAGACTTCACGACGCACGGCCCGCGACAGCACCACCCGCCGGCCACCGAACGGCACCCCCCAGGAGCAGCGCATGAGCACCACCGCCGAACACCGCACCCACGACAGCCACGCCCACACGCACGGCGAGGGCTGCGGACACGTCGCCTTCCCGCACGGCGACCACGTCGACTACGTGCACGACGGACACCTCCACAAGGCCCACGACGGCCACGTCGACGAGTGCGTGACCGCCGGCCACACCACGCACGCCCACCACGACCACCAGCACGGCGAGGGCTGCGGGCATACGGCCGTGCCCCACGAGGACCACGTCGACTACGTGCACGACGGCCATCGCCACGCCGCCCATGAGGGGCACTGGGACGACCACTGACGCAGCCGGCAGACCTCAAGCGGCCGGGCGGCCTTCCGAGGGCACCCGGCCTCGGGCATCGCACCCCACAGCGAAATAGTAATGAGATTCGTTTTCATGTAGCCTCCTGGTTGCTCACCGAAGGTGACCACCGAACCAGGAGGACTCCATGGCCGTTCCCAAGCGGAAGATGTCCCGCAGCAACACCCGCCACCGCCGCGCCCAGTGGAAGGCGGCCACGCCGGCGCTCGTCCCGATCACCGTCGACGGCGTCGCGCACCTCGTGCCCCAACGGCTGGTGAAGGCCTACGAGCGCGGGCTGCTGCGCCCCGAGGGCTGATCGTCCATGCCTTCCGACCGACTCCCCGTCACCGTCCTGTCCGGCTTCCTCGGCGCGGGCAAGACAACCCTCCTCAACCATGTCCTGGGCAACCGCGAGGGACTGCGCGTCGCGGTCATCGTCAACGACATGAGCGAGGTCAACATCGACGCCGCCCTGGTGCGCGGCGGCGAGGCGGCCCTGTCACGCACCGAGGAACGCCTGGTCGAGTTGACCAACGGCTGCATCTGCTGCACCCTGCGCGACGACCTGCTCGAGGAGGTCGACCGGCTGGCCCGCGAGGGGCGCTTCGACTACCTGCTCATCGAGTCGTCCGGCATCTCCGAACCCCTGCCCGTGGCGGCGACGTTCGCCTTCGCCCGCGACGACGGCGCCACCCTGGCGGAGATCGCCCGCCTGGACACCATGGTCACGGTCGTCGACGCCGCCGGCTTCCTGCCCGAGCTGACCAGCGGCGACGAACTCGTCGAGCGCGGCCTGGACCAGTACGAGGACGACGAACGCACCGTCAGCGACCTGCTGATGGACCAGGTCGAGTTCGCGGATGTCATCGTGCTCAACAAACTCGACCTCGTCGACGAGGAGTCGGCGGACCGGCTGCGGGCGGCGCTCACCCGCCTCAATCCCGTGGCGCGCGTCGTCCCCGCCGTCCACGGCCGCGTGCGGACCGCAGACGTACTGGGCACCGGGCTGTTCGACCTGGAACGCGCCCAACAGGCCCCCGGCTGGGTGCGGGAGCTCAACGGCGACCACGTCCCCGAGACGGAGGAGTACGGGATCTCCTCGACCGTCTTCCGCGCCGAACTGCCGTTCCACCCCGGCCGGCTGTGGACGTTCGTGACCGAGAAGCTCGACAGCGGCGCGTTCGGCGAGGTTCTGCGCTCCAAGGGGTTCTTCACGCTGGCTGGGCGCCGGCAGGTGACGGGCCTGTGGTCACAGGCCGGCTCCGTCGCACGCTTCGAGCCTTCCGGCGCCCGCGACACCGACAGCCCGGAAGGCCAGGAACTGGTCTTCATCGGCACGCATCTTCGCGCGGACGCGCTGCACGCGGCGCTGGGCGACTGCCTCATGGCCGACGGTGAAGGCCTGCCGTCCGTCGACCCGTTCCCCGCCTGGGACACCTACGGCATCGACGACACCTGCGAGCACGAGCGCCCGGAACCCGTGGCGCACGTCTGAGGAGCGCACGTCTGAGGAGCGCAAGCCCGTGCCCTCAGTGGGAGTGAGGCTGGCGCTGGAACTCGTTCCAGGCGTGGCGCAAGGTGTCGATCACCTCCGGAGCGGCCCCGCGGCTCTCCAGATACTCCCGGTACGTCTCGACGGTGGCCGCCGCGGGCCAGTGGGGGTCGTTCGCGACGGCGCGGGCGAAGGACCCCAGACGGTTCAGCTCGTCGATGTGACTCTTGAGCCACCGTGTGAAGTCGGCTGTGTCGTTCATGGCATGTCTTCTCACAGAAGGAACGCCCACTGGTCCTCACCTGGCCGTCCGCCCCGCCGGCTCCCGTTTCTCCAGACTCCCACGAGCACGCGGCAAGTCAAACCGGTCGTCGGGCGTCCCCTGGAGAGGCTCGCCTCGCCGCTCGTACGTATGCGGCCGGCGGCCCGCCGAGGGCGCGGTGGCGGGTGCCGGGCTTGCGCCATACGGTGAACAGGTGCCCGCCCGTGACCGTCAGGAAGGGGCGCGCTGCATGTGCGCACACTCCCAGGACCCGGAGCCCCAACCCGTGCTGTCCCCGCTGACGGGTGCGGCGATCTTCCTGGTCGTGACCATCGACCGGGGCGGCGAGCCGGTCGTACGGGACATGCTGTCCGAACTGAACGGGCTCCAGCGGGCGGTCGGTTTCCGGGCGACGCCGGACGGGAAACTGAGCGTGGTCGTGGGCATCGGTTCGGAGGCATGGGACCGCCTGTTCGCGGGCCCGCGTCCGGCGGAGCTCCATCGTTTCCGCGAGCTGGACGGAGCCCGGCACCGGGCGGTCTCGACCCCCGGCGACCTGCTGTTCCACATCCGCGCGGCCCGCCCGGACCTCTGCTTCGCGTTGGCCGCCGAGATCATGGAACGGATCCGCAGCGTCGTCACCGTGCGTGACGAGGTGCATGGGTTCAAGTACTTCGACGTGCGTGACCTGCTCGGTTTCGTGGACGGCACGGAGAACCCGACGGGCCGGGCGGCGAACACGGCGGTCCTGATCGGCGACGAGGACCCGGAGTTCGCCGGGGGCAGCTACGTGATCGTGCAGAAGTACGTGCACGATCTGGAGGCGTGGAACGCCCTGCCGGTGGAGGCGCAGGAGATGGTGATCGGGCGCAGGAAGCTGTCCGACGTCGAACTGGACGACGCGATCAAGCCGGCCGACTCGCACGTGGCGCTGACCACCATCGAGGACCCGGACGGGGCGAAGCACGAGATCCTGCGCGACAACATGCCCTTCGGGACCGTGGGGCAGGGCGAGTTCGGTACGTACTTCATCGGTTACGCCCGTACTCCGGCCGTGATCGAGCGGATGCTGGAGCGCATGTTCCTGGGCGACCCGCCGGCCGCCCACGACCGGATCCTGGACTTCTCCACCGCGGTGACCGGGTCGCTGTTCTCCGTGCCCACCAGTGACTTCCTCGACGACCTCCCCGATGCGCCGGCCGCGCGCGAGGGTCGCGAGGGTGAGGAGGGCGAGGAGGGCGGCGGTGTCGAGGAGGCCGAGCCCGTGCCGGCGGCGGTCCAGCCGCCGGCCGTGGACGGCTCGCTGGGGATCGGCGATCTGAGGATGTGACAGGAGGCGAGCACTCGCGATGGACAATCTGCATCGTGAACTGGCACCCATCTCCGCCGCCGCGTGGGCCGATCTGGAGGAGGAGGCACGGCGTACGTTCAAGCGGCACGTCGCGGCCCGCCGCATCGTCGACGTGCCCGAGCCGTGCGGCCCGGAGCTGGCGGGTGTGGGGACCGGGCACCTGCGGACCGTGGCGGCGCCGGCCGAAGGGGTCGAGGCGCGGGTGCGGCGGTTCCAGCCGCTGGTCGAGCTGCGGGTGCCGTTCACCGTGGACCGGCAGCAGGTCGACGACGTCGCGCGCGGCGCCAAGGACGCGGACTGGCAGCCGGTCAAGGACGCGGCCCGGCAGATCGCCTTCGCCGAGGACCGCGCCGTGTTCGAGGGCTACCCGTCCGCGGACATCGCCGGTCTGCGGGAGAGTTCGTCCAACTCCGCCCTGACCCTGCCGGCCGAGGCGCGCCAGTACCCGGACATCGTCAGCAAGGCCCTGACCGCGCTGCGGCTCGCCGGTGTCGGCGGCCCGTACGCAGTGGCGCTGAGCGCCGCGGCGTACACCGCGGTCAGCGAGACGTCCGACTACGGCTACCCGATCATCAAACACATCGCCCGGGTGCTGGACGGCGACATCGTCTGGGCGCCCGCCATCGAGGGGGCCTTCCTGCTGTCGACGCGGGGCGGGGACTTCGAACTGCGCCTCGGCCAGGACCTGTCCATCGGTTACCTGTCGCACGACGACACCAGCATCCGGCTGTACTTCCAGGAGACACTGACCTTCCTTGTGTACACCGGCGAAGCCATAGTGACCGCAAGGGAGTTGACTCCTTCGTCCACCGCACCCGCTGAGGGGCGGGCATGAAGGCCGCCATCGTGGGGGCCGGCGCGGTCGGATCGGCCACGGCGCTGTCCCTGGTCGAACGCGGGGGAACCTGCCGGGAGATCGTGCTGATCGACCGCGACACCGCCCGGGCCGACGGCGTGGCCGCCGACCTGCGCTACGCCGCTCCGCTGTCCCCCACGGTCGACGTACGCTCCGGCGGCTACGGTGACCTGGCCGGGGCCGCCGTCGTCGCCATCACCGCGGGGGTCAACGAGAAGGCCGGCGGCGCCACCGACCGGTCCGAGCCGCAGGGGCGCCTGCGGCTGCTGGAGACCAATGCCAGGGTCTTCGCCGACGTCGTCCCCCAGGTGGTCGCGGTCGCGCCGGATGCGGTGCTGATGGTGGTCACCGACCCACCGGACCCGCTGGCCGACCTCACCCGTCATCTCGCCGGGCACGACCGGGTGTTCTCGACCGGCACCCTCATCGACAGTCTCCGGTTCCGTGTGCAGCTCGCCGACCGCCTGCGGGTGCGGCCCCGTGACGTGCAGGCCCTTGTGGTGGGCGAACACGGCACCTCCGAGGTGCTGTTGTGGTCCTCGGCGGGTGTCGGCGGCATCCCCGTCGCCGAACTGCTCGCCCAGGACGGCCGGTCGGTCGAGGACATACGCGAAGAGGTCGAGAACGACATCCGGTACGCCAACATCACCATCATCGAGGGCACCGGCGCGAGCCAGTACGGCATCGGCGCCGTCTCCGCCCGGCTCGTCGAGGCCGTCCTGCGCAACGAGCGCGCCGTGCTGCCGGTGGCCGCGTACTCCTCCGCTCACAAGGTCACGCTCTCCCTGTCCAGCGTTCTCGGAGCGGGCGGCGTGCAGCAGATGCACGAGCCCGCCATGACGTCCGAGGAGCGAGGGGCCCTGGAGGAGAGCGCCCGGGTGCTGCGCGAAGCGGCCGAGCGGGCCATTGCCGTGGGGGCGACTTGAGCCGGGGGTTCCCGACGAACGGCCTGACAGGGACGGACACCATGACGACTACGACCGCATCATCCAGGAGCGCGCCTTCGACGACGAGCATCGGTGACTTCCTCCTGCGGCGCTTGCGGGAGGTGGGTATCGGGCACCTGTTCGGTGTCGCGGGTGATTACAACCTCGAGTTCCTCCTTCAGATGGAGGACGGCCACGACTTCATGTGGGTCGGCAACTGCAACGAGTTGAACGCCGCCTACGCCGCCGACGGGTACGCGCGGATGAACGGGATCTCCGGACTCGTCGTGACGCACGGCGTCGGGGCGTGGAGCGCCATCAACGGTGTCGCGGGCGCCTACAGCGAGCACGTACCCGTCGTCTGCGTCTGCGGATCGGTTCCGCTGAAGGCGCTGGACCGCAGGCTGCGGATGCACCACACCTCCGGGGAGCCCGAATACGACGACGTGATGCGCGGTTACGCGCAGGTCACCGCGGCACAGGCCCGGCTGACGCCGCAGAACGCCGTGCGGGAGATCGACCGGCTCATCCTGACCGCCTGGCAGCGCAAGCTCCCGGTCTACATGGAGCTGCCCTCCGACATCGCGCACCTGGACGTCGAGGTTCCGGCGGAACCGCTGGTGCTCGCGATGTCGAGGAGCGACCCGGAGCGGCTGACGGCGTGTGCCGACGCGATCGTCGCGCGTCTCGCCAACGCCCGTTCGCCCGCGATCCTGCTCGACCTCGACGCCGACCGCTTCCAGGTGACCGGTGAACTGCTGGAGCTGGCCGCCAAGCTGAAGGCCCCGGTCGCGGCCATGAACACCTGCAAGGGTCTCGTCGACGAGAACAACCCGTATTTCCTAGGCCTTTACGCGGGCTCGGGCAGCAAGCCCGAGATCCGCGAGGCGGTGGAGAACAGCGACGGGCTGCTGGCGATCGGAGTGCGGCGGGTGGACACCACCTGCGGCGGCTTCAGCGACGCGCTTCCCACGGGGCGGATCGACGCCCGCGGTGACAGCGTGGACATCGGCCCGGACAGCTACCAGGGCGTGTACCTGAAGGAGCTGCTCCGCCGGGTCGCCGACGGCGCCCCGGCCAAGGAATCCGGATACGCACGGCCGGCCGGCACGCCGCGGGAACCCAGTGCTGTGGCGGGATCCGATCCGCTGGCCCAGGCGGCGTACTGGAGCATCGTCCAGGACTTCGTCCGCGAGGGCGACGTGCTCATCACCGAGGACGGCACCTCCGAGGCCGGCTGCTGGGGCCTGGACCTGCCGCCGCGGTGCTCCATCGTCACCCAGGCCGTCTGGGGTTCGATCGGTTACAGCGTGGGATCGGTCCTGGGCACACTCCTGGCCGCACCGGAGCGCCGCCACCTGCTGTTCGTGGGCGACGGATCCTTCCAGCTCACGGCGCAGGAGGTGTCGACCATGCTCAGGCACGACCTGAAGCCCGTCATCTTCCTGATCAACAACGGCGGTTACACCATCGAGCGCACCATCTGCGGAAAGGACGGGCGCTTCAACGACATCGCCAACTGGGCGTACGCCGACCTGCCGAAGGTCCTCCATCCGGGGACGAACGCCCGGACAGCCGTCGTACGGACCCCGGCCGAGCTGAAGGAGGCGCTGGCCGCACCGCACGACAGCATGCTGTTCATCGAAGCCGTCATGGACAAGTACGACGCCCCGCCGACCGCCATCGAGTCCGGACACCGCATGGCGGACATCGACTACGGCCCACGCGGCCCCCAACACCGCCCGGGCGTCCAGATGTGACCGCCTCGAGACGGCATGGGCGACGTCGGCCCGGCCGGCAACCTCGCAGTGCCGGCCGGGCCGACGTCATCCGCGGGAGGAACGCCCTGGAACCGAGGGCCCGGCGTCCAGATGAGCCGCGATGCGTGCGATCGTCCGGGCGTTGTCCTCGAACAGATGCGCCTTCATGCCCGCCGCCCGGGCGGCCTCGACGTTGGCCGCCGCATCGTCGACGAAGAGACAGTTCCGCGGCGATACATCCAGGCTCTCGCATGCAGCCTCAAAGGCCCGCGCGTCGGGTTTGCCGACACCGATCTCGTGCGAGTAGACGATCTGCTCGACCAGTTCGTCGAAGCGGTACATCTCCGTCTCTCGCTCCCGGGCACCGACGAAACTGTTGCTCAGGATGCCGAGCCTGCATCGCCCACGCAGCGCCCGCACGTAAGAGATGAGTTCCTCGTTCGGTGTCGCCAGGTACTCGTGCCAGAGGTCGGCCATGAAGGCTTCGACCTGGGGTGCGTCGAGACGCAAGCGCGCTGCCACTTCCTCGCGCACCTCTCGTTCGCCGACACTCCCCACGCTTCCGGCGGCCCACACGTCGCGCATCCGCTCTGTCACCGTACCCAGTGGCAACTCCAGCCGTTCTTCCCACCGTTGCACCCATCCCGTGGCGGGCGTGAACTCCAGCACGCCGCCGATGTCGAGCATGACGCAGGTCGGGTTCACATGAACTCCCGCTGTTAGGGGGTCGGTTCGGTGGTGTGCCAGGGGGCGTTGGGGTGGGTGGGGCGGGCGTTGGTGGTCAGGCGGAGGGCGTAGACCGGGGGTTCGGTGGTGTGGGGGACGGGGCCGAGGTAGTGGTGGCCGGTCATGTGGCACCAGGCGGGGAGGTCGAGCGGGGCGGCGGGGTCGGTGGCGATGACGTGTACGTGGGTGCCGGGGGCGGCGCCGTCGATGGCGGCGCGGAGTCTGAGCAGGAGCGTGACGCACAGGAGTCCGGTGCCGTCGACCGTGATGTCCGCCTCGCCGGCGGCGGCGGTCACCGGGTGCCTGCCACGGAGGCGTTCGTCGCGTCGGTGACCGCGGCGGCGATCGCGGTCGCGGCTGCCGTGATCTCGTCCCGGGTGGTCCAGCGGCCGAGGGAGAGCCGGACGGCTTCCAGGGCCCGCACGGGATCGGTGCCCATGGCGGTGAGGACCGGCGAGGGGGTGTGGGTGCCACTGTGGCACGCCGAGCCGGTGGACGCGGCGATCCGGGGTGCGCCGTCCAGGACGCGGTGTCCCGGTACGCCGTCGATGCTGATGTTCAGCGTGTTCGGCAGCCGCTGTTCGACGGGCCCGTTGAGACGGACCCGTCCGGGCAGGGCGTCCACGAGTCGCTGGTGCAGTTCGTCGCGGAGGTCCCTGATCCGCTCGTGCGCACCGTCGGCGAGGTCGTCGGCGGCGAGCTGCGCGGCCGCGCCCAGGGCTACGGCGAGGGCGACGTTCTCGGTGCCGGCGCGCAGCCCGCGTTCCTGGCCTCCGCCGTAGACGACCGGCTCCAGTCGCACGCCGTCGCGCACGAACAGGGCGGCCGCACCCTTGGGCGCGTACATCTTGTGCCCGACGACCGTGAGCAGGTCGGCGCCCAACTCCCGTACGTCCAGCGGAATTTTCCCGGCGGCCTGAGCGGCGTCGCAGTGGAACAGCGCTCCGGCCCGGTGGGCGGCGTCGGCCAGTTCCCTCACCGGCTGGAGGGCGCCGGTCTCGTTGTTGGCGACCATGACCGAGACCAGCACGGTGCCCTCGTCGAGCGCGGCGGTCAGCGCGGCCGGGTCGACAACGCCCTCGCGGTCGACAGGCAGCACCGTGATCCGTGCGTCGTGGAGGCGTTCGAGGGCCTGGCAGGTGGCGAGGATCGCCGGATGTTCGGTGGCCTGGGTGATGACGTGGGGGCGGGTCCGGGTGGCGGCCAGGGTGGCTCCGCGCAGGGCGAGCAGGTCGGCCTCGGAGCCGGAGGCGGTGAAGACGATCTCGCCCGGTCGGGCACCGATCAGCTCGGCGACCCGGGTGCGCGCCGCCGTGAGGGCGCGGCGGGGTTCGCTGCCGTAGGGGTGGGTGCTGGAGGGGTTGCCGAAGTGGCCGGTCAGGTGGGGCAGCATCGCTTCCACGACGCGCGGGTCGACGGGTGTGGTGGCGTTGTAGTCGAGGTAGACCGGTCCGCCGGTCAGGCCCGGGGGCGGCGGCGGACGGTGGGTCATGCGCCGGCTCCCGCGTCCACGGGCAGCTCCGCCAGGCGCCATTCGAGCATGCCGTCGTTGAGGCGGATGGCTCGGCGTCCGTTCTCGCTGAGGAGGCGGACCGCGTCGTGGGCGAGGACGCAGTATTCGCCGCGGCAGTAGACGACGACCTCGGCGTCCTCGGGCAGTTCACCGACGCGGTCGGCCAGTTCCTCGACGGGGATGGAGACGGCGCCGGGAATGTGCCCGGCCCGGTACTCCTCGACCGGGCGCACATCCAGGAGCACCACCTGCCCGGATTCCGCGCGGGTCCGCAGCTCGTCCCGGGTGACCGTGCGACCGCCACTGTCGCCGAGGTAGGCGTCGCGGGCGGCCGGAACGCCGGCCTGATGGGTCTCGGCGACCTTGCGCAGCAGGGCGAACAACTCGGCGACATCGTCGCCGGCGAGCCGGTAGTGGATGCGTACGCCCTCACGCCGGGTGCTGACGAACCCGGCCTGCTTGAGGGTCTGGAGGTGCGCGGAGGCGGTCGTCAGGTTCAGTCCCGCCGCCTTCGCGAGCGCGTCGACCGTGCGCTCGCCCTGGGCGAGGAGGTCGAGCAGTTCCAGCCGCTTCCCGCTGGCCAGCGCCTTCCCGCTGGCCGCGAACGCGTCGTAGAGCCGCGCCTTCGTGGCCGTCTCCGCCATGATCTGCTCCCTTTCCTCCAAAATTCTATGGAATATGGTACCCGAGCTGCCGCCGGACAGCTGGGGGTCGTGGCGTTCGCCGCACGGGCGGCCGTGCCGTCCTCTTCACCGGTTCACCGGCTGTGGGCGGTGACGGCGATCGCCGGGAGGACGGCCAGGGCGAGGACACCACCGGTCAGGGCGAGGACGGGATAGCCGGCGAGGTCGACGACGATGCCGGAGGCCAGTCCTCCGGTGGCGCCCGCGATGGCGATGGAGACGTCGACCATGCCCTGGGTCTTGGCGCGGGTCGCCAGCGGCACCGCGTCGGTGATGATCGCGGTTCCCGAGACCAGGCCGAAGTTCCAGCCGAGACCGAGCAGCGCCAGGGCGAGCGCCAGCAGGGCGACGGAGTCGCCGGGGACGACGGCGGCGACCAGGCCCGCGACGAGGAGGGTGACCCCGGAGGCGGCGGCGAGCGCGATGCGGCCGTAGCGGTCGACGAGGCGGCCGGTCAGCGGCGAGGGCAGGTACATCGCGCCGACGTGGATGGCGATGACCAGGCCGGAGGCGGCGGTGCCGTGACCGTGGTCGTGCATGTGGACCGGGGTCATGGTCATCACCGCGACCATGACGAGTTGAGTGAGGATCATGACCAGGGCCCCGAGCACGACGCCGCCGCGCGGCTTCGCCGACGCCTCCTCGGCGGCCGGGCCGGCCTGCGCCGGCCGCGCGGCGGGGGCCTGCTCCGCTTCGGCGAGGGTGCGGGCCAGCAGGAGGGGGTCGGGGCGCAGCCAGAGGGCCAGGACGACGGCGGCCGCCGCGTACGCGGCCCCGGCGAGAAGGAAGGGCCCGGCCAGACGGGGGATGCCGAGGGCGGCGGCGAGGTCGCCGGTGGGGGCGGCGAGGTTGGGGCCGACGACGCCGCCGAGGGTGGTGGCGACCAGGACGGTGGACACGGCGCGGGCACGGTGGGTGGGAGCGGCGAGGTCGGCTCCGGCGTAGCGGGCCTGGAGGTTGGTGGCGGTCCCGGCACCGTAGACGAACAGCGCGATGAACAGCAGGACGGGGCTGCCGAGGCCCACGGCGGCGAGGACACCGGCACTGCCGACCGCGCCGGTGAGGTATCCGGCGGCCAGGCCGGGGCGGCGACCCCGGGCCTGGGATATACGGCCGACGCCTATCGCGGCGAGCGCGCTGCCCGCGGTGAACAGGGCGCTGGGCAGTCCGGCCAGACCCGTGGTGCCGAGCATGTCCTGAGCCAGCAGGGCTCCGACGGTGATGCCCGCCGCGAGCCCCGCCCCGCTGAGGATCTGGGAGGCGACGAGGACTTTCAGGATGCGGCGCTGCACGTCGGGGCCGGCGGCAAGAGTGGACGAAGCTGCGGTGCTCGTCACGGGTGGGTCTCCTTTCGATGGCGGACAGTTCCCGCCACCCGGTGGGAAGGGGTGCGGGCCGGGCGCCCAGGCGTGGTCAGGCGTCGAGTGCCTGGGCGCGGTCGGCCCATCAGGTCGGCAGGGTCCAGGCCGTCGACGGACCCCGGGCATGGTTCTCGGTCATGTTTCTCCTTGTGGCGGCGGACGGGACGGTCGCACGTCTCCACGGCACCCCTCCGATCAGGCTTTATACCGTCCGAAGACGGATGTGTGCCCCTCAGCGAGGACCCCGACGACACTCTTCCATAAATCCATGGAATATCGTAGGTGGCGGCGGTGCGTGCCACCACATGCACTCCCCTCGTATCTCGTCCTGGACGGCCGCACCGGCCTGGCCGTCCTCGACGGCGGGCCCGCCGACCACGGCGCCACCACCGGCGGGCACCTCACGCAAGACACAGGAGAGCGACCGATGACCACCCCTCCCACCGTCGAGGCCTCGGCGGCCCCCGCGCCGGTACGGCTGGGCCTGCGGGAGAACTGGCTTCAGTTCACCCTGCTCGTCGTCGTCAACACCTGTGTGGGCGGCCTGGTCGGGCTGGAGCGCACGACGGTGCCGCTCATCGGCACCGGGGTCTTCCATCTCACCAGCGACCTGGCCGTGTTCTCCTTCATCGTCGCCTTCGGCATGACCAAGGCGTTCACGAACCTCGCCGCCGGGGCGCTCACCGCGCGTTTCCGCCGCAAGCAACTGCTGATGGCGGGCTGGCTCATCGGGATCCCCGTGCCCTTCGTCCTCGCCTGGGCACCCTCGTGGGGCTGGATCGTCGCCGCGAACGTCCTGCTCGGCGTCAACCAGGGCCTGACCTGGTCGATGACCGTGAACATGAAGATCGACCTCGTGGGCCCCGCCCGCCGGGGCCTCGCCACCGGTCTGAACGAAGCCGCCGGGTACGCCGCCGTGGGCGCCACCGCCCTGCTCACCGGCTACCTCACCACGTCCTACGGCCTGCGCCCCGCGCCCGAGCTGATCGGCGTCGTCTTCGTCGTGGCCGGACTGGCCCTGTCCGTCGTCGTCCGCGACACCGCCGCGCATGTCGCCCTCGAACTCTCCCAACACCCCGCGCTTGTGCCCGCGGAGCGGAACACCGGCCTCGCACAGGCTTTCGCCCGCACCTCCTGGCGCCACCGCTCCCTGCGCGGCGCCAGCCAGGCAGGCCTGATCAACAATCTCAACGACGGCCTCACCTGGGGCGTCTTCCCCCTGCTGTTCACCGACCACGGCCTCGGTCTCGCCGCCGTCGGCCTGATCAAGGGCCTGTATCCGCTGCTGTGGGGCTTCGGGCAGATCGCCACCGGCCACTACGCCGACCGCGTCGGCCGCAAACCCCTCATCGTCACCGGCATGCTGGTCCAGGCCGCCGGCTTCGTCCTCGCCCTCGCCCTGCTCCCGCGCCCCCTGCTCGCCGGCATCGTCTCCGCCGTCTTCCTCGGCATCGGCACCGCCATGGTCTACCCCGCCCTGATCGCCTCCGTCTCCGACCACGCCCACCCCACCTGGCGGGCCAACGCGCTGGGTACCTACCGGTTCTGGCGCGACGTCGGCTACGCCGCCGGAGCCCTCGTCGCCGGTGTCCTCTCCGACGCCCTCGGCCTGAACGCCACCGTCATCGCGGCCGCGGCCCTCACCGCCGCCTCCGGCCTGCTCGCCGCCCGCTGGATCACCGACCGCCCCGCCCACTGACCCTCCGCACACCGCGTCCCGGAAAGGTACGCGTCCCCGCCGACCGCCTCCCCGGCAGCCGCAGCCGACGCCCGCATGGTTGAGTTGCGGGCATGAGCACCCTCGCGGCCCACCCCATCAGCACCAGGCGGCTGGACCTGCTGCCGCTGCACGTCGAGCACGCCGAGGAGATGGCCGCGGTGCTGTCCGATCCGGCCCTGCACGCCTTCATCGGCGGCACGCCGGACACCCCGCGAGCCCTGCGCTCGCGCTACGAGCGCATGACGGCCGGCTCTCCCGATCCGGCCGTCTCCTGGCTGAACTGGGTGATCCGGCTCCGGGAGGAGTCCTGCCTGACGGGCACGGTTCAGGCGACGGTCAGCCCCTCCGGCCACGGGCCCGTCGCCGAGATCGCCTGGGTGGTGGGGACCCCGTGGCAGGGACGAGGCATCGCCGGCGAGGCCGCACGGGCACTCGTCGACTGGCTGGGCCGCCGGCCGGTGCGGACCGTCGTCGCCCACATTCACCCCGACCATCGGGCATCCGCTGCCGTCGCCACCGCCGCCGGGCTCGCGCCCACCGACGCATGGCACGAAGGCGAGCGCCGTTGGTGCCTGAGCGTCAGACCATGACTCCGGCACGCTGCGTCACGGGCTTCAGCGCACCAGTTCGTCGGCCAGGAGGTCCATCAGAAGGCCGTCGTGCCAGGTGCCGTCCGTGCCGCGCTCGTACTGCCGCATGATGCCCACGGGCCGGAAACCGGCCTTGGTGTAGCAGCGGATCGCCGCCGTGTTGTCGGCCGCCGGGTCGATGACCAGGCGGTGGTAGCCGTGGGTGTCGACGAGATGACAGGCCAGGGTCCGTACGGCGTCGGTGCCCAGGCCCCTGCCGTGCACCGCGGGATCGAGGAAGATGTCGATGCCCGCGTGCCGGTAGTCCGGCTCCTCCTCGGCATGCCACTGGATCACGCCGATGGGCCGCTCCCGGAAGTCGACGGTCAGGCACCGGGTGTGAGGGTCCTCCAGATCGGCCGCGATGTCCGCCGCGAGGTCGTCCCCGCCCCTCCACCGTGCACGTACTTCCGGTGTGGCCCGTATCTCGGCCAGGGCGGGGATGTCCTCGCGGGCCGTGGGGCGGAGGACCACAAAGGCGCCGCGCAGCTCGGTCATGACCGGGAACTTTACGGGAGTCGGCCACGCGCGGTGTGTTCGCATTCTCGCGGCGCCCCAAGGCCGATGTGCGGGCCGATAGTTGCGATCGCGGGCGCGAGCCTGCACGTGATCGACATGCGGGCTGCGGGGGGCGGTGCCAAGAATCGATCTGAGAGGCAGTGACGCCGACTACAGAAAGGCAGTCGATCATGCGAAGCAGGATCATACGCGCTCTGACCGCCAGCGTCGCCGCAGGCATGCTCGCCAGCGGAGCAGCCGTGGCCTCTACAGGAACCGCCTTCGCGGTGCCGGCGAACGCCAAGGTGTCCGACAGCCACCACGCGTCCGCATCGGACCCCACCAAGACGCCGCGCCACAAGAGGTGCCCGAAGGGTAAGCACTACACGAAGGTCCACGGCAAGTGGGGCTGCCACAAGAAGTAGCCGCCGTGCCGGACGCCGGGGACATTCGGCCGACATCCGTGCCGACTGCGCCACTCCCCGGCGCCTGTCGTCACGCGCGGTTCCCGCCCTCGGAACGCACCTCCGCCCTGCCGGCCAACAGCCGTCAGGGCGGAGGAGGTTGTGAACCCGGAATGAGGCGGGGCGTCAGACGGACACCGGGGCGGCCAGCTTCGGGTCGTCGTAAAGGCTCTCGGCCTGCTTCGGGTCGTCGTAGAGGCTCTCCGCGTGGTCGGCCGGGGAGGCCGAGGCGTTGTCGTACTTCGAGTGGTCCAGGATCTTCTCACGGGCCGAGACGAGCACCGGGACGAGCGCCTGCCCCGCGACGTTGGTCGCCGTGCGCATCATGTCCAGGATCGGGTCGATGGCGAGGAGCAGGCCCACGCCCTCCATCGGCAGGCCGAGGGTGGACAGGGTGAGCGTCAGCATGACGGTCGCGCCCGTCAGACCGGCGGTGGCCGCCGAGCCGATCACCGAGACGAAGGCGATGAGCAGGTACTCCTTGATGCCGAGCTGCACATCGAAGATCTGGGCCACGAAAATCGCGGAAATGGCCGGGTAGATGGCCGCGCAGCCGTCCATCTTGGTCGTCGCGCCGAACGGCACGGCGAAGGAGGCGTAGTCCTTCGGGACGCCGAGGCGGATCGCCGACTGCTGGGTGACCGGCATGGTGCCGACCGAGGAGCGCGAGACGAACGCCAACTGGATGGCGGGCCAGGCGCCCTTGAAGAACTGGATCGGGTTCAGCTTCCCGACGACGGCGAGCAGCAGCGGGTAGACGCCGAACAGGACCAGGGCGCAGCCGATGTAGATGTCGGCGGTGAAGGTCGCGTAGTTGCCGAGCAGGTTCCAGCCGTACTGCACGATGGCGCGGCCGATGAGGCCCGCGGAGCCGATCGGGGCGAGCAGGATCACCCACCACAGGGCCTTCTGGAGCAGCTCCAGGATGGACTCGGAGAGCGTGAGGACCGGCTGGGCCTTAGGGCCGATCTTGAGGATCGCGATACCGGCGACGACCGCCATGAAGACGATCTGAAGCACGTTGAGCTCGGTGAACGGCGTGATGACGTCGGTCGGGATGATGCCGGTGAGGAAGTCGAGCCAGCTGCCGGCGTGGTCCGGCTTGCCACCGTCGGCCGGGGTGAGGGCGGAGCCGGAACCCGGGTTGGAGACCAGCCCGATGACGAGGCCGATGACGACCGCGATCAACGAGGTGATCATGAACCAGAGGAGGGTGCGGCCGGCCAGGCGGGCCGCGTTGTTGACCTTCCGCAGATTGGTGATCGACACCATGATCGCGAAGAAGACCAGCGGTGCCACGGCCAGCTTCAGAAGCTGCACGAAGATGCCGCCCACCTTGTCGAGGGTGGTGGCGAGCCAGGACACGTCGTAGGTGCGGGCGACGAAGCCGAGGACCAGGCCGACGACGAGACCGAGCAGGACTTGGGCCCAGAAGGGGACGGGTATCCGGAAGCCGGAGTTCGCGGGCTTCGGATCAGCGGTGTTCGCGGACACGGACACACTCCAGTAGGGACGCGCGGAAAGATGAGTTCGAGCGGGGACTTACAGGAGCGGCGCGCAGAAGAGACGTCAACAGCGCCGCTGCATCGATGAGTTCGCGGTCAGGCGCGACAAGCCGCGGACACGCAGCGGCAGAGATCGACATGCAGGCGCGCCACGAGCGATACGCCCATGACGGCACGGCAGACGCCATAGGAGGCGTCTGCGCGGTACGCGGCTGCTGTCTTCACGGTAAAACGTTAACACTTCTACTTTGAGAACCTCAAAGGGACCCTTTGGATCGAGGGTGCCCTTTTCCTGCCTTGCGGGGACCCCCTCCCTCCGGGGCGCCGGCTCCCGCAGGGATGCCCTTCCGCTGAAGCGCCGACATCCGGCCTGTTTTCTGCGCCACTGGGGCCCGAACAACGGCCTCAAGAGGCCCGCGGATGTGATGCCACCCATAGGAGCCAGATCACGTCCTAAGCCCGGTCGTAGCGAGCATGTCGCCCCAAGCAGCGAAGAAAGCCCCACTGTAGAACATTTCGGGCATTTACTACGTAGTCGGGTAGTACGTCACATCATTGCGCCCCGTCCGGCCGACGGCTAAACATTGCTGTCGTTGCTCCGAGCCACGGGACGGACGACCCGGCGAACTCCGCCGGCTCCACCCGCGGCCAGTGCAGCGCGGGGCTCCGCCCCCACGCCGCCGCAATCGATTGCGGTGGCACCCCTGACGACGTCCCCCACTGGAGGGTTACTTCCGTATGACCACGGCCACTCGCACCAACCGCTTCGCCCGCCTGCGCACCCTCACCCTCACTGGCATCGCCACGACCGGCGCCGCTGCCGCCGCCCTGACCCTGATGCCGTCGCCCGCACAGGCAGCCGAAGCGACCCAGGTGCACGGCTCCGTGGCCGCGGCCCGCTCCAGCGAAAGCCACACCGCCTACAGCGGCAAGACCGGCTACGGCAACAACCTCGACGGCTGGATCAAGCAGTCCCTGGCCATCATGAAGGCCAAGGGCATCCCCGGTAGCTACGAGGGCCTGCACCGCAACATCATGCGCGAGTCCGGGGGCAACCCCAACGCCCAGAACAACTGGGACATCAACGCCCGCAAGGGCACCCCCTCCAAGGGTCTCCTCCAGGTCATCTCCCCCACGTTCAACGCCTACCACGTCGCCGGCACGGCCCACAGCCTCACCGACCCGGTGGCCAACATCACCGCGGCGGCCAACTACGCGGCCCACCGGTACGGTTCCATCGACAGGGTCAACTCCGCGTACTGATCCCGCCCACGCGGTACTGATCCAGCGCACGCACACGCGCACGAAAGGGCCGGTGCCGGCAGCGACAACCGCTGCCGGCACCGGCCCTTTCCGTCACTGGAGGCTTCGGCACCCTGTGTAGTCACCGAAGGGGCGGACAAATGCCCAATAAAGTACCGTGAGATGGTCGTGGCGAGCGCGGCTCGCCACGAGGAAACAGCCGCGAGACAGGCGGCTGGGGGGGAGGCCACCGCACCCGCACAGGCCAGGAGACGAACCCATGACATCACGTGTCCGGCAGATCAGGAGCCGCCGTTCCACAGCCCTGCGCTGCGCGGCACCGCTGGTCACCCTGGCGCTGGCCGCCACCGGCTGCGGTGCGTCGGTCACGCCCGGGCGAATAGGCGACTCACCCCGCTCCCCCACCACCAGCGACGCACCCCCCGCCGCGGCGAGCACGCCCTCGCCGACACAGGCCGCCACCTGCACCGACCGCTACTTCTCCGGAATGACCACCGCTCAGCGGGTCGGGCAGCTCCTCATGGGCGGGATCTCCGCGGCCCACCCCGACCAGGCCCAGCTGCGCACCCTGCGCGACAACCACGTGGGCGCCATCATGCTGACCGGCCGCAGCACCGCCGGCACGGCGGCGACCAGGAAGACGGTCGACGGCTTCCGGGCCCAAGCGGACCAGGTCGGCGGCCGCCGCGTCGGCCTGCTGGTCTCCACCGACCAGGAGGGCGGCCAGGTACAGGTACTGAACGGCCCCGGCTTCTCGGCCATACCCAACGGCCTGACCCAGGGCAGCTGGCCGACCGCGACACTGCGCAGCCAGGCCGCCGGATGGGCCAAGCAGATGAAGGCCGCCGGGGTCGACCTCAACCTGGCGCCGATCGCCGACGTGGTGCCGGCCGCCCTGGGCACCCGCAACATGCCCATCGGGTCCTTCAAGCGGGAGTACGGCCACACCCCGGAGACCGTGACCTCCCACTCCGGCGCCTTCGCCGCGGGCTTCGCGCAGTCGGGCGTGATGACCACGCTCAAGCACTTTCCCGGGCTGGGCCAGGTGATCGGCAACACCGACACCACGGCCAACGTGGTGGACTCGGTGACGACCGCGAGCAGCTCCAGCCTTCAGCCCTTCCAGGCCGGGATACGGGCCGGCTCCCCCTTCGTGATGGTCTCGTCGGCCACCTACACCAAGATCGACCCCAAGCACCTGGCGGCCTTCTCACCGACGGTCATCGGTGAGCTGCTGCGCGGCAAGCTCGGCTTCAAGGGCGTGGTGATCTCGGACGACATCGGGAACGCGGTCGCGGTGCGGTCCTTCAGCCCCGCCCAGCGGGCCGTGAACTTCATCGCGGCGGGCGGAAACATGATCCTCACGGTGCGGCCGAGCACCGTGCCCGCGATGACGCAGGCCATCGAGGCCCGGATGCGGCAGGACGCGTCCTTCCGAGCCAAGGTCGACGACAGCGTGCGTCGGATCCTGGCCGCCAAGCAGTCCGCGGGACTGCTCGACTGCCACTGAGGGTCCTGCCTGGGAGTGCCACTGAGGTCCTGCCTGAGATCAGGTGCTCAGGTCAGGTACTCAGGGTGCGCGATCAGGTGCTCGGGGTGCTCGGGTCAGGTACTCGGGATACGCCTGCGATTCCTCAAGCAGCGGCTGCCATCGGGCGGCCGCTGCGGGCGAAGGCGTTCCAGAGCTGGACGAGCAGACGGATGACGAGCGCCTCGATCACGGCGACCGCCACCTGCGTGAGGAGCGAGGTCAACAGGTGTGGCACGGGGGTGCCGCCCTTCTTGTGCATGTTTGGGTCACTTACCTTTGTCCGGTACCGCGACGTCGCGCGAACCGACCGCAGGTGACCGCGGGTTTAACTTTCGATTGCGCCTCGGGCCGGGGGCGCGGGGTCAGCCGGCCGTGGTCGCGACCACGAGACCGAGACCGATCAGTACGACGCCCGTGGTCCGCCCCAGCATGCGGCGGGTCCCCGGCCTTTCGAGGACGCGCCCGGCCCTGGACAGCAGAAGAGCATAGCCGCCCAGCCAGGTGAGGCTCAGGGTGGCATGGAGGAGGACCAGCAGCGTCATGGCCCAGGCGGCGGGCAGCTGCGGCGGGGCCAGCGTGGGGAGCAGTCCGGAGTAGAAGACGGCGACCTTCGGATTGAGGGCGTTGCTGACCAGGCCGGTCCGCCACGGGCTCCCGACGGCGGGGGAGCCGGTGCCCTGGAGGGCGGTCCGCGAGGCACTGCGGCGGTTCTGCCACAGCGCCTGCGCACCCAGGAAGACCAGGTACCCGGCGCCGAGGAGCTTGACGACCAGGTAGGCCGTGGGTGAGGCGGCGAGCACGGCCGCGAGTCCGGCCACGCTCAGCGCGCCCCAGAGCAGCAGCCCGGTCACGATCCCGCCCACGGTGCGCAGCGCGTCCCCGGGCCCGGCCATCAGGGCGCGTCGGGTGACCACCGCCATGTCCGGGCCGGGCACGACGGTCAGCAGGCCGAGGACACCGAGCGCGGCTGCGAAGTGGGTCAGCACGCCGGCCTCCTCCTGATCGGACTGACGGGGGTGGGTAACACGGGGGTCCTTCCGGTGGGGCGCATTCAGTGGTCGGCGAGGGAGTGCGGGTTGGCGTCCCGGCCCTCGGTGCTCAGCAGCACGACCACCGAGGTCGCGTCGAGCCCCAGGGCCGTACGGCGCTCCTCGCCGCCCACGCCGGTCAGCACCGTGCTCAGACCGGCGAGCGCGGCGGCCCCGCAGGGGCCCGAGGAGACCCCGAGGGCCGCGAGGCGGACGGCCGCGCGGGCGCTGTCGGCGTCGGGGACGGCCACAGCGGCGTCCAGCCCACCGTGCAGGTAGGGCCAGGCGATGCTGGAGGGGGTGCCGCAGTTCAGCCCCGCCATGGTGGTGTCGCCGCCGGTGACGGTGACGGGTTCGCCGCGGGTGAGGCTTTCGAGCACGCAGGCCGCTGCCTGCGGCTCCACCGACAGCAGCGCCGGAGCGCGCCCGGAGGGGCGGCTGCGGTAGTGGGTGACCACGGCCTGGGCCAGGGAGCCCACGCCGACCGGTATGGAGACGAGGTCGGGGCCGTCGGCGGCCCCTTCGGCCGCCAGTTGCTCGTCGATCTCCGCGCAGAGGGTCGAGTAGCCCTCGACGATCCACCCGGGGATCCGTTCGTAGCCGGGCCAGGCGGTGTCCTGGACCAGGACCGCGTCCGGCGCGGCGGCCGCCTCGGCGGCGCGGCGCACGGCCTCGTCGTAGGACCCCGGGACCTCGGTCACCTCCGCCTTCTCGGCGGTTATGGCCGCCACGGCCTGCGGATGCACTCCCCGCGGCACGAAGACGTGGGCGTGCTGTCCGAGCAGGCGTGCCGTGCGGGCCACCGCCCGGCCGTGGTTGCCGTCGGTGGCGGTCACCAGCACGACCGGTCCCGCCTCCCCGCTGCTCGCGGCCCGCTCGGCAAGGGTCCGGTGGACCGCCCAGGTCGCGCCCAGCGCCTTGAACGCGGGCAGCCCCAGACGACACGACTCGTCCTTGACGAAGACCCGACCGACGCCCGACTCGGATGCGAGTGAGGGGAGTTCGGTCAGTGGAGTGGGTGAGTAGCCGGGCATCGCGGTATGGAAGTCCCGCACCTCGGCGGGTGCGGGTCCACACCGCCAGGTGCGGGCCCGGGGTCGCACGGACCACGGCGGCGTACGGCGGCGGGAGGCGTTGTCAGACACACGTTCAGGGTCCGATGCCCTCCTATGATCGGTCCAGCGAATGTTTTCGACCTATAGTCGTCGGAGAAACCGATGATTCAGCGGATCGCTCCGCAACGGCGAGGAGAGCCCCGGCGATGTTCGATCTGCACCGGCTGCGGCTGCTGCGTGAACTCAAGCACCGCGGCACGCTGGCCGCTGTCGCCTCCGCCCTGTCCTACGCCCCCTCCTCCGTCTCTCAGCAGCTCTCGCAGCTGGAGGCCGAAGTCGGCGTTCCCCTGCTGGAACCGGCCGGTCGGCGGGTGCGGCTGACCGCGCAGGCCGAGATCCTCGTCGCCCATACCGAAGCGGTCCTCGAACGCCTGGAGCGCGCCGAGGCGGAGATCGCCACCTCGCTGTCCGATCTGACCGGAACCCTGCGCATCGCATCGTTCCAGACGGCTGCCCTGGCTCTGATCCCCACGGCGCTCGGCCTGTTGCGCGACCTCCACCCGCAACTGCGCGTCCACGTCACGCACATGGAGCCCGAAAGGGCCCTACCCGCCCTGCTGGCCCGAGACTTCGACCTGGTCCTCGCCGAGGAATACCCGGGCAACCCCAATCCGCGGCCGTCCGAACTCGAACAGGAGGACCTGCTCGACGACCCTCTGCACCTCGCGCTTCCCGAGCCGGCCGACAGCCCGGACACCGACAGTCCGATGGCGGCGCTGCGCTCGCTCCATGGGCACCCCTGGGTGATGGAACCCGAAGGCACGGCCGCACGGCACTGGGCCATGACCCTGTGCCGCAACGCCGGCTTCGAACCCGACGTACGGTTCGAGACCACCGATCTGCTGCTCCACCTACGCCTCGTCGAGCAGAAGCACGCGGCCGCCTTCCTTCCGGACCTGGTCTGGTACGGGCACTCCCCTACGGTCGCTCTGCGGCAGCTCCCCCGCGGTCAGCGCGCGCGCCGCATCTCCACCGTCGTGCGCCTCGGCCGCAGCCGTCACCCCGCCGTCCTCGCGTGCCGCGACGCCCTCCTGCGTGCGGTCGCCCTCCACTCCGGCCGGGCATAGGGCGGCACAGTGCTCGAACTCATTTCGAGAGGGGCTGCGCGAAGCCGTCGACCTCGATGACGGCCCTGGTGAAATCGAGGGGTGCTTCCTGCGGCACGTTGTGGCCGGCCTTCAGGGTTTTGTGCGCGTACTTCCCGGAGAACTTCTTGCGGTAGGCCGAACCGTTTCCCGGGGGTGTGAAGGGATCGTCCGCACCGTCGATGGTGATCGTGGGAACCTTGATGACGGGTCCTTGGGCGAGCCGCTTTTCCAGGGCGTCGTACTGCGACTCTCCCTTGGCCAGTCCCAGCCGCCACCGGTAGTTGTCGATCACGATGCTGACGTAGTCCGGATTCTGGAAGGCCGCTGCGGTGCGATCGAAGGTGGCCTCGTCGAATTTCCAGGTCGGGGAGTTGAACTTCCAGATGAGTTTGCCCAAATCGTGCCGGTACTTCGTGAGGCCGAGCACGCCCCTCTCCGTCGCGAAGTAGTACTGGTACCACCATGCCCACTCGGACTCGGGCGGCGACGGCTGCTTGTTCGCCTGGGGGTCGGTGATCAGGTAGCCGGTCACGGAGACCAGGGCCGTGCAGCGCTCCGGCCAGAGAGCGGCGATGATGTCGGCCGTCCGCGAGCCCCAGTCGAAACCGGCGAGGATCGCCTTCTCGATCTTGAGGGCATCCATCAGGGCAAGGATGTCGAGAGCGAACACCGACTGCTGGGCGTTGCGGGGCGTGTTGCTCGACAGGAAACGTGTCGTGCCGTGGCCCCGGAGATAGGGGACGATCACCCTGTATCCCTCCGCCGCCAGCAGAGGCGCCACGTCGACGTAGCTGTGGATGTCGTAGGGCCAGCCGTGCAGCAGAATGACCGGGCGACCACTCGCGGGGCCGGCCTCGGCATATCCGACGTTCAGAACACCGGCGGCTTTCTGTTTCAGCGAGCTGAAAGACTTGTTCGCTCCCGGCTTGACCGTGGGAGGAACCTCCGGCTTTTCTTCCCCGGACCGGCCCTGCGCGGGGGCGGTCATGCCGAGTTCGGCCGCGACGACGGCAGCCGCCGCGGCGCCGATGAAGTGGCGACGACTGCGGTGGGCACCTTCGGGTATGTCCATCGGCGAATCTCCTGGATCCGACGGTCAGGGCCCATCGACTGCACGCGGAATGAAAGGCGAAACGAAAGGGGCCACGCCCCACCGAACACCTGCCTGGCCCATCCCGCAACAGAGACGTGCCACTTGTTGACCCGGCCGGGTGGATTCTCCGTCGCCGTCGCTCTGGTTCCCGACGTCCTCCCGGGCCGAACGGCACCCGGCCGCGTCAGTCCTCTGCATCGGGCACCTCGACAGGCGTCAGTGTCACGGTGCCGTCGTCCGCGACCGACCAGCCGGGGTTGTGGCACACCTCCCAGCGGTGACCGTCGGGGTCGGCGAAGTAGGCGTGGTAGCCGCCGAACGCCGCGCGTTGCGGCTCCTTGAGGACCGTCGCCCCCGCCGCACGGGCCCGCTCCACGGCCGCGTCCACGTCGGTGGGCGAATCGAGGTTCCGCGCGAGGGTGAAGGGGGTGCCGGCCACTGCCGCCTGCCCGGTGTCGGCGCCCAGGTCGGCCAGGGAGAAGAGCCCCAGGGCCAGCCCCCAGCCGACCTGGTAGAAGACGATCTCGTCCAGATCGAGCAGAGGCGTCCAGCCCAGGCCTTCGCTGTAGAACCGGCGGCTGACCGCCAAGTCCTCCACGCCCAAGGTCACCAGGTTCAACTGCTGCTTCATCAATCACCCCATACGCCGCGGGAATTGCCATCCGGGCGCAACGCTATCGCTCGCGACGGGGCGACCCGGGACACAGCGCGGCGGCCCGTTGGTTGCCCCTCTGGTCGGAACCGTGGGATTCCGTCACGCCCGGCATCGCAGGCAGGCGCGGACCTCACGGCCGCCGCGTGTCTGGTGGACCTCGGTCGACTCCGCGAGGTAGCGGACGATGCCGGTGCCGCGGCCGTGTTCGTCCGGGGCCGTCTCGCGGTGGTGGTGCTCCACGGCGGTTCCGGAGTCGCTGACGACGATGTGCAGGGTGCCGTGGTCGAGGAGGAGCAGCAGCGTCATGTGCTCGCGGCCGTACTGGGCGGCGTTCGCGGCGAGTTCGTCGACGATGAGGACGGCGGAGTCCCGCTCGCACTGGGGGACGCGCCAGCAGTCCAGCAGATCCGCCGCGAAGTGGCGGGCGGCCGAGACGTGCGCCTCCTGGGCGGGGAGAGTGAGCATGGCCTGGTGACGGCAGTGCGAGAGCAGTGGTGGGCTCGGACAGGCAGGATCGGTCACAAACATGGTCTTGTGGCTCTTCTGTGGGGTGCGGAGGCCGGAATCCGAGGGGTGGCCCGGGAATCGGGTGGAATCGCTTCGGCGATACCCGAGTTGGCCCCTCATCCAGTTGCACGGAGAGCGGGTACCACACGGTTCGGAACTGATTGCACCTTTTGCCATATTTCTGCGGTGCGGGCTTTCGCGCGCCTACGCTCGCATCGTGACCAGTTTCTGACCGTCGCCCGTGACGATCTCGAAGTGCTGGATGGCTCCCGGTGAGAGCGGGACCGCTCCTGGAATCGTGGTGCCGGGAGGGTACTGGCCCGCCCGCCAGGTGGCGGCGTCCGCCCTGGCCCCGCCGGGCCCGATCGCCTGCAACCGGCAGATGACGCCCGCGGGCGCCCCTCCGGCGGAGACCTGGAGGACACTGCCCCACGCCGAGGGCGAGACCTTCACCGAGGCGGTGACACCGGTGACGGGATCGCGTCCGGAGAAGGTGCGTGACGGCGCCTGCACGGTCGGTCCGGGCGGCGTCGCCTCACTGACCACGGATGCGCTGGTCGCGAGCCATGTGCCGCCGATCGACGCCGCGATGAGCGCCAGGGAGGCGGCGGCTCCGGCCCACTGGAGCCGCCAGGTCCTGCGGCGCCTGGCCGCGGCCTGGTGGAGCATCCGGTCGAGCAGGCCCGCTTCGGCCGCCTGAGGGGCGGCAGGCACGTCGGAGCGTGCCGGAGGGGCGTCCGGCGCGGTCTCGGCTGCCCGCCGCACCAGCCGGTCGGCGAGGTCCCCGCTGACGGCGGGCATCCCCCGACCCGCGGCTCCGGCTTCGACGTCGGCGGCAGCAGCTCCGGCTTCGGCTTCGGTGACCGTCGCGAGCAGGGCCGGCAGTCCCGCCAGCTCCGCGTGCTCGTGCCGGCAGTCGTCGCACACCGCGAGGTGGGCCCGCACCTCCTCGCTCTCCGCCGGGGACAGCGCGCCGAGGACGTATCCGCCCAGCGCCGGCCGGAGGGCGTCATGGTCCGCGCTCATGGTCGACACCTCCTCCACGCCGCCGTCATGGCTCGATCCCCCGTTCCCGGAGCGCGAGCCTGAGGGCGTGCAGGGCGTAGTAGGTTCGCGACTTCACGGTGCCCAGCGGGATGCCCAGGACCTCCGCGGCTTCCGCCATGGTCCGCCCCCGGTAGTACGTCTCCAGCAGTACGGCGCGATGGTCCGGGGACAGCGTCCGCAGGGCGTCGGCCACCGCCCAGCTCTGCAGTGCCTGCTCGATCTGGTCCTCGCCCCGTGTCTGCTCGGCGACCTGCTCCAGGGCCTCGCCGTCCACCTCGGGCGGCCTGGCCTTGCGGGCGCGGTGGCCGTCGATGACCACGTGCCGGGCGACCGTGCACAGCCATGCGCGCGCCGGACCGCGAGCCGGTTCGAACGCGGCGGGATGCTGCCACGCGCGCAGCAGCGTCTCCTGCACGACGTCCTCGGCCCACTGCCGGTCTCCTGAGGTCAGTCGCAACGCGTAGTGGAACAGGGGGCCCGCATGCTCGGCGTACAGAGTGCGGAGCAGTTCCTCGTCCGTGGTCGAAGCGGTCCCCATACCAGGGACACGGTGCGCGGAGCGATCCGGATCGGCCGTTGGACCACGTTTTCGGTGAGTCCATGGCATATGCCGATCATCGCGCAGATACACCCTTTTGTCGTGCCGCACCCGGCAGGCCGCCGCCGGTCACTGAGAAGTCCCCCAGCCGGTCACGGAGAGGCCCCACAGCCGGGCACAGAGAAGCCCACAAAGGTGCTCGGACACCGAACCGCCCGGCGCAGCTGGCCGAAACCGGCACCCAGCTACTCCTCGCCGCCTGGCAGGCTGCGGCTACGGGTTTCCGCGGCCACCTGCGGCCACGGCCGGGGACAGGTCGTTGACGACCGCGTCGCGGGTGGCGACGGGCTTGAGTCCGTAGCTGCGTTCGATGGTGGCGATGATGGAGGTGGTGTCGTAGACGGTGTGGTCGACCGCCGAGCGCGGCAGCGAGCGGGAGATGATCAGTGCGGGGATGCGGGTGCCCGGGCCCCAGGCGTCATGGGCGCCGCGCGTGGGCGAGCCCGGTCCGGGGGGCGGCAGATGGTCCCACTGGCCGCCGAACTCGTCGTAGGTGACGACCACGAGCGTGTTGCCGGCCTGCGGGCCCTCCGTCACCGTCTTGAGCAGGTCGACGAGGTGGTCGCTGCCGTCCGCCTCGCTGGCGTAGCCGGGGTGCTCGTTCTCGGCGCCGTAGGGCTTGACGAAGCTGACGGCCGGCAGCGTGCCGGTCCTGGCCGCGCGCAGGAACTCCGTCTCGTCGCGCAGGTGGCCGCGGCCCGGGGTGCCGGGGGCGTAGTCGGCGAAGTAGGCGAACGGCTGGTGGTGGTACTGGAAGAGCGGTCCGGGGTGCCCGGCCTCCGCGTCGTTCCAGCCTCCGGAGTACCAGTTCCAGGGGATGCCGGCGGTGGTGAGCCGGTCGCCGATGTTGGGGTACTTCGCGTCGTCGATCAGCGGGATCCGGGGGCCGCTGCCGTGCGGTGCGCTGGACGGCTGCACCGTGTTGACGGCCAGGTTGCCGCAGGCGTGCGCGTAGTCGGCCGGGTCGCCGTCCGGGCAGGCGGTGGTCAGGGCGCCGTCCGTCACCGGGCCGGTCGCCTTGTACAGCGGGTAAGAAGTCGGCATGCCGTCGGCGTCGAGGACCGTGTTCTTCGCGCCGGACGCACCGCCGCTGGTGTCCTGCGGCGCCCGCGCGGCGATCAGGTACTGGTGGTTGAGGAAGGAACCGCCGAACGCGCCCTGGAAGAAGTGGTCGGTCAGGACGTAGCGCGGGGCGCCGGGGGCGTGCAGGTAGCGGTGGATCGGCAGTGACGTGGTGTCGTAGTGGCCCATCGTGAGGCCGACCGCGTCGGAGGCGGTGACGTAGCGGTCCTGCCGACCGCCGTCGATGGCGTACCGGTTCTGGTAGAAGCGGTGCACCAGGTCCCGGGTGCAGCCGCCGGGCAGGGCACCCGAGGAGTCCTTGACCACCCCGTCGTCCGCGCGGACTCCGGGCGCGGGGCAAGTGCGGTCCTGCGGCCCGATGTGGTCGTCGACGGTGAACGGCCCGTTGGCGAACGCGCTCGCCGCGACCCCGTGGGCGGCGTCGCGGCAGGTCGACGGCAGGGGCGGGCTGGTCAGGTTCACGTCGTTCTGGAGCAGGCAGCGATACGGCGTGCCGTCCTGGGCGCGTTGTGTGCGCTGCCGGGCGGTCGCCTGGGCCAGGCCCTCGACCTGCCGGCCGCCGACCGGCCCCCAGGTGCCGTAGAGGTTGTCGAAGGAGTGGTTCTCCTCGTAGATCACCACCAGGTGCTTGTAGCCGCCGGGCAGCGTGTGCGGCGCGGCCTGCCGCGCCGGTTCGGCACACGAGGCCGCCGAGGGCATCAGGGCCAGGACCAGGGCCGCCGTCGTACCGGCCGCGGCGGCGGGCAGCCGGCGTCGGGCGGGCGGCCGGGGTCGAGTGCTGCGTCCCATATGGCTCTCTCCAGCGCTGGTCGACGGCATGTCAGGGGCCGGCCCGGGCACGCCTCGGTCAGCGCGGGGCGGCCGGCGCGGAGAAAGGTAACGGGTCGGTACGTCCTTCGGCAGGGGACGCGCTCAGCCGTGGGTGTGCGGGTCGGCCGGCGGTGAGAGCCGGGGCCGTGCCCTGGGAAAACCCACGTGCCCCAGGCGACTCGGGCAGCGGCGTTTCGGCCACCCTGCCACCGCTCGGCGGCGGCTCAGGTGCGGCGACCGCGCGAGCGGGCCCTTGCTCCACAAGGGGTCCACTGCGTCCGGAATCGAGCGTGTTCGAATCTCCCGGCACCTCGTTGTACCGGGCACTGCCGAGCCATCCAGGCGCGGTGCGAGCCCCAAGGAGGGATGCAGGTGACGGTGACTGACACCTCGACCGCGAACGGGATGCAGGTGACGGTGACTGACACCTCGACCGCGAACGGGATGCAGGTGACGGTGACTGACACCTCGACCGCGAACGGGAAGACGCCTCCCCCGCCACCGCCGGCCACGATCACCTTCGAGGGCAAGCACGGCAGGAATCCGCTGGCGGAGGCCGGTTTCGGCGCCATGTGCCGCCGGCTTCCCGCCGTGCTCGGGCACACCGCGCGCATGGCCTGGTCCGTCGACAGGACCGGCGTCGTGCTCCTCCTGGCCTGCCAGCTCCTCACGGGCGCCACGGCCGGGCTCGTCCTCGCGTTCACCGCGCGGGCCATGACCCACATCCTCGGCACGGGCACCGTGTCCGAACGCCTGCACGGCGCGCTGCCCGCGCTGATCGTGGTGATGGCCGCCGCGGGCCTCGGCCGGATCAGCAGCGCCCTGTCCTCCTACGCCGACGGGCGGATCACACCGCTGCTGATGACCGAGGCGGACATCGCGCTCGTCGCCGCCGTGTGCCGGGTCGAGGCGTCGGCGTACGGCGAGAACGGCTTCGCCGACCGGCAGAGGCCGCCGAGGTCGGTGTCACCCGGACCCGGTTCATGGTGCAGGACAGCCAGCGGTTCACGGCCGCCCTGATCCGCATGATCGCGGCGAGCGGTGTCATCACCGCCCTGCACCCGCTGATGCTGCCGCTGCTCCTGCTGGCCGTCGTCCCGGCCGGCGTCGGCGCCGTACTGTCGGCGCGCGTCGACTACGAGACCCACTACCTCAACGTCGGCGACCGCAACGTGCGCTCCATGACGCGCTGGTGGGCCACCTACTCGCGCTTCGGGGACGAGGTCCGCGCCAACGGCATGACCGGCTACCTGGTCTACTGGTACCGCGCCCTGTCCGACCGTATCGACCAGCGCACCCTCACCGCCGCGCCCCGCATGCTGCGCATCGTGCCGGCGACCAGCGCCCTGGGGGGTGTGTTCCTGCTCGGCACCTGGGCCACCCTCGCCTGGCTGGCCACCACCGGCCGTGTCGCCCTCCCGGTCGCCGCCACCGCCGTGGTCGCCGTGCAGACCACGCTGGCCGCGCTCTCGCAGTTCGTCGTCAACGGCGCCGCCATGTTCCACACCTCGCTCTACCTCGCCGACATGCGGTCCTTCCTCGACGTGGCCCGCGAACGCGCCCCCAGACGCGGTGAACTGGCCATCCCCGAACGCGTGGACGAGATCCGGCTCGACGAAGTCGTCTACCGGTACCCGGACAAGGTCGAACCGGCCGTCAACGGTGTGTCGCTCACCCTGCGCCGCGGCCAGATCCTCGCCGTCGTCGGCGAGAACGGCTCCGGCAAGTCCACCCTGGCCAAGCTCATCACCGGCATCCTCCTCGCGGACAAGGGACGCGTCCTGTGGGACGGCACCGACCTCGCCGACGCCGACCCCGACGCCGTATGGCGGCGCACCGCCCTCGTCCCCCAGAACTTCGCCTGCTGGCCCCTGCGCACCCGCGAGAACAACACCCTCGGCCAGCCCCGCACCCACGACGACGGACCGGTCTGGGAGGCGGTCGAGGCCGTCGGCATGCGGGAGGCGGTCGAAAAGCTGCCCCAGCAGCTCGACACCCTCCTCGCCAAGGAGCTGTGGGGCGGTGCCGAACTGTCCGGCGGCCAGTGGCAGCGCCTGGTCTGCGGACGGGCGCTGTACCGGCAGACGCCGCTGCTGATCCTGGACGAGCCGACCTCGCAGATGGACGCGCGGGGCGAGCACGGCATCTTCGGGAAGATCAAGGCGATCGCCGGCGAACGCATCACCATCGTCGTCACGCACCGCCTGGAGAACACCAGGATCGCCGACCACGTCGTGGTCATGGAGGAGGGCCGCATCACCGAGCAGGGCGCGTACGACGAACTCGTGCAGGCGAACGGGGTCTTCGCGGACCTGCTGCGCCTGTCCCAGGACCGCTGACACCAGCGGGCACGACGGCGGCACGGCCCGCCCGCGGTCAGGCCTGTGCACGGGCCGCGGGTTCCCGCTCCCGGTGGGATCGGGCCGCGCCGCGCGGGCCCCCGGTCGAGGCGCCGTCCGGTGTGCGAGGGTGACCCCGTGAAAGCCGAGAACGCCGAGGCCGGTTTCCCCGCTCCCGTACGTGTCGTCGTGGCGGCTCCTCAACCGGACCGCGTGGTGCGCGCGGTGACGAACCTGGTGGCGGCGGCGGATCGACCCGTCGAGGTCGAGGTCGTCGTCCACGGCGCCGGACTGGACCTCGTGCTGGGGGACGAGGCGGGCGAACAGGTCACCCGGCTGCTGGAGACCGGGGCGCGGGTCCTCGCCTGCGCCAACAGCCTCTCGGGGCGCGGCCTGACCGCCGACACCCTCGTGGCCGGCGTGGGCGTCGTACCGGCCGCCGTGTGGCACCTGGCGCTCCGTCAGCACGAGGGGTGGGCCCTGGTCCCGCTGTGATGACGCGCCCGGCCCCGGCTTCGATACGCCCGGGGGTACCTGGGCTATGGTGTCGGGACCGACGAAGTGGAGGAACGGCGATGCGTCGCAGGCGGCACGGTGCCATGGGCGCCGGCCTCGCGCTGCTCGTCCTGCTGGCCGCGCTGTTCTGCGCCACGACCGCCTCCCCGCCCGCGTTCCGGGCGGCGTCCTCCTCCACCGCGGCCGGCCCGCACGTGGCACCGTGTCCCGAGACGCTGGACGACGCCGGTCTCGGCGCGCCCGCCGCCGCGGGAAACGGACCTTGCCTGAAGAAGGCGCAGCCGGAGCAACAGCACCCGCGGTTCGGTGCGCTGCTCGCCCGTGCCCTGCCGTCGCACGCCGACGACACGGCACCGGCGTGGACGTCCGCGCACCGGGACGTCCGGCGCCACGGACCGGAACCGTCTCCTCCCGACCTCACCGAACTCTCCGTACGACGGGTGTAGGCCCGCGCGCCGTGTCCGCGCGTCCCTGTCACCCCGTACGAGCGGAGAGTCATCCGTTGTCCATGTCCCGCTCCCCCCGTGCGGCGTGGGCCGCCCTGCGCTGCTGGCCCCGACGCCGCTGGGCCGCTGTCGCGGCGGCCACGCCGTTGGCGGTCCTCGTCCTGGGCGTGCCCACCGCCCTCGTCCCGACCCCGCTGTTCTCCCGCTCGGTGCCGCCGGTGTGGTGGAACTACCCGATGCTGCTCCTCACCGCCGTGCTGTCGGCCGTGGTACTCGCCACCTACGTGCGCACCGGGCCCGTCGCGGGCCGTGACGACGCGACCGGGCGTTCACTCGGGTCGGCCGGTGCGGTGCTGTCCTTCCTCGCGGTCGGCTGCCCCGTCTGCAACAAGGCGGCCCTGCTTCTGCTGGGGGCCTCCGGCGCGCTGAGTTACTGGGCGCCCCTGCAACCCGCGGTCGCGGTGCTCGCCCTCGTCCTGCTGGCCGAGGCCGCGCTGCGGCGCCTGGCCACCGAGGCGGCCTGCCCCGTGCGGCCCGTCGCCTGAGCCCTGTCCTTCCCCTTTACGCCCCTCTTCTTCGCACACTTCACTTTCGGAGGTGCCCCATGCCTTCCTCCCCTCGTGCCCACCGTCGCCGTCTGACCTGGATCGCCGTGGGCGGCGGTGCGGCGGCCGCCGTCGCCGCGGCCGCCGCTCTCGGCGGCGGTTCCGGGGACTCCGTGTCCCGGGACCGGCCGGCCGCCGCCGTCTCGCCGTCCGCCGCCGTCTCGCCGTCCGAAGCCGGAGCCACCCCCGACGAACAGCAGAAGTCGCTGCTCGCCCTGGCCCGCAGGGACCAGAAGGACCCGCTGGCCCTGGGCCGCGCCGACGCACCCGTCGTACTGATCGCCTACGAGGACTTCCAGTGCCCCTTCTGCGGCAAGTTCGCGCGGGAGACCAAGCCGGAACTCGTCCGGTCGTACGTGGACAAGGGCCTGCTGCGCATCGAGTGGCGGAACTTCCCCGTGTTCGGCGCCGAATCGGAACGCGTCGCCCGCGCCTCCTGGGCCGCTGGACAGCAGGGGCGGTTCTGGCAGTTCCACGACGTCGCCTATGCCAAGGAGCGCCCGCGTAACAAGGGCGCCTTCTCCTCCTCCCGGCTTCGCGAGATGGCCCGCGAGGCGGGCGTCGCCGACCTCGACCGCTTCGAGGCCGACCTGAAGTCCCAGGCCGCCGAGGTGTCGGTGAGCAGGGACCAGGAGGAGGGATACGCGCTGGGGGTGTCCAGCACGCCCGCCTTCCTCGTCAACTCCACACCCATCCTCGGCGCGCAGCCGCTGAGCACGTTCACCGCCGCCGTCGAGAAGGCCGCGAAGGAAGCCGGGCGATGAGCGGGATCACCGCCGCGACCGCCTTCCTCGGCGGCCTGCTGGCACTGCTCAGCCCGTGCAGTGCGCTGCTGCTGCCGGCGTTCTTCGCCTACTCCTTCACCGGCCGCACCCGACTGTCGCTGCGTACCGCCGTCTTCTACACAGGGCTGTGCACCACGCTGGTGCCGCTCGGCGTGGCCGGCTCCTTCGCCAGCCGCCTGTTCTACGGGCACCGCGAGCTGCTGGTCCTGCTCGGCGGCTGGACGATGATCGCACTGGGACTGGCGCAGATCCTGGGCCTCGGCTTCGGCTCCCACCGGCTTCAGCAGGCGGCGGGCACCCGCAGGACCGGGTCCGCCGTCTCCGTCTTCGCCCTGGGCGCCGTCTACGGGCTGGCGGGCTTCTGCGCCGGTCCCATCCTCGGCGGCATCCTCACCGTCGCGGCGCTCGACGGCAGCCCGCTGCACGGCGGGCTCCTGCTGGCCGTCTACGCGCTGGGCATGGCCGTTCCGCTGTTCGTCCTGGCGTTGCTGTGGGACCGCTGGGACCTCGGGCGCCGGCGCTGGCTGCGGGGGCGCGCGCTGCGGTGGGGACCGCTGACCGTGCACACCACCTCGCTGGCCGGCGGGATCCTCTTCGTCCTGCTGGGCGTCGTGTTCCTGCTCTTCGACGGCACCTCGGCGCTGCCCTCCCTCCTCGACATCGACACCGAGGCGGCCTGGGAGAGCGGCGCGAGGCGGCTCGGCGAGGCCGTCTCGGACCGGGTTCTCCTGCTGGTGGTGGCCCTGGCCGGCGCCGGTACGGCGGCGGTGGCCGTGCTGCGGCTTCGCCGGCTCCCGCGCGGGGAGGGCGGAGAAGGCACCGACTCCGCCGCCTGACCGGACGGGGGATGCCCCGTGTGCCGCGCGCGGACGGGGCATCCCGCCGGTGTCCCGTCCACGCACGGCGCACGCGGATCCCGTCAGTCGTGGTCCGGGCGCAGCCGGCGGTTGGTTCCGGACCGGCCGATGTCCAGGTCCAGGAACGAGGTCAACGCGGTGCCGCCGTTCCAGAAGCCGAGCAGATCGACGTCGACGAGGCACAGTCGGTGCCGGGCCGCGAACTCGCGGGCCGGCCGGGTGAAGACGCAGGAGGCGACGAAGACCGGGACGTCGGCTCGGTGCTCGGCTCGTGCGGTGCCGTTGAAGGTCTGGAGGTCACGGCTGCCGACGGTGCGGTGCTTGGCGTACCGCTTGCACTGGACGACGAGGCGGCGGCCGTCGGGCAGCCGGCCGGTCACGTCCGCGCCCAGATCGCCGGCGCCGCCGACCCGCCGGACGTCGGTGCAGCCGTCCCGGCGGCACAGTTCGGCGACGTACTCCTCGAACTGCCGGTCGTCCATCGCCCACACCGCGTCCAGCGACCGGCGCGCCTGCCGCCGCGCCTCCTCGGCGAGTCGGGTCCTCTCCGCCTGTGCCTCGCGTCGCCCGGCCCCTACCAGGCCCGTGACGACGGCCGCGGCCACGACGGCGGCCAACGCCACCAGCAGTGCGATCCCCATCCGGTTCCGTCCCCTCCCCCTTGCGGCGGCGCACCGCCGCACCCCCGGGCGGTGTGTTCCCCGTCGGCTACGATCTTCACAGCCTGCCGTGTCCGACCTGTCACGGCTACGGCCGTGTTCAGCCGATCCACCGCACCCCTGTGGCGCCGTTCGCGCGCGGGACCGGGCAGCGGGCGGCGCGGCTGCGCGCAGAGAACCAATGAGGGAGACCGATGATCTTCATCACCGCCAAGTTCCGTGTCCGCCCCGAGTACGCCGACCAGTGGTCGCAGATCGCCGCCGAGTTCACCGCGGCCACCCGCGCCGAGCCGGGCTGCCTGTGGTTCGACTGGTCCCGCAGCGTCGAGGACCCGACGGAGTACGTCCTGGTCGAGGCCTTCCGCGACGACGAGGCGGGGGCGGCCCACGTGCAGTCGGAACACTTCAGGGCCGCGCAGCGGACCCTGCCGCCCCACCTCGCCGAGACGCCGCGGATCGTCAACACGACCCTGGCGCAGGACGACTGGTCGCTGCTGGGCGAGATGGCCGTCCCCGGACAGGAATGACCCACCGCCTCGCGGGAGTTCTCCCGCGAGGCGGTTCGACGAGGGGGCGGGTCAGCCCAGTTCCACGCGCTCGCCGGTGTGCCCGACCACGGTGACGGTGTCGTCCGAGGTCGAGGTCCACTCGGTCACCGGTGTGAAGTGCCCGGCGTCCAGGTCCTCCTGTGAGACGACGTGGTACGGGAAGGCGCACGTGTAGGAGGCGTGCGCCGCGAGGCCGCGCCACCGGCAGTTGCGTGAGTCGGCCGCCGGGTCGAGGTCCTTGAGGTTCCCGCTCGGCACCACCGTGGTGGCCGCGTCGGACAGGTTGGTGACGGTGTAGGTGAAGACCAGCCTGTCACCGGCCTGGTAGCCGTCGTTCCGCGGGTTGGTGAGCGTGCCGCCGGTCACCTGGATGCGGCCCGGTGTGTTCTCGTCGGCCGTCTTCGGCACCGCGACGGTGAAGGAACCCCGGGAGGTGCGCCCCTTGGCGTCCGTGAGCGTGGCGGTCACGGGGTAGGTGCCCCCGGTCGCGTCCTCGGGAACGGTCAGGTCGACGGTGACGGTCTTGGAGGAGCCGGGGAGGAGCTGGTCCGGCGGCGTCAGTTCGTACGTCCAGCCCGCCGGCACCCCGAGGGTGAGGTCCTTCACCTGGAGGGCCGACCCGCTCTGGTTCGCCACCGTGAGCGCGAAGGCCGCTGTGCCGCCGCGTTCGACCGTGAGGTTCTCGGCCGTGAGCGGCGCGGCGACGCCTTGGAGCCAGGCGAGGTTGAACCGGGCGAAGCGGATGCCGCCGTTTCCGCCGTCGGGCTCGTAGAGCAGGCCGACGTTGCCGTCGGGCAGGGTCGCCAGGGTCGAGTAGGCCATGCCGTCCGGCTGGAAGACCCGGGCGACCGGCCACGTCTCGCCGTCGTCGAAGCTCATCCGGACGGTGCCGTTGGCCCGTTGGCTGCTGGAGCCCGCGTTGGAGAACAGCAGCACCTTGGCGCGGTCCGACCCCTGCGGCGCGTTGGGGAAGGCGCGGACGATGGAGGCGTTGTTCGCCGGGTCGGGCAGCTCCCGGTCGACGGTCACCTTGCCGTAGGTGACGCCGCCGTCGTCGGAGATCGCGACCTTGCGGTAGCCGGAGCGGCCGGAGTCGCGGGAGTTGAGCATGACGCGGCCGTCGGAGAGCTCCACGGTCTTGTTCTCGTCCATGCCCGAGCCGACCGGTTCGCCGGCCTTCCAGGTCTTTCCTTGGTCGTCGGAGTACACGGACACGGCCTGGAAGACACCGGCGCCGTTGATGATCGTGTACTGCTGGAGCAGCCGCCCGGCGTACTTGCCGTACTTCAGCTGGATGCCCTGGCCCGACGCGGCGAACCGGGAGCGCCAGCCGAGGTCGGCGGTGACGTCCGAGGTGATGACCTCGTGCTGCCAGGTGCGGCCGTCGTCGTGGGAGACGCTGACCTCGGCGTGGAGCACGTTGCGGTCCTGGGGGTCGACGCCGGGCCGGGACCCGCCGAAGCCCTGGTCGAACGACTTCACGTGGAAGTTGAAGATGTCGCCGGTGGAGCGGTCGACGAGGTAACTGGGGTCTGAGTAGCCCTCGATGGGCGCCACCCGCTTGCCCCCGTGGACGATCGTCTGCTCCCCCCACGTGGCGCCGTCGTCGGTGGAGCGACGCTGCAGGATGGAGTTGGGGCCGGGGGCGTCGATCGCGGTGGGCCGGCCGTCGTAGGCGGCGAGGATGTCACCGCGGTTGGTGACGGCCAGCGCCGGGATGCGGTAGTTCGGGAAGCCCTCGCCATTGGCCGCGAGTTGCTGCTCCGCGTAGAAGGGCTTGCCGGCCTGAGGGGGCGTGGCATCGAAGTCCGGTGCCTGCTTGGTGGCCGCGGTCGCGGGCACGCCGCCCGCCAGTGCCACGACGGTGGAGAGCCCCACCAGACCTGCTCCCCATCGGAGCCTTCGCCGGAAGTGAGACATCGCTGTCCTATCGCTCGAAACGGCAGGGCGTCTGCCGTCGACGCGGATCATATGACGTCTGACGTCTGACGTGAACCCCTTCAGTTCTCCGTGCTGTGCCACGACGGAACACGGCCCGCCGCGGCGCTGAATCCCCGTCAGGGACACGCCGGAGACGGGCTCGACGTGGGCGGCATCGTCAACCGCACTCATCACAACGGCTGTTGTGTGACTCTCCAAGAAGACGGTGAAGGGATCGACGGCATGAAGCCCAGGTTCCGACGTCCTGTCCGGCGCGGCCTCGCCGCCGTACTCGCCGCCACCGCCGCGCTCGCCATGGCGGCACCGGCGACGGCCGCGGACGCCGGCACCGCCGGGTCCCGCGCACCCGCGGTGCCGCTGCGGGTGGCGACCTACAACATCCACGCCGGGGCCGGCGAGGACGAGGTCTTCGACCTCGACCGCACCGCACGGGCGATACGTGATCTGCACGCCGACGTGGTCGGCCTCCAGGAGGTCGACGTCCACTGGGGCGCCCGCAGCGACTTCGCCGACGAGGCCCGGGCGCTGGCGGAGAAGCTGGGCATGCGGGTGTTCTTCGCACCGATCTACGACATGGACCCGGCCACCCCGGGCGCGGACCGCCGCCGGTTCGGCGTCGCCGTGCTGAGTCGCCACCCGGTGCTCGAGGCCGAGAACCACGAGATCACCCGGCTCTCCACCCAGACGCCCGATCCGGTGCCGGCCCCGGCGCCCGGCTTCGCCGAGGTGACGCTCAACGTCAGGGGATCGCACGTGCACGTCTACGACACCCACCTGGACTACCGGGCCGATCCGTCCGTCCGCAGGGCCCAGGTCGCGGACATGCTCGACGTACTCGCCGCCGACCGCGGCCCGAAGATCCTGGTCGGGGACTTCAACACCGAGGCGAACGCTCCGGAGTTGGCACCGCTGTGGCAGCGGCTCAGGGACGCCGACCCGGGCGGCGGCGGGACGTACCCGGCCGTCCGTCCGGAAAAGCGCATCGACTTCGTGACCGTCTCCCCCGACATCACCGTGACCGGCGCCCGAGAGATCGCCACGGAGGCGTCCGACCACCGCCCCGTGGTGGCGGACCTGGAGCTCCACCGGCGCGGCCGCTGAACATTCACGGGCGCGCCGGCGTCCACGACGCGCGGGCCGGTCTCACCCGCCCCAACGCGCCGCCGACCTCGATGACGCCCACCGCGCCGGCCGGCGCCCCCGCCTCGCCGGCCGCGGCACGCACGGCGGGGGCGAAGTCGTCGGGGTTGACGAGCCGTTCGGCGACCACGTCCGGCGCACCTGCCAGCCCCACGTGCACCACCAGGGTCCTCGGCGGCAGCTGTGCCGCCGGCACCAGCGCGACCGGCGCCTCGGCCAGCCGCCGGCGCAGCAGCAGCGCGCCCATGGCCACCTCGCCGCCGCCGCCGGAGCCGAGCAGGGTGGCCCCGGCGGCCAGGGCGGCCACTCGCCCCGCCGACAGCGTCGCGGCGGGGGCAGCGGAGTCGACAGCCCGGTATGTCACGCCTCGATCATCACACTTCGGCGGCCGGCAGCGGCTCGTAGGCGTGCTCGTAGCCGAAGTAGGCGGGGCCTGCCAGCGCGAGTCCCGCGGGAGTGCGCCAGCGCGGGTCGCACGGCACGCCGAGCACGCTGACCCGCAACCCGTAGCGGAGGGTCTCGGTGGTCACCGGCTCCCCCGTGTCGGTGTCCAGGACGCAGATCAGGTCGGGGACGCTCACCACGACGTCGCCGTCGCGGGTGGCGACCAGGTTCTCGTTCTGGAAGGACAGCTCCATCGTCGACCCGCCGTCCTCGGCGAGCCCGGCGAGCCGTGCGGCGCCCCGGGCGAAGCCGCCGCTGGTGCCACGCCGGACGTCGGTGACCTTTCCGGTGAACACCAGGTGCCCGCCCAGGGCGGTGGCGGCGGCCGCCACCGGGTCGTCGTGCCCCTCGCGGGCCTGCCGGATGGCCCGGCCGACCTTCTCGCACAGGGTCAGGGTGCCGGGCACCATGTGGTCCTTCACCTGTCGTCCGGTGAGCACGTAGAGGCTGACGGCCGCGCTGCATCCCATCTCGACGGTGGCGGCGCGGGCCAGCCGTTCGGCCCAGGCGTTGTCGCTGGTCCGCATGGTGATCGCGTTGCCGCGCTCGTCGGACAGGGCCATCGGGGAGGCCTGCACCCCGCCGAGGGTCGGCAGCAACATCTGGAGTTCGGGGAAGGCACGGCCCATGCCGTCGGCGTCGATCAGCGGTATGCCGGCCTCGGCCGCGGCCACGAACGGGGTCATCGAGTTCAGTCCGCCGGCCTCGATGGACACCGTGTGGGTCGCGGGCCGGCCGAGGAGTTCCTCGACGGCGCGCATCGCACCGAGGATCTCGTCCCCGGCGGGCAGCTTCTCCAGCATGACGGTGGGCGCGCCCATGAAGGCGGTGGGGATCACCAGGGCGTCGTCGTCGATCTCGTCGACGTCGAGCAGGGTCACCGGTCCGTGCCGCTTCAGCGCCTGCTGGGCGAGCAGCCGGCCGACGAACGGGTCTCCTCCTCCGCCGGTGCCGAGGACGGCCGCGCCGCGGGCCAGATCGGACAGGTTGTCGGCGGTGATCTCACGCATCGTGGCCTCCCAGGCTCAGCTCTCCGACGGCCTTGACCCGGATGCGGGTCGCGTTGCCCGGCAGGTAGGCCAGTGGTACTTCCTCGATGTCGACGATCTCGACGGATCCCGGTCGGGCGCCCGCCGCGACGGCGCGGTCGACGGCCTCCTGGCGGGCCTCGTCGAGCACCGCGTCGCGCTGCTGCGGTACGACGGAGTAGACGCGGTCGACCTCGCCGCCGACCTGGGCGATCGCCGCGCCGATGGCGTTGGCGACGGCGAAGTGGTCCGGCCGGACCACCCGGGAGGCGCCCGCCAGGTCTTCGGGCACCAGGATGCTGCCGCCGCCGACGGCGACCACGGGCACCGGATCGGCGGAGGCCCGCATCCGGTCGACGACCTCGGCGAGCCGGTCGTCGATCACCGCCAGCGCGGCGTCCACCAGCGACCGGTCCAGATGGGCCACCAGGGAGGCGTCACCGACCTCGGCGCGTCCGCCGGCCACGGCGATGTCGGTGGCGGTCAGGCGGGTGCCGCCGAAGACGAGAGCCTGCTCGGTGAGCCGGTAGCCGACACTGGCGGGGCCGACGGTCACCGCGTCGGCCCGGTCCACGACGTGGCTGCCGCCGCCGATGCCGATGGACAGCACGTCCGGCATGCGGAAGTTGGTCTGCACGCCCGCCACGGTCACGTCGGTGGACGCCTCGCGCGGGAACCCGTGCTGGAGCACGCCGACGTCGCTGGTGGTGCCGCCGATGTCGACGACGGCGCAGGAGGGCAGCCGGGACAGGAACGCGGCGCCGCGCATGGAGTTGGTGGGGCCTGAGGCGAAGGTCGCCACCGGATAGCGGCGGGCGTAGTCGACGTCCATGAGGGTGCCGTCGTTCTGGCTGAGGAACACCGGAGCGCTGATGCCGGCGTCGGCGACGGTGCGGCTCAGCCCGGTCGCCACCTGGTCGGCGAGATCGCGCAGCGCGGCGTTGACGACGGTGGCGTTCTCGCGGCCGAGCAGGCCCATGCGCCCGATCTCGTGCGAGAGGCTGACCGGAGCGCCGGGCAGCTGCTCGGCGATGATCTGCGCGGCGCGCGTCTCGAACTCGGCGTTGACCGGTGAGAACACCGACGACAGGGCGAAGGAGGTGGCTCCGGCCTCGACGGCCTTGTCCAGGACGGCGCGGAACTCGGCCTCGTCGAACGGCGCGATCGGGCTGCCGTCGTACTCGTGGCCGCCCTGGCACAGGTGGCTGTGTCCACCGATCGCCGTCACCAGCCGCTCGGGCCAGTCGACGAGGGGCGGCAGGGCGCGGGTGGCCGGAAGGCCGAACCGGATGGCGGCCACCGGTGCCAGGCGCTCGCCCTCCACCAGCGCGTTGATGAAGTGGGTGGTGCCGATCATCACCGCGTCGACGGCTCCCGGGTCGAAGCCCGTCGCCTGCCGCAGGTCGCCGATGGCGGCGACGATGCCGCCGGTGACGTCGGCCGTCGTGGACGCCTTCACGGCGCCCAGCACCCGATCGCCGTCGATGAGGACGGCGTCCGTGTTGGTGCCGCCCACGTCGATGCCCAGTCGGAGCATGTGGGGTGTCCTTTCTTGTGTCTGGTGGCCTGACGCTTTCGTACGGCCTGCCGTCGGCTTTCGCGCGGCCTGCCGGGCCCGGATCGTCGCCGGGCCCTGTGTCGTCAGGCGGACGGCTGTTCCGTGGCCGGGGCGGCCTGGACCGCGGGCGCGGCCGACGGGCCGCCTTGGTGCGTGGGCGCGGTCCCCACGCCCCGGACGAGGCCGAGCCGCGCGGCGCCGAGGTAGAGGGCGAAGGCGACGACCACCGAGTTGATCGAGGGCAGTCCCCAGTCGACGTACTTCCCCACGACCGCGGCCACCACCCAGGCGATGAGTCCGGCGGGCACCCAGGCGGGCGCGCTGTCCGGCAGGGTGCCGGCCGGGCGGGTCTCGTCCAGCAGGGGCCGCCAGGTGCGGGCGACGAAGTACTCGGCGACCATGATCCCGGCGACCGGTGGGAAGAGCACACCCAGCAGGTTCAGGAAGCCGGTGAATCCGTCGAGTACGCCGGCGGCGCCGAGCACGGAGCCGGCGACGCCGACGACCACGGTGACGACGGCGCGGTTCAGGCGCCGTCCGAAGGCGCGGTCGGCGAAGTTGACCACGCCGAGCGAGGCGGCGTACAGGTTCCAGTCGTTCACCTTGATGGTGGCCGCGACGATGATCAGGGTGCCCAGGAAGCCGGACGTCGAGGTCACGATGGCTATCACGTCGTTGGTGCGCAGCGCGAGCGCGAGCAGTACGCCGATCAGGCCGATCACGTACTCGCCCAGCGTGATGCCGACGACGGTCTGCTTGATGACGTCGCCGGAGCTGCGGTTGAACCGGCTCATGTCCGGGGTGATCACCGCGCCCACGATGAAGCCACCCGCCACGAGCGTGGTGCCCTGCAGCAGCGACAGGGGCGGCCCGGCCGGCTGCGCGGAGGTCAGCGCGCCCAGGTCGTGCCGGGACAGCTCCACCGCGATGGACCAGCCGGACATCACCAGGAACGCGGGGACGGTGACGTAGGCGGCCCAGGCCATCGAGCCGACACCGCGGACGACGACGGCGGTGATCACCAGGCCCACGATGAGGGCCCATGCCCAGGAGGGCAGTCCGCCGACGAGTCTCACCAGGCCGTCGGCGGAGACGGCGTTCTGGATGCCGAACCAGCCGACGGCGCTGACGCTGATGGCCAGCCCGATGAGCGAGGAGCCCGTCGCGCCGAAGCCGGTCCACCGGGCCAGCAGCGAGGTGGACAGTCCCTCACGCTGGCCGGCGATGCCGGTGAAGATGGTCAGGACCTCGAGGATCACGGCGCCGAGGGTGATGGCGAGTACGGCGTTCCAGAAGGTCATGCCGAAGCCCAGGGCGGCGCCGATGAGGAAGCTGGCGAGGGTGCTGAGCTGGCCGAATCGCTGCGTGGCCACCGAGAACCAGTGGAAACGGGACGCCTGGGGAACGCGGGCGAGCGCGTGATCGTCGTGATCTGCGGAGGACGCCATGGGGACTCCAGGAGGGCGGAGGAGCGGGGCCGCTGGGAAGGGGGAGAGCGAACGAGCAAGCGGTTGGGAGGAGGCTAGGGGGCCCGCCGGGGCCGGTCATCGTGCAAGTGGCACCGTCCACGTGGCCGGACGGTGCGCTCTGCACAGCGCGCTTTCCGGCCATGGGATCCGGCGCCCCAGCGACCGTGCGTCCTGCACAGTCCCGCGCACTCGACCGGGCAGGTGGCACCTTGTCGCCGCCGTCCGTGTCTCGGGAGGCTGAGCGGCACGCCGTCCTGCCGCCCCTGGAGGTGCTGTGAAGCTCACGGTCGTACTCCCCGTCATCACCGACGCCTTCACCGAGGAGGTCCGCAAGGAGGTGGGCGCCTGGATCGCGCCCGGCACGGAGGTCGAGGTGCGGCGCATCGCACGCGGAACGGCCTCCATCGAGTCCGAGTACGACGAGGCGCTGGCAGGCCCCGGCATCCTCGACGCCGTGCGTGAGGCCGCCGAGGACGGGGCCGACGCGGTGTTCGTCAGCTGCTTCGGCGACCCGGGCGTGCACGCCGCGCGGTCGAGCCCGCCGTCCTCACCTCGCTGGCCCTCGGCGAGCGCAAGGGCGTGATCACCGTCCTGCCGAACGTGCTGCCCATGCTGCACGGCCTGGTGCGCCGCTACGGCCTGACGCAGCGGGTCGGGTCCATCCGCGCGGTGGACATCCCGGTGCTCGACCTGGACACCGGGGACGCCCTGCTGGACGCCCTGACCGGACAGGCGCGGGCCGCCGTGGCCGCCCGGGAGGCGGACGTCATCGTGCTCGGCTGCACCGGCATGCTGGGCGTCGCCGCCGCACTGCAGGAACGGCTGGCCCGGGACGGCGTCTTCGTCCCCGTCGTCGATCCCACGGGAGCCGCGATCATGTGGCTGCAGTCGCAGGTGCGGCTCGGGGTGCGGCCCAGCCGCACCACGTACATGCGGCCCCGGCCCAAGGATCGCGTCGTCTGACGCCCGCCCGAAGTCACCCGAGCCCACCAGGAGTTCACATGGCCCTCGACGTCGCCGCGATCCGCGCGCGGATACCCGCCCTGAAATCCGGCTCCGCACGCTTCGACTCACCCGGCGGCACCCAGACACCCCAGCCGGTCATCGACGCCATCGGGGAAGCACTCGCCCGCCCGCTGGCCAACCGGGGCCGGACCACCGAGGGCGAACGCAACGCGGACGACCTCGTCAGCCAGGCCCGCGGCGCGCTGGCCGACCTGCTCGGCGCCGACCCGCGGGGCGTCGTGTTCGGCCGCAGCGCCACCCAGTTGGCGTACGACCTGTCCCGGACGCTCGCCAAGACCTGGGGACCGGGCGACGAGGTGGTCGTCACCCGTCTGGACCACGACTCCAACATCCGGCCCTGGGTCCAGGCGGCCCGGGCGGCCGGCGCGACCGTGCGCTGGGCGGACTTCGACCCGGCCACCGGGGAACTGCGTCCCGAGCACGTCCAGGCGGTGCTCTCCCCGCGCACCCGGCTGGTCGCGGTCACCGCGGCGTCCAACCTGATCGGCACCCGTCCCGACGTCGCGGCCGTCGCGGCGCTGGCGCACGGCGTCGGCGCGCTGCTGCACGTGGACGCGGTGCACTACGCCGCGCACGCGACCGTGGACCTGGCGCGGCTGGGCGCGGACACGCTGGTGTGCTCGCCGTACAAGTTCCTCGGCCCGCACCTGGGAGTGCTGGCCGCCCGGCCCGAGTTCCTCCGGACCCTGCGCCCGGACAAGCTGCTGCCCTCCAGCGACGACGTCCCCGAGCGTTTCGAGCTGGGCACCCTGCCGTACGAGCTGCTGGCCGGCGCCCGCGCCGCGGTGGACTTCCTCGCGGACCTGGTTCCGGACGCGCGGGGCAGCCGCCGGGACCGGCTGGTCGCCTCCTTCGCGGCGCTGGAGTCCCACGAGGACGCCCTGCGTACGCGGATCGAGCAGGGGCTGGCGGGCCTCGGCGGGATCACCGTGCACTCACGTGCCGCGCGGCGCACCCCGACCCTGCTGTTCACCGTGGCGGGACTGCGCCCGGCCGACGTCTCCCGGCACCTGGCCGAGTGCGCGGTCGACGCCCCCGCCGGTTCCTTCTACGCGGTGGAGGCCGTGAGCCTCCTCGGTCTGGGCGACGAGGGCGGCGTACGGGTCGGGCTCGCGCCGTACAGCTGCGCCGACGACGTCGACCGGCTGCTGGCCGCGTTGGGCGGCCTCGCTCGCTGACCGGGACGGGATCGCCCGAACGGCACGCTCACCTTCCGGTGTCCACGGCTCCGGTGTCCACGGCGGTCCGGCCGGCGGGGTGGCCGCCGAAGCGTCGGCCGCGGCCCCTGCGGGAGCGGTCGGCGCAGTGCGGGCACGGGGTTCGCGGCACGGCGAGAGGCGTTCTCACGGGGCGAGAACGAGGTGTGCGCGAGAGCCCGCGATACGGCACGGTCGAGGTCTCGTGCGAGGCGGGGACGATCGTTTACGCTGACGCCCCCGTCGCTCCGCACGGCGACCGCTGACGCCCCATGGGCAGGCCGAGGAGGGCTTCATGACAAGAGTGGTCCCTTGCGGTGCGGGCGACGCGGGTGGTGCGGGCCGGTCCGGGGTGTCCCCGGGCGTCTCGTTCCAGCGCGGCCTCAACGTGCTGATCAGCGTGGCCGAGTCGGGTGAGGCCCGGGTCGAGAAGATCGCCGCCGACGCCGGGATCCCGGTGAGCACCGTCTACCGGTATCTGCGCACCCTGCGCGAGCTGGACCTGGTGGAGGAGCGCGCGGGCACCTACGCTCCCGGCTGGCGGCTGCTGGAGATCTCCGGTCAGCACCTGACCCACACCCGCCTGGTCGAGCTGGGCCACGGGCTGCTCCAGGAACTGACGGACGCGACGGGCGAGACGGCCGTGCTGACCGTGCGGGTCGGCACACGGGCCATGTGCCTGCGGCAGACCCAGTCGCCCCACCCGATCCGGATGGCGTTCCGGATCAACCAGTTGCTGCCGCTCTACGCGGGAGCGGGCCAGCGCCTGCTGCTGGCCCATGCGCCGCGTGCCGTGATCGACCACGTGCTGGAGCAGCCGCTGCGCGGCATCACCGCCCGCACCCTGGGACGCGCCCAGCTGGCCACCGAGATCGACCGGGTCCGCCAGAGCGGTTTCCTGGTCACCAGGGGCGAGTTGAGCGAGGGCGCGGTGGCGGTGGCGGTGCCCGTCGTGGCGGGGGGCGAGGTGCTGTGCGCGCTGACCGTGGCCGGGCCCGAGAACCGGTGCGGCTCGGCGTGGCGCCGGCACGCCCAAAACCGGCTGCGGGCGGCCGGCCGACAACTCGGCGAGCTGCTGGAGCACCGGGCCGCGCCGCTGCCCATCGGGTGAACGCCGGCCGCGGGCACCCGCCGGACGGTCCCCCGCGGCTCCTCAGGCCGGGGTGACCCGGACCGGCAGGTGCGTCCAGCCCCGCAGTGTGTTGTGCAGGAACGGCACCGGCTCACCCACGAGTTCCACCGTCCGCACCCGCCGGGCCAGTTCGCTGAACAGGACGTCCATCTCCAGCCGGGAGATCGGCTGGCCCACGCACTGGTGGATGCCGATGCCGAACGCCAGGTGCCCGGAGGCGTCCCGCTCGATCCGGTACTCGCCCGCGTCGTCCCCGAACCGGCGCGGATCGCGGTTGGCCGCGCCCATGAACAGCGCGATCTTCGTGTCCTCGGCAAGGGGCACCCCGTGGAACGCCGCCTCGCGGGAGGTGGTGCGGAAGAAGGACTGGAAGGGCGACTCGAAGCGCAGCGCCTCGTCGACGGCGAACCGGGCCAGCGCGGGGCTCTCGTGCAGGGCCGCCCACTCAGAGGGGTGGGTGGCCAGGCATTTCATGGTGTTGCCGATGGCCAGTACGGTCGTGTCCAGGCCCGCCGACAACAGGGCGCGCACCAGCCGGGTCGCCTCGTCCGGGGTGATCACGCCCTGGTCGGCGTACTCCCAGATCTTGGCGCCGAGGCCGTCCGGGGTCAGGTTCTCGCGGGCGCAGTTGCTCATCACCCACTCGACGGTCCCCTCGCCGGCGGCGAAGTACCGTGCGTAGCGGGCGTCTTCGGGGCCGAACGCGGAGAAGTTCATGGCACCGTGCGGCAACAGGTTCTCCGCTCGCCCTGCGCGGGGTATGCCGACCGCGTTGCCGAACACCTCGATCGGGAACAGCTCGGCCAGTTCGGTGATGGCGTCGAACTCGCGCTGTTCCAGGACCCGGTCCACGAGGTGCACGGCGAACTCCTGGAACGCGGCGCGCAGCACCCGGATGTTGCGGGGGGAGATCACTCCGGCCATCGTGGTGCGCAGCGGGGTGTGCGCGGGCGGGTCGGAGTCGAGGATGCCCGCGGGGCGCCACGGCGGCTCCTGGTGATAGTTGCGCGGACCGACCCCGGCGCCGGAGATGAACGTCTCGTGGTCGGCGAGGATCTGCCGGCACTGCTCGAAGCGGGTGAAGGCGTGGACGCCGTACCGCTCCAGCCAGACCGCCGGTCCCGCCTCGCGCATGCGGTCGAACAGCGGGTAGGGGTCGGTCAGGTTGGCGTCGTCGTAGGGGTCGTCCGGGATGGATGCGACGACTCCGTCGGCGGCGATGCTGGTCATCAGGCCCCCTCGGGTGGGCGCGGGTGGTGGTCAAGTTGCGGGCCGGAGGTGTGAGCGGGCGTGCCGGGCGACGGGCGCCGGGCCGCGCCGCCTCGTGCCGGGCGCCGCGCAGGAACGGTAGTTCGGCGGCGGGCGTCCGGGACACGGCTGTTATCGCCTGCTGAGAAAGGCCGTTGCCGCGTACCGGCCGCGCTCCGCACGATGCGGCGATCGGGGCGCCTCGAAACGCGCCCCGCACAGGCCGAGTCGGAGACGGAGGAGCCATGTCGGCGCAGCAGTTCGTGACCGTCACGGTCGAGGAGGTGACGACGGAAGCGGCGGGAGTCGTCTCCCTCGTCCTGGGGGCGCGCGACGGCCGGGCCCTGCCTCGGTGGACGCCGGGGGCCCATATCGACGTCGTGCTCTCCCGCGATCTGATCCGGCAGTACTCCCTGTCGTCGGCTCCGGACGAGGCACGCTGGCGGATCGCGGTGCTGCGCGAACCCGGCGGGCGCGGCGGCTCGGTCCACCTGCACGACCGTGTCCGTGCCGGGGACACCCTGCTGGTGAGCACCCCCCGCAACACCTTCCCGCTGGACCTCGGAGCAGACCGCTGCGTGCTCGTCGCGGGAGGAATCGGGATCACGCCGCTGCTGCCGATGGCGGCCGCGCTCGACGCGGCGGGCAAGGACTGGACGCTGCTGTATCTGGGGCGGGCCGCCGCCTCCATGGCGTTCACCGCGGAGCTCGCCCGGTACGGGGACAGGGTGCGGCTCCACCGCGACGACGCGTCGGGCGTCGCCGACATCACGGCGGAGCTCGACAAACTGGGAGCGGCGGACGCCGGCGTGTACGCGTGCGGTCCGCCCGGACTGCTCACTGCCGTCGAGGACTACGCCAGGACCCGACCCGGGACCCGGCTCACCGTGGAGCACTTCACCGCCGATCCCGGCGGCGCGCGCCGCGAGGGCGACCGGCCGTTCACGGTGCAAACCCGCGACGGCCGCGAGATCACCGTGGGTGCCCGCCAGTCGATCCTCGACGCGCTGTCGCAGGCGGGCGTGCGGACCCTCAGCTCCTGCCGGGAAGGCGTCTGCGGGACCTGCGAGACGGCGGTTCTCGGGGGCGAGCCGGACCACCGTGACCGAGTGCTCGGCGAAGGGGAGCGCGCCGCGGGCGAGACCATGATGATCTGCGTTTCGCGGTGCCTGGGTGAACGCCTGATCCTGGACGTGTGACTACCGGCGGCTCACCAGCGGCGTCCGAAGCGGAGCCGGGGCGGTGACAGCACCGACGACAGGCCGTGCCCACCGCCCGGCGCCGCGCGCACGCGCGCCTCCGCACGAGCCGAACCGCCGCGTACGGCGGGAGGGTCCACGGTGTCGTCCCGGTCGAAGCCGAGCCGGTTCACCACCTCCACCACGCCGTCGACGCTGTCGCACAGCCGCACGGTGACCGGGATCAGACTCCTGTGCTCCACCGTGCCGCTGAGTACGACCCGGCCCTCGGCGACCTCGACCGCGAGCGCCGAAGGCCGCAGGCCCAGCGTCCGTACGATGACGTCCTCCAGGATCTCCTGCTGGATCTCGCGGTCCCGGCGCAGGAACAGCCGCACCAGGTCGCTGCGGCTGACCACGCCGATCAGCCGGCCGTCGCCGTCCACCACCGGCAGGCGCTTGACCTTGTGCCGCTCCATCGTCCGCGCGGCACGCACGGCGTGCCAGCCGGGCTCCGCGACGACGGCGGGGCTCGTCATCAGCTCCCCCGCGTTCCTCCCGACGCCTCCGCGGGTCTGCTTGCGGAGCAGGTCCGCCTCGGACACCACTCCGATCGGCCGGTCCTCGTCATCGACCACCGGGACGGCGGTGATGTCGTACTCGTCGAGAACGCGTGCGATCTCCTTGAACGCCGTACCCGGTCGCACACTCACGGCGGTGGGGCTCATCAGCTCGCCCACGCTGCGTCGTCTCATCACTCGGCGCCCTTCCTGTCGCCTCCAGTCCACCGCACGCGCCGCCGTGCCGCTGAGGCCGAACAGTCCCTGCCAGGATCCCGAAAGTCCCTCGTCCCCCACGTGGTCATCCGTTTCGGCCGATGGCGGATTCTCGCCCGCTGAGAACGGCTCGTTGGCGCCTGCCGGTCGCCGCCCTAGCTTCCAGGCACCGAGCCGCCGTCCCGCGCACCCCGCGCATCGGAGCGCAAACCGGTGGCCGGCCGACAGGGCCCGCGCCGTCCCAGCCGCTTCACCGCGGCACGGGACTGCGCGCCGAGGACTTCGACAGGAGCCGTCCATGCCTCTTTCCCGCCGTCGGGGCGCGTCCTGTACCGCGCTCGTCCTGGCCACCGCCGGCGCCTGCCTGCTGGCCGCCTGCGGCTCCGCCACGAAAGCACCACCGGACCACGCCGCCGCCACGAACGCGCCGCTGCACGCGCTCATGCGGAACGCGGCGGCCGGAAAGACGACCCTCGACGTCGCCAGCAACATCGAATACCCGCCGTTCGAGTCCTACGCGGCCGACAACACCACGGTGCAGGGCGTCGACCGTGAACTCGCGGACGAATTCGAGAAGTTGCTGGGCGTCAAGCTGGTCTTCCACAACACCGCGTTCGACGCGATCATCCCCGGCCTGACCGCCGAGCGCTACGACCTGGCGATGTCGGCGATGTCCGACACCGTCGAGCGGCAGAAGCAGGTCGACTTCGTCGACTACCTCAAGGCCGGCGGCGGCATCATGCTGCCCAAGGACAACCCCCACAAGGTGGCCGCCCTCGACGACCTGTGCGGTCTGAAGGTGGCCATCGACAAGGGGACGACCGAGGTCCAGGACGGTCAGGACCAGATCAAGAAGTGCCGGGCGAACGGCAGGCCCGCGCCGGAGATCTCCATCTTCCCCGGGCAGAACCAGATGGTGCTCGCCCTCCAGAGCGGACGGGCCGACGCGGCCCTGATCGACTCGACCGCGGGCGGCTACGTGGCCCGGCAGACCAGCGCGTTCACGATGCTCCCGCCGTACGAGAGCGGCAGCTTCGGCATCGTCTTCCGCAAGGGCGACACGGCACTCGAGCAGGCCTTCGCCAAGGCACTGGAGCGGCTGGCGCGGGACGGCACCTACCGGAAGATCCTGGCCAAGTACGGCCAGGAGACGGGCACTCTGGACAGCTTCCCCATCAACGGGGTGACGTCATGAGCAGCCCCGCCCCCACCGTCGAGGCCAAGCCGGCCGGGCAGGAGAGCGACCCGGTCGTACCGGCCCGCCATCCGGGGCGCTGGCTCGCCCTGCTGACCCTCGCCGTGCTCGCCGCGATGGCCCTGCACCTGCTCGTCACGAACGAGCGGCTCGAGTGGCCGGTGGTGTGGCAGTACCTGTTCTCCGAGCCGATCCTCACCGGCGTCGCCCGCACGCTCGAACTCACCGGCATCGCCATGGTGATGGGGCTGGTGATCGGGATCGTGGTCGCGATCGGGCGGCTCTCCCCCAACCCCGTCCTGTCCAAGGTGGCCTGGCTGTACTCGTGGTTCTTCCGCGGGACACCGCTGCTGGTGCAACTGCTGTTCTGGTTCTACCTCTCCGCGCTGCTGCCCCGGATCTCGATCGGGATCCCGTTCGGGCCGGAGCTGGCCTCGGCCGGCACCAACAGCCTGATCACGCCGTTCCTCGCGGCCACCCTGGGCCTCGGCCTCAACGAGGGCGCGTACATGAGCGAGATCGTCCGCTCCGGCATCCTCGCCGTGCCGCGCGGCCAGACCGAGGCGGGGCAGGCGATCGGCATGAGCCGGGGCCAGGTGATGCGCCGCGTCGTGCTGCCCCAGGCCATGCGGGTGATCATCCCTCCGACCGGCAACGAGACGATCGGCATGCTGAAGTACACCTCGCTGGTGCTGGTGATCGGCTACGCCGAACTGCTCACCTCCGCGTCGCTGATCTACTCCCGCACCTTCCAGACCATTCCCCTGCTGATCGTCGCGGCGTTGTGGTACCTGACGATCACCGCGGTGCTCTCCGTCGCGCAGTACTACGTCGAACGGCACTTCGGGCGCGGCTTCCGGGTCACCGCCTCGCGCCGGACCCGGCCGTCGCGGCTGCTGCGCGCTCGGCCCGCCGCCCCCGTCGAAGCCACCACGTCACTGCGGAGCGCGTCATGAGTGAGCCGATGTTCGAAGCCAGTGACGTGCACAAGTCGTTCGGTCATGTCGAAGTGCTGCGCGGGGTGAGCATGCGGGTCGCCCGAGGGGAGGTCGCCTGCCTGCTCGGTCCCTCCGGCTCGGGCAAGAGCACGTTCCTGCGCTGCATCAACCACCTGGAGAAGCTCGACGCCGGGCGCATGTGGGTCGACGGGGACCTCGTCGGATACCGCCGCGTCGGTCATCGGCTGCACGAACTGAACGATCGTGAGGTGGCGCGCCGCCGGGCGCGGATCGGCATGGTGTTCCAGCAGTTCAACCTCTTCCCGCACCGCACCGCGCTGGAGAACGTGCTGGAAGGCCCGGTCACCGTCAAGGGCGCGCGCCGGCGGGACGTGCTGGACGAGGCGCATCATCTGCTGGAACGGGTGGGTCTGGCCGACAAGGCGCGGCACTATCCGGGCCAGTTGTCGGGCGGGCAGCAGCAGCGCGTGGCGATAGCCCGTGCCCTGGCCATGCGTCCGGCGCTGATGCTGTTCGACGAGCCCACCTCGGCGCTGGACCCGGAGCTCGTCGGCGAGGTGCTGGACGTGATGCGCGGCCTGGCGGAGGGCGGCATGACCATGATCGTCGTGACCCATGAGATGGCCTTCGCGCGCGAGGTCGCCGACGTCGCGCACTTCATGTCCGACGGCGTGCTCGTGGAGAGCGGTCCACCCGCCGCGGTGCTGGGCGATCCGCGCCACGAGCGCACCCGTACCTTCCTGTCGAAGGTCCTGGCGTGAGCGCGCTCGGGAGTGGACGCGGAGTCGCCGTCCGGCTGCGGGAGGCGTCCGACGGACGCGCGCGGACGGTCCGGGCCGCCGGGGAGCGGCGTGCCCGCCGCCGCGGCCAGAACCCGTCCGGCCGCGGCCGGGGTCCGCGCCCCCGGTGCGCGGACCCCGGCGCGACGACCGGAACGGACGTCCCCCGCAGCCGACCAGTCGCGGTGCCTGCCCGCGACGGCCTGCTCCCCGGTGGGGCCGTCGCCCGCCACGGCATGCTCCCCGACGAGGTACCTGCACCCGACGAGGAGCCCGCCCGCCATGGCCTGCTTCCCGGTGGGGTGCTCGCCCGCCATGGCCTGCTCCCCGACGAGATGCCCTCCCGTCATGGCCTGCTCCCCGGCGAGGTACGCACCTCCGACGGCCCGCTCCCCGGCAAGGTACCCGCACCCGACGATGCGCCCGCCCGCCACGGCCTGCACCCCGACGAGGTACCCGCCCGCCATGGCATGCTCCCCGACGAGGTACGCACCTCCGACGGCATGCTCCCCGGTGGGGCCCTCGCCCGCCACGGCATGCTCCCCGACGAGATGCCCTCCCGTCACGGCATGCTCCCCGACGAGGTAAGCGCCTGCGACCGCCCGCTCCCCGGCGAGGTACCCGCACCCGACGAGGCGCCTGCCGGCCACAGCCTGCCCCCCGACGGGGCGTTCGCCTGTGGCGGCCTGCACCCCGGTGGGGTGGTGGCCGTATGACGCCGCGCCCCCGTGCGGGAGTTCTGCGTCTGCCCGTCTATGGCGGTGGCCGGGTCGGGGACGAACCGACGCACCGGCTGGGTTCCAACGAGTCGCCGTTTCCGCCGTCGGCCGCGGTGCGGGCCGCGATCGCGGCCAGTGCCGGTGCCGCCCACCGCTACCCGCCGCTGCGGCCCGCCGAACTCGAGACGCGCCTCGCCGGCCACCTGGGGGTCCGCCCGGAACAGGTACTCGCCGGCGGCGGCTCCATCGCCGTACTGGAACAGCTGGTGCGCGCGTTCGCCGGCCCCGGGGACCGGGTCGCCTACGCGTGGCGCTCCTACGAGGCCTACCCGATCCTGGTCGCCGCCGCGGGCGCGACCCCGCTGGAAGTGCCGCTGCGCGACGCGGCGCCCGACCTGTCCGCGGTCGCGGCGGCGCTGACGCCCGACGTGCGCGTGGTCCTCGTGTGCAATCCCAACAACCCGACCTCGACCGTGCTGCCGCCGGGCGCCCTGGCCGCCTTCGTCGCGGCCGTTCCGAAGGACGTGCTGATCGTCGTGGACGAGGCGTACCGCGAGTTCGTGCCGGCGGGCGGAACCGACGACGGGGTGCGGCTTCAGCGGTCGTATCCGAACGTCGCCGTACTGCGGACCTTCTCCAAGGCTTATGCCCTCGCCGGTCTGCGGGCCGGCTACTGCGTGGCCGACCCCGCGGTGCTCGACGCCGCCCGGCGCGTGGCGCTGCCGTTCACGCTGAGCGCGCCCGCGCTCGCCGCCGCGCTGGCGACCCTGGACGAGCCGGAGCTGACAGTGCGTCGGGTACGGCGGCTCACCGCCTCGCGAGACCGGCTCGTCGCGGAGCTGCGCGCGGCGGGCCTGGAGGTGCCGGCGTCCGGGACCAACTTCGTCTGGCTGCCGTTCGGGAACGGGAGCCGGGAGTTCCTGCGGCAGTGCACGCTCGCCCGCATCGGCGTGCGCGTGTTCCCCGATGAGGGCGTGCGGATCACCGTCGGCGACGAGGACGCCAACGCCGCCGTGGTCGCCGCGGCCCGGCGCTGTTCTCACCCCCTGAGAACAGCCGATTGCAGCCCCTGAGACGACACGTAGCCTCTGCGCAGGAGGAACCCATGACCGAGCCAGTGACCTTGGGCGAAGCGCCCGTTTCCCTCGATGATCTCCTCGCCGTCGCACGCGGTGGTCGTCGGGTCGTCGTCGGCGAGAGCGCCGTGAAAGCCATGCGTGCGAGCGAGCAGTGGGTCGACTCGATCGTCGAGGGCATGCGGGCCGGCGAGCCGGTGGAGCCGATCTACAGCATCAACACCGGCTTCGGTTCGCTGGCTGGACGCCAGGCCTTCGCCACCGCCGAGGACGCCGCCGAGCTGTCCCGCCGGCTGATCGTCTCCAACGCCAGCGGAGTGGGCCGCTATCTGGATGAGGAGGTGGTGCGCGCCGCCATGCTGATCCGGGCCGCGAGCCTGACCCGCGGCCACTCGGCCGTCCGGCCCGAGCTGCCCGAGGCCCTCGCGCGGATGCTCGCCGCCGGGGTGCACCCGGCGGTCCCCGAATACGGCTCCCTGGGCGCCAGCGGCGACCTGATCCCGTTGGCCCATCTGGCGATCGTGCTGTCGCGTCCGGCCGGCGAGGACGTCGAACTCGACAGCGGCGAGGCCTTCCGGGACGGCGAGATCGTGAGCGGTCTCGAGGCCATGCGCCACGCCGGGATCGAGCGGATCGCGCTGCGCGCGAAGGAGGGCCTCGCCCTCACCAACGGCACCTCGTTCTCCACGGCGCAGGTGGCCCTCGCCCTCGCGGACGCGCGGAACCTGCTCGCCACCGCCGAGATCACCGCGGCGATGTCCATCGAGGCGCTGATGGGCTTCGGGGACGCGTTCCTCCCGCAGATCCACCAGGCCCGCGGGCACCGCGGCCAGATCGAGTCCGCGGCCCGCATCCGGCAGTTGCTCGGCGACAGCGGCCTGATCGACGGCGACGTGGACCGCGACCCGGTGCGGCGGCCTCCGCAGGACGCGTACTCGCTGCGCTGCACACCGCAGGTCCTCGGGCCGGTCCGCGACACACTGCGTTTCGTGCACGGCATCGTGGAGACCGAGATCAACGCGGCCACCGACAACCCGCTCGTGTTCCCGGACCTGCCGGCGACCCGTGGCCTCAAGGCGGTCTCCGGCGGCAACTTCCATGCCCAGTACCTCGCCTTCGCCGCGGACTTCCTCGCCATCGCCGTCACCGAGATCGGCAGCATCGCCGAGCGCCGGCTGTTCCGACTCGACGACGGCTCCCTCAACCGCGGGCTGCCGGACATGCTCGTCGCCAGCGAGAAGGTGGGCATGGACTGCGGCTACATGCTGCCGCAGTACCTCGCGGCCGCGCTGGTGTCGGACTGCAAGACGCTGGCCCATCCCGACAGCGTCGACTCGATCCCGACCTGCGCGAACCAGGAGGACCACGTCTCGATGGCGAACAACGCCGGCCGGCACGCCCGGCAGGTGGTCGCCAACATCGAGGCCGTCATCGGCATCGAGCTGCTGATGGCCGCGCAGGCACTCGAACTGCGCCTGGCCGAACAGGGCGCCGACGCCTCGGTGCTGTCCAGCGCGAGCCGGGCTGTCCTCGATCTCGTACGCACCACCCGGTCCGCCGACGGGCGGGCCATCGACCACATCACGCGGGACGTCGTCCTGTACCCCCGGGTCCGCGCGGCCGTCGACCTGGTGCACAGCGGCGCCGTCGTCGAGGCCGTGCGGGCCGTGCACCCCGAAGGAGCACCCTGACCGCCTCTGCCGGGGCGGTTGTTGGAGCCGGCCGGCGAATTCGACGTCATCGAATTTGCGCTCGCGCGTCCGGCCGTCACACCGGTCGGACGCCGGGCTCAGGCGGCCGGGTAGGAGTGAAAGCCGCGGCCGGTCTTCTTGCCGAGGTGGCCGGCCTCCACCATGCGCTGCAGCAGCGGGGGCGGAGAGTACAACGGCTCCTTGAACTCGGCGTACAGCGATTCGGCGATCGCCTGCGCGGTGTCGAGCCCGATCAGGTCCGCGAGCGCCAGCGGGCCCATCGGGTGCGCGCAGCCCAGGACCATGCCCTGGTCGATGTCGGTGGCGGAGGCGACACCGGATTCGAGCATCCTGATCGCGGACAGCAGATATGGCACGAGGAGCGCGTTCACCACGAACCCGGCACGGTCCGTGGAGCGGATGACCCGCTTGCCGAGCACGGCGGTGGCGAAGCGCTCCGCGCGTGCCCGGGTCCGCTCGCCCGTCACCAGGGAGGGCACCAGCTCCACCAGGGGCAGAACCGGGACCGGGTTGAAGAAGTGGATGCCGATGACGTGCTCGGGCCGGGTGGTGGCCATGCCGAGTCGGACGATCGGGATCGACGAGGTGTTGGAGGCGAGGACGGCGTCCTCGCGTGCGACGACCTTGTCCAGGACGGCGAAGACGTCGACCTTGGCCCGCTGGGTCTCGGCGACGGCCTCGACGACCAGGTCGCGGTCCGCGAAGTCCCCGAGATCGGTGGTCAGTCGGATCCCGGCGAGGACCTGTTCGCGGTCGGTCTCCGACATCTTTCCCCTGCGCACGCCATGGGCCAGTGACTGTTCGATGCGCCGCCGCCCGGCGGCGAGCGCGTCGGGTCCGCTCTCGGCGACGAGGACGTCCAGGCCGGCCCGTGCGCAGACCTCGGCGATGCCCGAGCCCATCTGTCCGGCGCCGACGACGCCGATCCGCTGCGGGAGGTCCGCAGCACCCTGAATGTCCACGAGTCATCTGTCCCTTCGCTGGTGAACGGGGCGGAGCCCGGTGGCCCCCTATGACGGCCGAGTGTGCGTGCCCGGAAGCACGGTGAGTTCCAGGCAGGCGCCGTCCGGTCCGCCGGTCAGCAGCCGCTGGCTGCTGCCGGCGGCGTGCCGCACACGCCACGGGTGCTCGGGGCCCGCGGTGTGCGGAAGGTAGAGCGGGAAGCAGCTGGATGCCACCTGGACGCGGAGCCGGTGTCCCGTTTCGAGGCGGTGTCCGGTGTCCCCGAGGTGGACCGGTGCCCGGTGCCAGGAGGGGCCTCCGGTGTCCATCCGGTAAGGCGCCTCCAGAATCCGGCGGCTGGTGCCGTCGGGGGCCACGTCGCAGAGTTTGACGACGAGGTGGCTCACGGCCGCGGTGGAGGTGACGGGCAGCACCAGGCGGGCGGGGCCCGCCAGTTGAAGCGGTCGGTGAGCCGCGGTCGCGGTGAAGGTCAGGACGTCCGGGCGCCGTTCGACGGTGCGTTCGTCGGGCAGGGCGAGCAGCGGTCGCCACCAGTCGCCGTCGGTGGCCGGCACCAGGTCGGCGGGGTCGTGGTCCCAGAGCGCCGGGGCATGCCTGGTGCCGGGCCGAGGGGACAGTGCTCCGCCTTCCGGGCCGGCCGTCGCGGCGGCCCGGGCTCCGGTGAGATGGAGCCGCAGGACCTCCGCGTCGGGCGGTGGCCAGCTCGCGGCCGCCCGCAGCCGGGTCCCCGCGCCCTGCCAGCGGACGGGTGGCGGCACCAACTGGCCTCCCCCGCCGCAGAGGTGGTGGCGGAAGAAGTCGATCACCGGGCCGAGTGTGCGGTCCAGCATGGCCTCCCGGGCGAGGGGGTCGGTGAGGTGGTCCGGGCTCCGTCCGTGCGCGGTGAGCACGTCGTCGTGGTGGTCGGTGGCGGTGGCGATCAGATACTGCGGTGCCCTGCGCAGCGGGCCGGGGCGCTGTCCCGCGCCCGCCGCCAGTCGCGCAACTGCCCGGTGGAGAACGGGTCGTACCAGCCCGTCCAGTGCAGCGTCGGCACCCGCCCGTGCCCGGGAGCCCGGCCGCCGAACGCCATCCGGCGCCAGCGTCCGCCGGCGGGCGGTGTGAGGGCCCATTGCGGCCGGCGGCAACTCCCAGGACCCGGTGGGCAGATGGTCGAGCAGCCGCGCGAGCGGCCGGACGGACCAGTCGAGGCGGGGCACCAGGTTGGCGCGGCCGGCCCAGGTGGAGGTCAGCCACTCCGCCATCGGTCCCAGTCTGAAAACTCCGCTGCGGTGGGCCAGTTCGCCGCCGATGTCGGTCGTGGTCAGCCGGGCCGCGAGCGCCCGCACGGCCGGGTGGCCGCAGGTGGCGGCCGCCCAGGCGGTGCAGCCGTAGTAGGAGTTGCCCCAGCAGCCCACCGTGCCGTCCGACCAGGGCTGCCCGGTGATCCACTCCAGTGTGTCCCAGGCGTCGGAGGTCTCCGCGGTGAAGGGCACGGGGACGCCCTCGGAGCGGATCTTTCCCCGCACGTCCTGCGTCACCACGGCCATTCCGGCTTCGGTCAACCGGGCCGCGATGTCCGGCAGAAGCGTGTCCGGATGTGTCGTGTCGTACGGCGTGCGGATCAGCACCGCGGGCACCCTGGCGGGGGACGGCGGCAGGTACACCTGGGTGTGGAGGCGGACTCCGTCGCGCAGGGGCACCCGGAAGGGCTCCGCCTGCGCGGTGGGGGTTCCGAACGGCACGGGCGTACCGGACGGGACGGGGGCGGCCGTGGTCACGCGGTGTGTGCCGTCAGCGACGTACCCGGCGGGACGTCCGGGTCCAGGCCGTCGTCGGCGTGGTCGACGACGGCGCGCTCGCCCTCCACGTCCAGCGATCGGCAGACCAGCAGATACAGGCCGGCCGAGACGACCAGGCCGATGATCATGGTGATGTCCAGGCCTCGGCCAGGCAGGTGCCGCCGGCGGCCTCGATCCGGGCGCGTACGTCCTCCAGCGGGCCGCTGCGGCGGCCGCAGATCACGATGCGCGCCCCGCAGGCGGCGAAGTCGGCGGCTACGGCCCGGCCGATTCCGGTGCCGCCGCCCGTGATCAGCACGACTTTGCCGTCGTGTACATCAGGGCGCAGTGGTGTCGTCCCCACAGTGCTCTCTTTCGTGCCGGGCCTGGTGTCCGGATCGCGGCCGGAACCCTGGCGTTGGGACATCGACTGACTGATGCGCCGGTTGGCGATTGCCCCTCACTCTGAGACGCACCGAAAGGCACTGTCAATAGGTGCACTGCCTGCGGTTTTCATCAACTGGAGCAGCTCGGGGCCAGCACCCGCACATACCTGGGGTGTTGCGATTTGAGCAATCACGCGGTTAGGGTTCGGCGGCATGGGAGAAACAGCGCAACGCGTGCGTCAGGTGATCGAGGCGGTCGCGGACACGCACCGGGATTTCGCGGTGCGCATCGGTCTGGAGCCGACCAAGCTCTCCAAGTCGCTCCGGGGCAACCGCCGCTTCACACCGGAGGAGTTGGCGGCCGTCGCCGCGACGGGCGGGGTCAGCGTCGACTGGCTGGTGCACGGCAGGGGCACGGGACCGGCTCCGGCGGCCGGGCAACAGACCGCGGAACCGGCGCGGGAGACCGGCGAAGCCGAGCGGGCGGGCGACGAGCGCCGGCGCAACGAGTTCCTGGACGCGGCCTGGAAGCTCATCTCGGAACAGGGGTACCACGCCGTCCGGATCGCGGACATCGCCCGCGCCTGCGGGACCAGCAGTGGCGCCGTGCACTACTACTTCCCCACCAAGCAGGACCTGCTCAGCGCGGCGCTGCTGCACTGCGTCCACAGCGCCTTCGACCGGCAGAGTGTCGAGCTGAGGGCCGTGGACAGCGCCCACGAACGCCTGCTGAAGCTCATCGACATGCAGCTGCCCGCACCGGGCCGGGTCCGCAACGAGTGGCTGGTGTGGCTGCAGTTCTGGGCCGAGACGGCACTGCGTCCCGAACTGCGCCCGATCCACAACGACTTCTACGCCCGCTGGCGGGAGGCCGTGGTCCGGATCATCCGGCGAGGGCAGCGCCAGGGGCAGTTCCGCGCCGACGCCGACGCCGAGCAACTGGCCCTGGGCATCACCGCGCTCACCGACGGCCTGGCCATCCAGGTGCTCACCGGGGCACCGCAGGTCAGCGCCGAGCGGATGCGCGGAGTTCTGCTGGACTTCATCGAGCGCGAACTCCTCGCGCCTACAGGAGGATCGCATGAACCTGCCGACGCCTGACGGATCCGCGGCCACCGCGCCGGTCACCCACCTGGGCGAGGCCGCCGACCGGATACGGGCCAATCTGGCCGCGTTCGAACGACGCGAGGCCACCGCGCCGCAGGCCACCCGGCGCGCCGGCGTGTGCCTCACCGTCTTCGGCCACCGTGGCCAGGCCCACGTCCTGCTGATCAAGAGGGCGCCCCGGGGCCGCAATGCCGGCCAGTGGGCCCTGCCCGGAGGCCGGTTGGACGACGGAGAGACCCCGGTGGCCGCAGCCCTGCGGGAACTCGCCGAGGAGACGGGGATCTCGGCGCAACCCGGCGACGTGGCCGGGCTGCTCGACGACTTCGTCACCGACTCGGGCTTCGTCATCACCCCGGTCGTCGTGATCCCCCGAGCACCGGTGACTCCGGCACGCGACCGGCGCGAGGTCCACTCCCTGCACCCCATCCCCCTGCACAGGCTCACCGACCCGGACATCCCCCGCTGGCGCACCGCCGACGACGGACGACCGCTCCTCCAACTGCCGCTGCGCCGCGGGATGGTGGTCCACCCGCCCACCGGCGCGCTGCTCTGGCAGTTCCGCGAGGTCGCGCTGCTGGGCCTGCCGACGCGCGTGGCCGACCTGGCCCAGCCCGTCTTCACCCGCACATGAGCCGACCGCTGGTCCTGCGGGTCGGTGGCTACGGCAGGTTGCGGGCCACCACGATCCGCTGGATCTGGTTGGTCCCCTCGTAGATCTGGGTGATCTTCGCATCGCGCATCATGCGCTCGACGGGGAAGTCCTTGGTGTAGCCGTAGCCGCCGAGCAGTTGCACCGCGTCGGTCGTCACGGCCATCGCCGTGTCGGAGGCGAGGCACTTGGCGGCCGCGCCGAAGTACGTGAGGTCGGATGAGCCGGCCGAGCTGCGGGCCGCGGCGGCGTAGACCATCTGCCGTGCCGACTCCACCTTCATCGCCATGTCGGCGAGCATGAACTGGACGCCCTGGAAGTCGGCGACGGCCTTGCCGAACTGCCGGCGTTCCCGCACATGGCCGACCGCGTGGTCGAGGGCGCCCTGCGCGATGCCGAGCGCCTGGGCGCCGACCGAGACCCTGGTGTGGTCCAGGGTCGCCAGCGCCAGCCGGAGCCCTCTGCCGCGCTCGCCGAGCAGGCGGTCGCCGGGGATCCGGCAGCCGTCGAAGTACACCTCTCGGGTGACGGAGCCCTTCAGCCCCATCTTCCGTTCGGGCTCCCCGTAGTCGATGCCGTCGTCGTCCGCGTGGACGACGAACGCCGAGATGCCGCGGGAGCCCGCGTCGGGGTCGGTGACCGCGAAGACGATGAGGTACCTGGCCACACCGGCCGAGGTGATCCAGGTCTTCACGCCGTCCAGGACCCAGCCGTCCCCGTCGGCCGTCGCACGGCAGCGCATCGCGGCGACGTCGCTGCCCGCCTCCCGCTCACTGATGGCGTAGGCCATCAGCGCCTCCCCGGAGGCCACTTCGGGCAGGTAGCGCCGGCGCTGCTCCTCCGTGCCGGCCAGCAGCAGCGGGACCACGCCGAGCTTGTTGGACGTCTGGATGGTGGACGAGGAGGCGCACACCCGGGCGACCTCCTCGACGGCGATGGCCGCGGCGAGGGCGTCGACACCGTCGCCGCCGTACTCCTCCGGGATGCCGGGTGCGTGCAGCCCGGCGGCCACCAGCGTGTCGTAGTTCTCGTGCGGGAACCCGCCCCGCGCGTCGACCTCCGCGGCCCGGGGCCCCAGTTCCTTCTCGGCGACGGCACGGGCCGCGGCGCGGAACTCGTCGTACATCGGGGGCAGCAGGTACGGCGTCGTCATGGAGTGCTCCTCGGTCGGAGAGTCGGGTGGCGAAGTGTCGGAGAGCCGGGTGGCGAAGTGCCGGAGTGGCGGAGTGCGGCTCGGGTGCGGGCCCGGCTCCATTGCGACGCAAGCCCGCCCGCCGCGCCAATGTGCGTGCGCACGACGATCCGACGGATCTTCGTGCAGCCGCACATCGACGCCCCGAAGGCCCCCGGCTTACGTTCCGCATGCCGCGGTGTGATCCGGCCGCCCCCGACCGAAAGGCGTGAAGCCATGACTGTTCTGCACGGCCTGCGCGTGCTCGACCTGAGCCGGGTGCTGGCCGGCCCGTACTGCACGGCCCTGCTGGCGGACCTCGGCGCCGACGTGGTCAAGGTCGAGCCGCCCGGCGGTGACGACGCCCGGCACCTCGGGCCGTTCCGGGAGGGCGAGAGCGTGTACTTCGCCCAGCTCAACCGCGGCAAGCGCAGCATCGCCCTCGATCTGAAGGACCCCGGCGACCACGCGCTGCTGCTGCGGCTGGCCGAGCGGGCCGACGTCTTCGTCGAGAACTACCGTCCCGGGGTCGCCCGGCGGCTCGGCATCGACCACGCCACCCTCCGCGCGGCCAACCCGCGACTGGTCTACGCGAGCATCTCGGGCTTCGGGCAGAGCGGCCCGATGCGGGAGCACCCCGCCTACGACCTGATCGTCCAGGCCATGTCCGGTCTGATGGCCGGCACCGGCACGCCCGACGGGCCGCCCACCAGGGTCGGCGAGTCGGTCGGCGACCTGGTGGCCGGGCTGTTCGCCTCGTGGGCCGTCAACGCCGCGCTGTTCGACCGGGAGCGCAGCGGCCGGGGCCGGTACATCGACGTGGCCATGCTCGACTCCCTGGTCTCGCTCCAGGTGACCGCGATGAGCCTGCTCACGGCGACCGGAGACCTGCCCGGCCGGGTCGGCAACCGGCATCCGGTCTCCACGCCGTTCGACACCTATCGGACCGCCGACGGCCTGGTGGCGATCGCGGTCGCCGGCGAGGCGGTGTTCGCCCGGTTCGCCCGGCTGGTCGGACGGCCCGACATGCCGTCGGACCCGCGGTTCCGCGACGACACCGCCCGGGCGCACCACATCGAGCAGGTGCGGGAGATCACCGAGCGGTGGTCCGCCGGCCTGACCACGGAGCAGGCCCTGAAGTCGGCGCAGGCCGCGGGAGTCCCGGCCGCCCCGATCTGGGACCTGACCGATGCGGTGAACAGCGAGCAGATCCGCGGGCGGGGGCTCGTCGGCGAGTTCGACCACCCCGTACTGGGCCGCACGCCGTACCTGCGCCAGCCGGCGCGGTTCGGTCCGGACGGCACGACGGACGGGGCGGACACCGCCTCCGAGGTCCACGGGACGGCGGCTCCGAGCCCGGCTCTCGGCGAGCACACCGACGCGGTCGTCGGGCAATGGCTCCGCGAGGACCGGGACGGGGGACGTCGGTGAGTCCGGGCGGCCACGGGCCGTAGGTGCGGGCCTCGCCACCTGGCCCAGGCAATCCTCAGCCCATATTTTGCAGCAAAGTATTGACCTCTCATTCATACGATCCCATTCTGAATGACCCTATGCATCTCAGAAGTGGACCTGTGGAAGAGGGCATATCTATGACAGGCGTGGTCGAACAACGCTCGATCGATGTCGTCCCCGACGCCGAACGGCACGGCAGCGCGTTCAGCCAGTTCACTCTCTGGCTGGGCGCGAACCTCCAGATCACCGCGGTCGTCACCGGCGCGCTCGCGGTCGTCTTCGGCGGGGGCGCCTTCTGGTCGATCATCGGCCTGCTGCTCGGCAACCTGCTGGGCGGCGCGGTGATGGCCCTGCACTCCGCCCAGGGGCCCCGCCTCGGCCTGCCGCAGATGATCTCCAGTCGGGCCCAGTTCGGCGTCCGCGGAGCCGTCGTCCCGCTGGTCCTGGTCATCGTGATGTACGTCGGCTTCTTCGCCAGCGGCAGCGTGCTGGCCGGCCAGGCGGTCGGCCGGCTCACGCACCTCGGCGACACCACGGGCATCGTGATCTTCGCCCTCGTGACCGCGGTCACCACGCTCGTGGGCTACCGGCTGATCCACACCCTGGGACGGGTGGCCAGCGTCGTCTGCGCGCTCGCCTTCATCTACCTGGGCATCCGCCTCCTGGAGCACGCCGAACTGAGCGCCCTCCTCGCCAACCGCTCCTTCGACCTGCCGCTGTTCCTTCTCGCCGTCTCCCTGTCCGCCTCCTGGCAGCTCGCCTTCGGCCCCTACGTCGCCGACTACTCGCGCTACCTGCCCCGCGCCACCTCTCCCCGCGCCACCTTCTGGTGGACCCTCGGCGGCTCGGCCCTCGGCTCCCAGTGGTCCATGACGTTCGGCGCGCTCGCGGCGGCCGCGGCCGGCAGCGCCTTCGTCGACAACCAGGTCGGCTACATAGTCGGCCTGGGCGGCGCGGGCCTCGCGGCCTCGTTCCTGTACTTCGTCATCGCCCTCGGCAAGCTGACGGTGAACGTGCTCAACACCTACGGCGGTTTCATGTCGATGGTCACCGGCATCAGCGGCTTCCGCGGGCAGCGCGCGCTGTCCACACGCGGCCGCGCCGCCTACATCGCTGGGATCATGATCGCGGGGACCGCGGTCGCCCTCCTGGGCAAGGACAGCTTCCTGTCCTCCTTCAAGGACTTCCTGCTCTTCCTGCTCACGGCCTTCACCCCCTGGTCGGCGATCAACCTGGTGGACTACTACCTGATCGCCAAGGAGCGCTACGACCTGCCCGCCCTGAGCGACCCGCACGGCCGCTACGGCGCATGGCGCGTCAAGGCACTCGTCGTCTACGGCATCGGCCTTCTGGTCCAACTGCCGTTCCTGGCGACCAGTTTCTACACCGGCCCGCTGGTGAAGCCGCTCGGCGGCACGGACATCTCCTGGATCGTCGGCCTGGCCGTACCGGCCTTCCTCTACTGGCTCACGGCCCGCCGGGACACCGCCCACGTACCGGACCGCATGATCCTCACCACCGAGCCGGGGGCGAGGGCCGGATCGCCCTCCCCCATCCCCTGACGGCTGCGGAGGCGGGAGCGCCCGTTCACTGCCCCGGCGGTGCGCCGGCGGGGTCGGCCTCCAGTGCCAGGAGGGCCAGCCACAGCTCCGTGCGGTCGGCCAGGCGGTCGAGGTCACGGCCGGTGAGCTGTTCGATCAGCCGCAGCCGGTAGCGCAGGCTGTTGCGGTGGAGCGTCAGCTCCCGGGCGGTCGCGGCGGACGCGCAGTCGTGGGCGAGGTACGACCGCAGCGTGGTGACCAGCTGGGCCCGCTGTTCCTCGTCGTGCCGCAGCAGCGGCGCGAGCACGGCGTGGCCCAGCTCCCGCAGCGGCAGGTCCAGATTGCCCATCAGCAGTCCGGCGATGCTCAGCGGCGCCGCCCGGTGCACCCCGGGGCCGGCCTGCGCCGCCTGGCGGGCCTCGAAGTAGCCGAGCCGCAGCCCGGCCACCCCGCGTCGCGGTTCGCCCACGCCCACGCGGACCTCCGGGTCCAGCACGGTCAGGTGGTCCGCGACGGTACGGGCGGCGGCCGCGGCATCGACGCCGTCGGGCACGATCATCATCACGGTGTCGTCGATCAGTGCGGTGGGCAGCCGGTCGCCCTCACGCTCCAGGAGCGGTCCCAGCGTCCACGGCAGGCTGCGCAGCCGCGCGGGGGCGCCGCCGACCCGGGCGACCACGACCACGTGCGGCCCCTCCACCGCGAGGCCGTACGCCGTCAGCCGACGGCGGGCGTCGGCGTCGGAGACCGTGCGGTGCAGGACGTCCTCGAGGAGCTGGCCCAGCAGCTCCCGCCGGCCGTTGAGCACGGCCTGGTGGCGGGCCACCTCGAGGCCGATGATGCTCGTGGCGAACGACAGCACGTCCTGCCGCACCGTGCCCAGCCGGGTGCGCAGCCACGCGACCGGCACGCCGTCCACCACGATCGGCACGGACGTCCCCGCGTCGACCGCCGCCCCCTCGTCCGCACCGGCCTGCGGCCACTCGGAGGAGGAGGGATGCCGCGCCAGCACACGCCCACCCGGCTCGACCACGGCCACCGGCCCCGCCCCCAGTTCGCGGTGCAGCCGCCGCATCAGCCCGCGCAGGCCGTGACCGGACAGCAGCTCCCGGACCAGCTGGTCCTGGAGGACGACGGCCGATCGCACCGCGTCGTAGCGCTCCGCGAAGATCCGGTCGGCCACCCACCGGCTGATCTGCGCGAAGGGCACCTCCACGGGTGAGCCCAGGAGGGCCAGACCGACCCGCTCGGCGGTCTCGACGACGACGGGCGGCACGTCCTGGTGCACCAGGCCGGTGCCGAAGCAGAGCGCGGCCACCGGAAGCTCCGCCAGCCGGCCGAGCAGCCGGATCCACTCGGCGTCGTCCCGGTCCAGCATGCCCGTCGTCATCACCAGTTCGTCACCGCGCAGGAACGGGGTCGGGTCCGGCAGTTCCGTCGTGGACACCCAGCCGATCCGCCGGTCCTCGTCGTGGCAGTGGCTGCTCAGGGCGCGAAGCCGCAGGGCGGGTTCGCTGAGGAGGTCGGGAACCGAGACGGGCACACGACGATTGTGCAACAGCACAAAACGTCCTGCGGAAGCCGGGCCGCGCCGTCTCGTACGCGATCGGTCCCCGGATCTCCGGTATGACCGGCCGACCGGGGCACCGGCCGCCGTTCAGGACGTGGCGGGCCTCGGGAGTTCACGCGGCCATTGGCCTACGGAGCGCAGTAGTTCGATGAACGCGCGCTCCGCCGGGGACAGCAGACGGTCCCTGCGGCGGACGAGGTTGACGGGCCTGGAGCGCGGGGCCGGGTCGACCGGCAGGACGGTCAGGGTCCCGGCGCGTACGTCGTCCACCACGGCGTGCTCGGAGATGAGGGCGAGTCCGAGGCCCGCCGCCACGCACTGCTTGACCGCCTCGGGGCCCCAGACCTCACCCCGTGACACTTCGGTCAGCTCCCATTCCGCGAGCGCCTGTTCCTGGAGTTCACGTGTCTGCGAGCCCGGCTCACGCAGCAAAATACGACAGCCCTTCAGGTCCCCCGGGCTCACCTGGTCCCGCGCCGCCAGCGGATGCCCCGGCGCCGCGATCAGCACCAGCCGCTCGCCGAGCACCGTCTCCGGCACCAGCCGGGACTCCGCCGGAACCCCCGCGACCACGGCGACACCGATGTCCCCGGCCAGCAACCGCTCCAGCACCGCCTCGTTGTTGCCCACGAAGATGTCGCACTCGATGCCCGGATGCCTCTCCTGGAACCGGGCCAGGAGCGACGGCAGCAGATACGTGCCGACGGTCGTCGAGCCACCGACCAGCAGCCGTCCCGACACCAGACCGCTCACCTGCTGCACCGCCGCGACGGCCTCCTCGGCCAGCAGGAACACCCTCTTGCCGTACTCGGCCAGTATCTCGCCCTCGGCAGTCGGCCGCGCCCGGGTTCCCGAGCGGTCGATGAGGGTGACCTTGAGGGACTGCTCCAGCCGGCGCACCTGGTTGGAGACCGACGGCTGGCTCATGTAGAGACGGTGCGCCGCCGCCGAGAAGCCCTGGTGCTCCACGACCTGCATGAAGATCCACAATCGGTGGAGGTTGAGTTCCACACGCCTCCCTCAGGCCGTCGCCGATCACCCGAGCCGCCGACTCTAGCGTCAGAACACCCTGGTGGGGAGGGTGCGAGAGGCGGCGAGAGCACCGTCCGCGGCTATGACCGTCATAGCGAATCCGGTGGTTCTGCCCGTCCCCGGCGCGGTGCTACCCATGAAACAGCGGGACGGCCGACGCGATGGCCCTCCCGGCTCCTTCGACCTTCAGAGGTGGATCCGCACATGACCGAACCGCTGACAGTGAACGGACGCCGCTACCACCGGCCCCGCCGGCCCGTCGTCGTGGTGTGCATCGACGGCAGTGAGGACGCCTACCACGAGCGGGCCATCGCCGACGGCCGCATGCCCTTCCTGGAACGCATGCTCCATGCGGGCAGCGACCTGCGCGCCGACTGCACGATGCCGTCCTTCACCAATCCGAACAACCTGTCCATCGCCACAGGGGTGCCGCCCTCCGTCCACGGCATCTGCGGCAACTACTTCTACGACACCGCCGCCGGCACCGAGGTCATGATGAACGACCCCGAACTGCTGCGCGCGCCCACCCTGTTCGCCGCCTTCTCGCAGCAGGGGTCCAAGGTCGCCGTCATCACCGCCAAGGACAAGCTGCGCCGCCTCCTCGGCAGCGGTCTCGTCGACGGCATCTGCTTCTCCGCCGAGAAGGCCGACCAGGCCACGGAGGAGGAGAACGGCATCGGCAAGGTCCTCGCCCGGACCGGCATGGAACTGCCGTCCGTCTACAGCGCCGAGCTCAGCGAACTGGTCATGGCCGCCGGGGCCGACATCCTCGACAAGGACCGCCCCGACCTCATGTACCTGTCGCTCACCGACTACATCCAGCACAAGCACGCCCCCGGATCGCCCGTCGCCAACGACTTCTACGCCATGCTCGACCAGTACTTCGAGCGCATCGACGCGCTCGGCGCGGTACTCGTCGTCACCGCCGACCACGGCATGAACGCCAAGGCCGACCGCGACGGGAACGCCCGGGTCATCCATCTCCAGGACGTCCTCGACGCCCAGTTGGAGCCGGGCTCCGCCCGGGTCGTGCTGCCGATCACCGACCCGTACACCGTGCACCACGGCGCACTGGGCTCCTACGCCACCGTCCATCTGCCCGAGCACGCCGACACCGGCGCCGTCACCGCCCGACTCCAGGCCCTGGAGGGCGTGGACACGGTGCTGACCCGCGACGAGGCGGCCGCCCGTTTCGAGCTGCCCGGCGACCGCATCGGCGACCTCGTCGTCATCGCGGAACGCAACACCGTGCTCGGTACGACGCCCGCCCGGCACGACATCTCCGGTTTCACCGAGCCCCTGCGCTCGCACGGGGGGCTGTCCGAGCAGAAGGTGCCGTTCCTCGTGAACGCGCCCGTCCCCGGTCTGCCCGACGGACACCGCCTGCGCAACTTCGACGCGTTCTGGGTCGGCACGGCGATCGCGGCAGGTGAGCCGCTCTCCGTCTGACCCGTCCAGCACACCCGTCGGCGACCGGCCCCGGCCGCCGGGGCCCGCCCGCCGAGCCCCGAGTACGAGCGTCCGGGGCCCTGCCATGCCCGCTGCCGCCCCCCACGCCAGCCCATCCGCCCCAGACGAGGGACAGGACACCGCCATGGCCGACCTCGCACCACCGCAACCGCACCGCACTCCCCTGACCGGCCCGGCACATGCCGACGCCGTCCGCTGGCGACGGCGGATCTTCGCCGTGACCTGGCTCGCCTACGCCGGGTTCTACTTCGTGCGCCAGGCCTTCTCCGTCGCCAAGCTCGGCATCCTCGACGACCCCGCCGCCAACACCGCCCTCACCGAACACGCCCTCGGCGTCATCGACGCGGTGTACCTCGCCGCCTATGCGGCCGGGCAGTTCCTGTGGGGCATGTGGGCCGACCGCTTCGGTCCCCGGGTGGTCGTCATCGGCGGCATGATCGGTGCCATCGCCGCGGCCTGCGTGATGGGCCTCAGCAGTGCTCTGCTGGTTTTCGGCGGCGCGATGGTCGTCCAGGGCCTCGCCCAGTCGGCCGGCTGGGCACCGCTGTGCAAGAACATGGGCAGCTTCTTCCCCATGCGGCAGCGCGGCCGGGCTCTCGGACTGTGGAGCACCAACTACGCGTTCGGCGGCCTGGCCGCGCCCCCGTTCCTCGGCTGGATCGCGTACGCCCTCTTCGACAGCTGGCGGGCCGCGTTCTTCTCCGGCGCGGCGACGCTCGGCGCCGTACTGCTGTTGTTCGCGGCGTTCCAGAAGAACTCCCCGCGGGACGCGGGCATCGCCGAGGACGACGCACCGGCCGGGGAGCCGGCGCCGGGCGGGCGGCCCGCACCGGCCTTGGAGACCGGTGAACGGAGCCGCGGGATCGCCCTCTACCGTGAGACGCTGCGCGACCGCATGGTGCTGACCCTCGGCGCCACCTACTTCCTCCTCAAACCCGCCCGCTACGCGATCCTGCTGTGGGGTCCCGTACTCGTCAGCCGGCGGCTGCCCGACCTCGACAAGGTCGGTGCCGTCCTCGTCCCGATCGCGTTCGGCGCGGCGGGAGTTCTCGCTCCCATATGCGTCGGCTGGCTCTCCGACCGGCTGTTCGCCTCGCGCCGCGTACCGCCGTGCGTGCTCGCGCTGGCCCTGCTGACGGCGGCCCTGGCGCTGTTCATGCCGCTCACCGCGACCGGCAGCGTCGCGGTCATGATCGGCGTCCTCGCCGTGATCGGACTGAGCGTGTACGCCGCCGACTCGATGATCTCCTGCGTCGCCGCGGTGGACTTCGGCACCGACAAGGGTGCGGGCACGGCGGCCGGGCTGGTCAACGGCTGCGGCTCCGTCGGTGCGATCCTCGGTGGCCTGCTGCCCGGGTTCCTCTCCGGGGGCGTGCTGTTCACCGGGTTCGCCGTCGCAGCGCTGCTCGCCGGGTTGCTGATGCTGCCGCACTGGAACCGGACGCCGCGCGCGGCCGGTGTGTGAGCTCCGTTCCTTCAGGACTCCTGCGTGACCCCTCGCCGTACCTTCCGCCGTACTCAGAGAGGAACATTCCATGACCGTCAACCGGGCCGACACCGTCGTCGTCGGCGCAGGCATCGTCGGACTCGCGCACGCCCTGGCCGCGGCCCGCCGCGGCGAACGCGTCGTCGTCTTCGAACGCGACGACTTCGCCGTCGGCGCCTCCATCCGCAACTTCGGCATGATCTGGGCCATCGGCCAGGAACGCGGCGCCGTCTACGAACGTGCGCTGCGCAGCCGGGAGATCTGGCTGGAGATCGCCGCCAAGACCGGGCTGTGGGCCGAGCAGACCGGCTCGCTGCACCTCGCCCACCACCCCGACGAGGTGGCGGTCCTCGAGGAGTTCCTCGCCGCCGCGCCCGCCGCGCGGGAACGCGGCACCACCATGATCACCGCCCGCGAGGCGGCCGAGCGCAGCGCAACCGCCCGGCCTGACGGTCTGTTGGCCGCCCTGTGGAGCCCCACCGAGGTCAACGTCGACCCCCGGCGGGCGATCCCCGCCGTCGCCGAACACCTCGTCGCCGAGTACGGGGTGGACATCCGGTTCGGCACCACCGTGCGCTCGATCGACATGCCGGCTGTCGCCACGACCGCGGGCGAGTGGCACGCCGAGCGGGTCTTCGTGTGCAGCGGGAACGACTTCGCGACGCTTTATCCGGACGTCTTCGCCGAGAGCGGCCTGGTCCGCTGCAAGCTCCAGATGATGCGGACCGGCGTGCAGCCGGGCGGCCGGCAGCTCGGGCCGATGCTCTGCGGCGGTCTCACCCTGCTGCACTACGCGGCCTTCAACGGCCTGACCGCTCGTGCCGCGCTCGCCGACCGGATGGCCGTCGAGCTGCCGTTCCACCGCGAGCACGGCATCCACGTCCTGATGTCCCAGACGGCGGACGGACGGCTGACGATCGGCGACAGCCACGCCTACGGCATGACGCACGATCCGTTCGAGAACGAGGAGATCAACGAGGCCGTCCTCTCCTACCTGGACACCTTCGCCGCCCTCCCCGACGCCCGCATCACCGAACGCTGGGCGGGCTACTACCCCTCGCTGCGGGACGGGCGCACCGAACTCGTCGTCTCCCCGGAGCCGGCCGTCACCGTCGTCAACGGTGTCGGCGGCGCCGGCATGACCCTGTCCTTCGGACTCGCGGAGGAGAACATCGGCGGCTGAGCGCAGGACGGTGAGGAGCCCGGCGGAACGTTCCCGCCGGGCTCCTCACCGTTTCCGGACCGGTCTTCCGGGTCAGTAGGCGATGCAGGCCGAATGCCATGCGGTGTAGAAGTCCCACACCTGGGGCGAACACTCCGGGGGCCCGTACTGGGACGCCTTCGCGCCCGTGTGCGGCAGATGCGCGTACGCACCGACGCCCGGCCGGTTCACGTGCAGCATCCCCGCCTCGAAGCGCTCCACCGCCTCGAACGCCCGTGACTGGGAGGCCGTGAACACCGTCGCGCTCATTCCGTACTTCACCGAGTTCGCGATCCGTATCGCGTCGTCGAACCCGTCCGCGTCGACCACGGCCAGCACCGGGCCGAAGACCTCCTCCTGGGCGAGCTCGCTGTTCCACGGGACGTCCCGGATCACCGTCGGCTGTACGTAGCATCCCTGTGGCAGGTCCGCCCGTTCCTCCGGGCCGCCGCCGCAGAGCACCTTGCCGCCGTCGCGCTGAGCCCCGGCGATCGCCGACAGGGCCGCGTCCCTGCGTACCGTGTTGACCACCGGGCACACCTGGGAGGCCGGGTCGTCACCCGGGCCGACGCGCAGCCCGGCGACCCGCGGCACCAGCCGCTCGAGGAACTCCTCCCGCACCCGTACGTCCACCACCGCGCGGCTCGTCGCGCTGCACCGCTGTCCGGCCTGCCCGAACGCGCCGTGCACGACGGCGTCCACGGCCCGGTCCAGGTCGGCGTCGTCACAGACCACGACCGCGTTCTTGCCGCCGAGCTCCAGCTGGGTGCGCAGCAGGCGGTCCGCGCCGGCGGTCTGGATGGCGGTGCCCACGGCGAGCGAGCCGGTGAAACTGATGCCCGCCACAGCCGGGTTGGCGACGAGCGCCTCGCCGGCCGCGACGTCGCCCTGCACCAGGTTGAGTACCCCGTCCGGGACTCCGGCCTGCTGGAACACCTCGACCAGCAGGGCCGCGGTGAGCGGGGTCAGCGGCGAGGGTTTCAGCACCGCCGTGCACCCGGACAGCAGCGCCGGTGCCACCTTCCACATCGGGATCGCCAGAGGGAAGTTCCACGGCGAGACCAGACCCACCACGCCGATCGGGCGACGGAAGGTGTAGGCGAACGTGCGCTCGTCCTCCGCGGGCGCCGTCACGCCGCCGAGCAGCCGCGCCTGCCCGGTCGTGAAGTCGAGTACGGCGCGTGCCCGGGCCACCTCACCGCGTGCCTCGGCGAGCAGCTTGCCCTGCTCGCGGGTGATGGCGGCGGCGAACTCCTCGGCCCGTTCGGTGAGCAGGGTTCCGGCCCGTGCGAGGAACTCGGCTCGCCCGACCGACCCGAGTGCACGCCAGCCGGGCAGCGCGGCCGTGGCGGCGTCGACCGCCCGGTCCACGTCGACGCCGCCCGACTCGGCGAACTCCCCGATCCGGTCGCTGACGTCGGCCGGGTTGGTGTTCTCCCTGGTCAGTCCCGACTCGGCCGGGTCCCATTGTCCATCGATGAAGTTGCGCCGAAGGTGCTGTGACTGTGCCATGCCCTCCCCTTCGCTGGACCAACGCCGGCCGTGCTGCCGGACGTGGTCAGGCTCTCCGAAGGGCCGGGCCGTCACAATGCGCGATTGCCGAATGCGGCTGATAGCCACGGCCTATCGCGTGCCGCCGCTGGTCCGGGGTCAGCCGGCCGGCCGCGCCGTCTCGTACGAGACCGATCAGAGCGCAGGAGTTTTGAGGGCCTCGAGCAGCCGGTCCGCGGGCAGGGCCGGCAGGGTGCGGCCGCGAAAGCCCGTGGTCGTGGTCGCGGCGAGCAGGGAGTTGAGCACCGCCTCCTCGACGGCGTCGAGGACGGCTTCGAACAGGGGCCCCAGTTCGGCGTCCGTCACCGGGGCGCCCGCCTCCGGTCGCGTGCCGATGGCGATGGCGTAGTCGCCGCTGCCGTGGCTGTAGGCCGCGCCGGTGCGGGCCAGGGCGAACACGGCCCGCCGTGCGAGGCGGGTGAGTTGCCGCGCGTCGACGGGGGCGTCCGTGGCCACCACGATCATGCAGGAGCCGGTCTCCGCGACCGGCGCCGGAGCTTCGGTCAGGCCCAGGCACCGAGGTGTGACGCAGCGGCCGAGCACCCGCAGTGTGCCGCCGAAGTTCGCCTGCACCAGGGCCCCGGCCGTGCACCGCCGGCCCGCAAGTTCGGGGGTGCGCGAGGCGGTTCCGATCCCCGCCTTGAACCCCAGGGCTCCCGTTCCGGTTCCCGCGCCGACGCAGCCCTCGGCCACCGCACCGCCGGACGCTCCGTCGAGCGCGGCCCGGACGTGCTCCTCGTGCACCGGCCGCGCGCGGATGTCGGACAGGAAGCCGTCGTTGCACTCGCCCACGACCGGGTTGAGGCTCTGCACCTCGCCGCATCCGGGCCGTTCGAGCATCCACCCGACGAGGGCGTCGGCGACCCGGAACGCCGACAGGGTGGAGGTGAGCAGCACCGGGGTCTCCAGCGTGCCGAGTTCGGTGAGTTGGGTGGTGCCGATGAGCTTGCCGTAGCCGTTGCCGCTGAACACCCCGGCGGGCAGCGGTGAGTGGGGGCCGACGGTGCCGGGCACGACCGCGGTCACTCCGCTGTGCACGTCGGGAGGACGCCGGACGGTGGTGTGCCCGACCCGGACGCCCGGCACATCGGTGATCGCGTTGAGGGGCCCGGTACCGCCCTGCCCGACGACGATGCCGAGGTCACGGGCCCGAGGCCGGGTGCCCTGTGCCGACTGGACGTGCGCCATGGGTTCCATAGGACCGGACGCTACGCGCCGCACCCCTCGTTCGGGCGGCCGGGTCGGCCGGCACCGGCATGGGGTACGGCTCAGTCGCCGCGCAGCAGGCGTGTCTCGGCGGCCGGCAGCCCCTTGGTCCACCAGTGGCCGTAGCGCCGGTAGACCGTGTCCTCGCGGTCGGCGAGGAACCGCGTGAGCGAGCCGGCCTCCGTGGCCAGTCCCCGCCAGACGTGCTCCGGAAGCGGGTGGAAGGCGGTGGCCTCGATTCCTCCGTCGACGGGACGCCAGACGCCGGCGACGTAGCCGTCGACCAGCAGGGTGGGCAGTACGTCGCCGTTGACGCGCGTCACCAGCCTGCGGTACGCGGGTGGGATGACGCGGCCGCGGTCGGCGTAGGCCAGCAGGATGCTGTCCCACATCGCCATCAGCCGGGGCGGGGCCGGGGTGTCCTCGGCCGGCCGCGGCGCGCCGGGGATGTCGTACAGCACCGTGCCGTCGGCGCCTTCCAACTGCTCCAGTTCGGCGGCGAGTGACTGCACCGCCGTCTTCACTCTGGCCCGCTGGACCAGCGCGAACTGCGCCATGTCCGCCACCGACGCCGGGCCGAAGCCCTCCAGGTAACGGCGTATCAGAGTGCGCAGACCCGCGACGGGGGCGTCCGGGTCGGCCAGCTCCGGCGGCGTGCCGGCGGCGACGTACGACTGCTGGGTGCCGAACGACCAGGGACCTCCGGTGGGCGCGTGCCACAGCGGCGCGTACTGCCGCAGCATCCGCCAGGCCGCCGGTTCCACCGGCGCGCCCAGCAACTCCTCGATGCGGCCCCGCGCCTCGGCGGCGGACCGCGGCCGGCCGGTGTACTCCAGCAGTCCCGGGATCAGCGCGTGGGCGTCGGCGGTGGTGAGCCCGGACGCCGTGAAGCGGGAGTCGCCGAGCCGGGAGCCGCGCAGTGTCGGCTCCATGGCCTCGCGGAACTCCCGGTAGTCCTCCGCGTGGACCATGTGCAGCGTGATCCGCATCAGCGTCGACTTGACCGTCCGGTGGCCGGCCACGGCGGCGTCGAGGCCGGCCGGGTCGAAGCCGCTGAGCCGGTTCCACAGCGCCAAATACGGCGAGGCGGGCTGCTGTGCCTGAAGAGCGACCACGCGCCGCACCGCGTCGGCGGCGGTGAGCGGCTCCCGGTCGAGCAACAACTGCCGGGCGAGGGTTGAGCGGTTGAGGGCGCGCGCGGTAATCATCCGGCCATCATGCCGAGCCTGTCTCGCGGTCGTGCGGGGACCCCACCACCCAAGGGTCCCCCGCACTCCGGCTGGAGCAAGGGTCAGACCCTGGCCTCCTCCGCGACCTCGGCGCCTCGAGCCGCGGTCGCCTTCGGCGAACGGCGTCCGGGCATCCACCAGTTGGCGTTGCCGCACAGTTCCATCACCGCGGGGACGAGGATCATCCGGATGATGGTGGCGTCGATGAGCACGGCGACGGCCATGCCCAGCCCTCCCTGCTTGACCGCGACGTCGGGGCCGAGCAGGGAGGTCGTGAAGACGGCGACCATGATGGCGGCCGCGGCCGTGATGACCTTGGCGGTCCGCGCCATCCCGCGAGCGACGGCCGTCCGGGTGTCGCCGGTGCGCTCGTACTCCTCACGGACCCGCGAGATCAGGAAGACCTCGTAGTCCATGGACAGGCCGAACAGGACCGGGAAGATCATCATCGGTACCCAGGTCGTGATCGGCATCTCGGTGGGGAAACCGAGGGCCGAGCCCAGCCATCCCCACTGGACGACCGCGACGAGCACGCCGTAGGCGGCGCCGATCGCCAGCAGGTTCATCACGGCGGCCTGCAGCGCGATCGTGACCGACCGGACCAGCGCGATCAGCAGCACCAGGGACAGCGCGATGACGACCGCGATCATCAGGGGCAAGCGCGAGCCGATGTCGTCGGCCATGTCGATCGTGCCGGCGTTCGGGCCACCGACGTAGACCCCTTCGCCGCCGGCTGCCTTGGGCAGCACGTCGTCGCGGAGCCGGTGCACCACGTCCGCGGTCGCCTCGTCCTGGTATCCGGTCCGGGGGAAGGCCATGAAGATCGCGGCCTGCCCGTCCTTGCTGACCTGCGGCGGTGTGGTGTGGGCGATGCCCTCGGTCTTGCCGACCGCTTCGACGACGGGACCCAGACCGGTGTGGCCGGAGCCGACCTCGGTGGCGAAGATCAGGGGTGCGCCGTAGCCGGGACCGAAACCCTCGGAGAGGATCTTGTACGAGGTGTAGCTGCTCCTGTCGCGCGGCTGGACACTGGCGTCGGGGTTGCTCAGCCGCATCGACAGCGTGGGGGCGGCCAGCACCAGCAGGACCGCGCCGGCCAGCACCGCGGCGACCAGCGGCTTGCGCTGCACCACACCGGCCCAGCGCTCGGCGAGGGTACGGCGCTCCCGCGCCGGGACACCGTCGGCCCCGCTCCGGCGGGACGTGCGACGGGGCAGGCGCAGCGAGTTGATCCTGTGGCCGGTGAAGCCCAGGAACGCCGGCAGCAGGGTCACCGCGGCGATCATCGTCACCAGCACGATCACCGACGTGGCGACGGCCACCCCGGTCATCAGCCGCTGACCCATGACGATCAGGCCCATCAGCGCGATCACGACGGTCGTGCCGGCGAACAGGACCGCGTGACCGGCCGTGGTGATGGCCTTGACCGTGGCGGTCTCCGGCTCGTCACCGGCCTGCAGGCCGTCCTTGTAGCGGGTCACGATGAACAGCGCGTAGTCGATGCCGACGCCGAGCCCGATCATCGCGGCGAGGATCGCGGTGAAATCGGGTGAGGGGACCAGATACCCCACCAGTTTCATCAGGGCGAGGCCGGCGACGATCGCCAGAAGGGCGGTCACGATCGGCAGTCCCATCGCCACCAGCGACCCGAAGGCGATGAACAGGATCACCGCTGCCGCCACGATGCCCACGCTCTCGGACGAACCCTGCGGGGGTGTCTCGGCCTTCTCCGCCTTCTCCCCGCCCAGCCCCAGCGTCACGCCGTCGCCGGAGGCTTCCTTGACCATGGTCACCAGGGGCTTGACCTCGGTCTTCTTCACATCCTTGGCGGTCAGCGGGATGGTCGTACGGGCGATATGACGATCCTTCGTCACCAGATCCTCGTCCTGATACGGCGAGGTCACCGGCCCCGTAAGGGGGGAGGCGTCCAGATCGGCGACGACCTTCTCGATCTTCTGCCGGGCGGCGGGGTCGTCGATCCCCTTCTCCGCCTTGATCGCGAGAGTCAGCGTGTCCCCCTGCCGTTCGGGGAAGTGCTTCTCGATCAGCGCCTGCGCCTTGGCGGAGTCGGAGCTTCCGCCGGAGAAGTCGTTGTCGGGGGCGGCGCCGAAGCCGAAGCCGGCGAACGCCACGGCGATCACGCCGACGATCCAGGCCAGGAGCACCAGACGGCGCCGCCGGTAGCAGAACCGGGCCAGTCCCGCCAGGGCTCCTTCCGTACGGGGGGTGTCGGTTGCCGTCATCTTCTCCTCCTGCGACTGGACGTCGCCCGATCATGTCCGCCGGACCCGCCGCCGAACGTCCCTCAGGCGCGGACACTTTGGGCTGCCACCGGCGGCGCACGCGGCCGCGGCGGATACCGCGGGCGCCGCCCCTGTACCGCGGGCGCGGTACAGGGGCGCTCGTCCGCCAGCGTGATCCGCCCGCGGCGGCGTCCCGTTAGGGTGCGCCCATGGACAGAGCACGGTTCGGTGTCCCGGCCGGTGTCGGGGACTGGGCGATCGCCGTCGGCGTGGCGGGGGCGCTGCTGGCCACCGGGCTGTCCGGCGGGCACTCCGCCGACGACCTCGGACTGCTCGGCTACGCGCTGCTGGTGGCCGGCGGTCTGGCGCTGGCCGCGCGCCGCCGTGCCCCGCTGCCCGTGCTGGCCGTCACCGGACTGTGCGCGGTGGGTTACCAGGCGGTCGGTTTCGATGTGCCCGCCGTCGCCTACCTGTTCGCGGTGTACGCCGCCATGCGGGCGGGGCACCGCACCGTCACCGTCGCGGCGAGCGTGGCCATGCTGGCCGCCCTCCCCCTCGCGGCCCTCGCCTCCCTGCACGACACGGGCGAGGCGTTCGCGCAGGCCCGCGGCGCCCTCGAAGTGGCCTGGCTGATCGCGGCCGGCGCGGCGGGCGAGGCGCTGCGGCAGGCCGAGCGGCGGGCGGACGAGGCCGAACGCACCCGGGAGGAGACCGCGCGGCGCCGCGCCGACGAGGAACGGCTGCACATCGCGCGGGAGTTGCACGATTCCCTCACCCACCAGATCTCGATCATCAAGGTGCAGGCCGAGGTCGCCGTCCATGTGGCCCGCAGGCGCGGCGAACAGGTGCCGGCGGCGCTGCTGGCGATCCAGGAGGCGGGACGTGAGGCGAGCCGGGAGCTGCGCGCGACCCTGGAGGCGCTGCGCGACGACGACACGGCCCCGCCGCGCGGTCTCGACCACGTCCCGGAGCTGGTGGAACGGGCCCGTGCCATCGGCCTGGACGCGACGCTGACGATCAAGGGGCAACGGCACGACGTGCCCGCCGCGGTGGACCGGACGGTCTACCGGATCGTTCAGGAGTCGCTGACCAACATCGCCCGGCATGCCGCCGCGGACTCGGCGTCGGTCCGGATCGACTGCCGACCGGACGCGCTCACGATACGCGTCGACGACGACGGCAGGGCCACGCCGGGCACCGCCCCGGTGCCCGGCGTGGGACTGCTCGGGATGCGTGAGCGCGTCACCGCCCTCGGAGGCCGGCTGCGGGCCGAGCCGCGTATCGAGGGAGGCTTCACCGTCCAAGCCGAACTCCCCGTGGAGCAGACGTCGTGATCCGTGTCCTGCTGGTCGACGACCAGCCGCTCCTGCGCAGCGGATTCCGGGCGCTGCTCGACATGGAGGGCGACATCGAGGTGGTGGCCGAGGCCGGTGACGGGATGGCGGGCCTGGCCCTGGTCCGGGAGCACCTGCCCGACATCGCGCTCGTCGACATCCGGATGCCGGTCCTCGACGGCATCGAGGTGACGCGGCGCATCGCCGCGGACCCGGCGCTGTCCGGGGTGCACGTCGTCATCCTGACCAACTACGGCCTGGACGAGTACGTCTTCGACGCGCTGCGGGCCGGGGCGGCCGGATTCCTCGTCAAGGACATCGTGCCGGAGGACTTCCTGCACGCCGTGCGCGTCGCCGCGCGGGGCGACGCCCTGCTCGCGCCGTCGATCACCCGCAAGCTGATCAGCCGGTACGTCACCCAGCCGCTCGACACGGGAGTCGGCCCGGGGCTGAAGGAGCTGACCAACCGCGAACGCGAGGCCGTCGCCCTGGTCGCGCAGGGGCTGTCCAACGACCAGATCGCCGACCGCATGGTGATCAGCCCGATGACCGCGAAGACCCACGTCAACCGGGCCATGGTCAAACTCCGGGTCCGTGACCGCGCCCAACTCGTCGTTCTGGCCTACGAGTCGGGCCTGGTGACCCCGCGAAGCCGCTGACTGCGTCGGGAGGACCGCCGCCGTACCGGTCGGCACGCCACGGCGGGGGTGAGGGCCGGGCGTGGCAGACGGCCGGCGGCGAGAACCCCCCGCACCTCGTGGTCGGTCATGTCCCGCATGTGCGAGCGCCCGGCGTTCATCCCGGCGACGACCTGCCGCAACACATCCAATCCGGTGACGGTGAGCCCGGCGGCGCCGGCGGTCCTGGCGAGCGGTAGCCCGACGTACCCACGACGACCAGATCGCGCACCATCCGTGCCTCTCCCTCCCGCCGGGGCCCCAGTGACCGGACGGGCCCGACGGCTCGCCGGCGGCCGCCGCCGCTGTGCACCGGGCCGCCGCAGGCCCCGGAGGCCGACAGGACGCGCGCCTCCGACCGGGCGATCATGCTCACTCAGCGCGGTGAAACCCAGGTGCCCCCGGAACCGGCCGGCCCGGCGGCAAACCCGGGCCGCACCGCGGGGATGCCGCAGCGCGGCCACGGACAGAGTCGCCACGGAGAGCGAGCTGACTGTCGCTCAATGTGATCTTCTGTGTGTGTCGTCGGGCAACGGGCCCGCGATGTCCAAGGAGATCTCATGCACCGCTGTCGGCAAGCGCTTCGCCACCGCCCTAGCCGCCGCGTCCCTCGCGGGCGTCCTCGGTCTGGCATGCACACCACGCAGCTGTCCGGCAGCTTCTCCTCCTGACACGGCGGACGGGGCCGGGGTCGCCCCGGCCTCATCCGCGCGCCCGGTCCCGTACTCACCCGCATCCCAGGAGCACTTGGTGAAGTCCGCTCTCCACGCACCCGCCACCGCGGTCTCGGATCCCGGCGAGGGATACGCCTTCGACAACGACAACGTCCACGCGACCGAGCAGCACCGCTGCCTCGCCGCGTCGCTGGACCCGATCACCACCGCGCGGCTGGCCGGCACCGGAGTCACCGACGGCTGGCGCTGCCTCGAGGTCGGCGCGGGCGGCGGCGGCGTCGCCACCTGGCTGGCCGAACGCGTGGCGCCCACCGGCGAGGTGGTGGCCATGGACATCAATCCGGTGCACCTCCCCGAACACCCGCGCCTTCGGACGCTGCGGCACGACGTGACCCGCGACCCGCTGCCCGAGGAGGCCTTCGACCTGGTCCACTCCCGTCTGGTGCTGCTCCCTCTGCCGCAGCGCCGGGCGGCACTCGCCGCGATGACCCGGGCCCTGCGCCCGGGCGGCCGACTCCAGCTCGACGAGTTCGACCTCGACTACGGCCCGGCCCTGCTCGCGCCGAGCCGTGCCGGAGCCGAGGTGTACGAGCGGTTCCTGGCGGCCAAGGCACGCGTGTTCGCACAGGCGGGAGCGGACGGCAACTGGGGACGGCACGCCGCCGGAGCAATGCGGGACGTCGGGCTCGTCGACATCGACCCGGTGCCCTTCCTGATGCCGTGGCACGCCGACTCGCCCGGCGTCCACCTCCTGATCCACCACACCCACCACCTGCGTGACCGCCTCGTCGCCGCGGGCATGACCGACGCCGAACTCGCCGAGGTGCGCGAGGTGATGCGGCATCCGCAGTTCCGGGCCGGCTCGTGCGTGATCTACTCCGTGCAGGGGCGGCGGGCTCGGTGAGCGTCGACGCGTGCGTACGGACCGAGGCGCGTCGGGCGCCCGAACCGCACCGGCCGCTGGCCGGGATCCAGGTGAGCACCGCGGGCGGCTCGACGGCGCTCGCGGTCGCCGCCGATCACCTGGCGCTCCTCGGCTGCGAACCGGCCACCACCGGCCCGGGGCACGGCCCCCTGGACACCGGCGACGCGGGCACCCTCGTCGCCGCCACGGGTGCCGGCAGCCTCACCTGCGCCATCGACTGGGCGGGCCCGGTGGCGCTGCCCCTGGCGAGCGAGGCCGATGTGCAGTCCGCCTGCGGCATCGCCCACATCCACGGGCGCCGGTACGGGGCGCCCACGCCGCTCGGCCTCGACTACGCCGGAACGGTGGCCGGGGTGCTCGCCGTGACCGGCATGCTCGCCGCGTTCCACGCCGCCGCGCGCGGCACCCGGATCGGCCGGGTGCGCACCTCGGTGGCGCAGGGCGCGCTGCTCGCCACCGGCCAGTACCTGGCCATGGCGAGCGCCGCCCGTACGCACCCTCCGGACATGCCGGTGCCGATGACGTCCCCCGCTCCGGACGCCGCGGCACCGCCGTTCACCAGCGCCGACGGGGTCAGGTTCGAGATCGAGACACTCGACGCCGAGGCCTGGCAGAGCTTCTGGACCCTCCTCGACGCCGAGCGGACCGCGATCCGCCGGGGCTGGTCGCCGTTCCAGAACCGGTTCGCCACCGCCGTCTGCCCGCTGCCCGCCGCACTGCACCGCGTCGCCGCGCGGCGTTCCTACCAGGTGATCCGCTCCGTGGCCGCCCGGACCGACGTCAGCGTGCTGCCCGTCCGCGGCCCCGACGCACCGGACCCGGGCGCCCTGCCCGAGACCCCATGGACCGTCAGCGCACTGCCCACCGCGGCGGGGCCCTCCGTGCCCTCACCCGCCACGGCCTCCCCCACGGTGTCCGGGCCGCTCGCCGGGCTGGTCGTCGTCGAGTCCACCGAACAGGTGCAGGGGCCGCTCGCCGGGCACGTACTCGCCCGGCTCGGGGCCCGGGTCATCAAGGTCGAACCGCCGGGCGGGGACCCCCTGCGCGGCACCGAGCCGCTGGTCGGCGGCTGCTCGGCCCGGTTCCTGGCGCTCAACCACGGCAAGGACGCGGTGGAGGCGAACCTGCGGACCCCCGGCGGCCGCGGCACGCTCCGCGAACTCGTCCGCGACGCCGATGTGTTCCTGCACGACTGGGCCCCCGGCAAGGCGGCCGCGTGGCGCCTCGACGCCCCCGATCTGGCCGGCGTCCGGCCCGGCCTCGTCCATGCCCGGGCGTCCGGCTGGGGCGAGGCCCTCGGGCCCACCCCGCCGCTCGGCACCGACTACCTGGTGCAGGCGGGCAGCGGTCTGGCCGGGCTGACCGGGCGGCACTGCGAGCCACCGACGCCCTCGCTGATGACGCTGCTCGACGTGCTCGGCGGTCTGGTCTGCGCCGAGGGGGTGCTGGCCGCGCTGGCGGCGCGCTCCACCAGCGGCCGCGACCGGCACGGCAGCGCCCCACTCCTGCGGGTGGACACCTCCCTGCTCTCCGCCGCGACCGTACTGACCCGGCACGGATCCGGCGCCGACGCCTCCCGCCGTCCCGGGCCCTCGGTACCGCTGACGTCCGACCTCACCGAACTCGCCGCGGACCCGCGGTTCGGCGCCGCACTGACCCGGGCCGGCTGTGTCCTGCCCGGCACGCCCTGGGAGTTCACCGCATGACGAAGACCTGGACCACGGCGACACCGCTGCTCCGCGCCCCGCGGACGCCCGACGCCACGACCACAGGGAGCGTCCATGACCAGTGAGCTCAGCACCGGAACCGCCACGGAGCCGCCGCCCCAGGAGGCCGGCGTCCGTACCGGCCGGCACCCGGGAGCGCGGCTGCCCGCCTACCTCCGGCCGGCCAAGCTCGGCCTGGTCGACTACTACCTCAGCCTGGCCGTCGTCTGGTCGCTGCTCCCCTCGTCCCAGCGGCTCGACGGCGGGTCGCTGCCGACACTGCTCGCGTTCCTGCTGGGCGAGGTGTGCCTGGTGGCGGCGGCCGTCGCGTTCGACGACGTCACCGGCTACCGAAACGGAAGCGACGCCGCGAACTACGGCCCCGACGCGCAGGCACGGGCACTGGCCCGCAAACCGCTGCCGGCCGGGACGCTCACCGAGGCGGCCGCGGTCCGTTTCGCCTGGTGCGCGCTCGTCGCCGGGTGTCTGTGCTGGACGGCGGCGCTGGTCTGGGCGCCGCACCGACCGTTGTGGGCGGTGCTCGCCCTGGTGGCCGCCGCCGTCGTCGTCCCGCAGTACTCGTGGGGGCTGCGGCTCAGCTACCGGGGATTCCAGGAAGTGTTCCTCGCCGTGGTCGGCTGCGCCTTCGTGCTGCCGCTGTTCGGCCTGCTCGCCGGGGAGGCGACCGGGCTCGCGGCCGTGGAGGCGTTCCTGTTCGGGCTGGGTCCGGTCCTGTTCGGCGTGTACTCCGACACCCACGACGTCGCAGGTGACCGCGCGGTGGGCCGGCCGACCGCCGCGTGTCCGCTGTCCCTCCGCGGCAACCGCCTGTTCATCGGTGCGCTGTCGCTACTCGAGACCATGGCGATCGTCACCGCGCCGCTGCTGGGATTCGCCCCGTGGTGGTTGCCGCTCGCCTTCGTCCCGCTGAAGGCGACCCGTGTCCGGCAGTTCACGGTCGGCATGGTGCGCGGTGACGTCCTGCGCGGCCGGCTGATCGGCATCCGGGCCCACCGGATCCTGGTCGTCACACTCGTGGCGGTCAATCTCACGATCACCGGCCTCGCCTGAGCCGGAAGGGCGGGGCAAGGACCCGAGCCGCGTCCCCGCGCTCCGAGCGGAGGCCCGCCCGACCCGTCGCGCCCCACCTTCCATCAGCTCCCGTGCGCGTAACGGGATTCCTCGGAGGTCACCCGATGGAACTCCTCGCCCCCGGACCGTTCTTCGACGTCCTGGCCGACCGCGGCACCGGGACGACGGTCCGTCTGAGCCGGCCGCTGGACATCGCGGCCGGCGGACTGCCGCACGCTGGACCTCGACGCGTGGAAGCAGGCCGTGACCGACCTCCCGCCACTCGGCGAGCCGACGGTGCTGCCCCTGGACCAGCTCCCGCTCACCGCGACGGGCAAGGTCCGTCGGCAGGAACTGCGCGACCGGCTGCTCGACGGGGCACTGCCCTACGGCACCGGACGGTGGACCTGATCCGTACCCGGGCCCCGTCCTGACGGTGGCCTTCCGCGCGCCACCGCCCATCCGCACGCGCGCCACCACCCATCCGTACGCGCACCACACCCGTTCCGTACGGAAGGTCGGTGAGCGGGTGCCGCCGTGACGCGAGCCGTCCGCGGGGCGGTCGGAGCGAGCCACGGTCACTGGAGGGTCGCGGAGTCCTGACCGCACGTCAACGCCCGGGCGATCGCGACGCATGCCCTCTCCCCGCGTGTCCGATCGTGGAACTGACGGGGTATTGACTCCCCTACGCCCATTAGGTTTTCCTAAGGACATGAGGGAGGACCGGAGGCTGCGCCGGCGCAACGACACCGTGCGGGAGATCCTCGACATCGCGCTCGAGGTGATGGCGGAAGAAGGCGTGGCCGCGCTGAGCATGGCCGAGGTGGCCCGGCGGATGGGTATGCGGCCGCCCTCGCTCTACCAGTACTTCCCCTCCAAGACGGCCGTCTACGACGCGCTGTTCGAGCGGGGGATGCGCGAGACGGTCGACGTCCTGGAGCCGTACCGGGCCGTGCTCTCCCGGGATCCGCGCGGTGCCCTCCTGGCGGGCCAGCAGGCCACCGTCGCCTGGGCGATGGCCCATCCGGTCCTGGCACAACTGCTGTACTGGCGGCCCGTGCCCGGATTCGAACCGACCCCGCGGGCCTTCGAACCCGCGGTGCGGCAACTGGAACTCCTGCGGGCCGCCCTCCAGGCCGCGGTGTGCGCCGGGCAGTTGTCGCCCGCCGCCGCCGAGGAGGACGGGATGGCCCTCTACACGGCGCTGATGGCCGGCGTGATCAGCCAGCAGCTCGCCAACGAACCGTCCGCGCGGGTCGAGGAGGGCCGCTTCACCCGGCTCACCCGGACGACGGTCGACATGTTCTTCCACTTCTACGCCCCCGAGGAGGGCGAGTGCGATGACTCAGACCTACGGGGAGGCCGCACGCCTGCCGCAGACCGGTCGTGACCAGTCGGCCGCGATCGCAGAGGCGGAAGGCCGGGCCGCCATGGACGTACTCGACAAGCTCGGGGACGAGGACTGGCACCGTCCCACCGACTGCGTGGAGTGGGACGTGCGCACGCTGGTCTCCCACCTCGTCGCCCAGTGCGAGGACAACATCTCCCTGGCCACCATGGTGCGTAGGGAGATCACGGGCAGGCGGCGCCACCGGGGCATGGGCCCGGTCGACGCCCACATGGCGGCCCAGATCGCCGACCACGCCACCGCCTCAGGACCGGAGTTGGCCGAGCGGTTCGCGCTGCTGTGGCCCCGCGCCGTACAGGCCCGTCGCCGCCGCCCGGGGCTGATGCGGCGCGCCCGGGTCGCCACCGGTGTGGCCGAGGCACCCCGGATGTCCGTGGGCCATCTGCTCGACACCATCTACAACCGCGACCTGTGGATGCACCGCGTCGACCTGGCACGGGCCACGGGGCAGCCCCTCGTGGTGGGGGAGCACGACCGGCTCATCGTCGAGCAGGTGATCCGCGACCTGGCCCTGACCTGGTCCGGAGCACCCGTCGTGCTGGAGCTCACCGGGCCCGCCGGGGGCACGTGGCTGATCGGCTCGGGCTTGCCCGCGTCGGTCGTCCGGGCGGACGCCGTCGCCTATCTGCGCGGCCTGGCCGGACGCGATCCGGACGTGCCCTTGGAACTGGTCTCCGGATCCGACGCCGCCCTCGTGGCCGCCCGCCGGGCCCGGATCGTCTTCTGATCCCCCGTCGGGCACCCTGGGAGCGGGCCCGGCCGGGATCGTGGGGCAGCCGTCGCGGTACCGATCCGCCGGTTGCCCGACCCGGTACGCTCGGCCCTCGTTCACAGCGGGAACTCGACCGCGCGTACACGAGACAGGAAGGGGTCCAAGGGCGTGCATCCCACAGTGCGGCCGGGCAACGGGCGGCCGTTGCCCGAAGGGCTCGCGGAAGCGATACGTGAGACCGCCGCTGACATCGCCGCGCTGCTGCGGGGCGCGGCCGACCCGGCGCTTCCCGTTCCGCGGTCGGAGTGGACGGTCGGCGAGGCGGCCGCCCATCTGGCGCTGGCCAACGAGCTGATGGCCGACCTCGCGCGCGGGCGGGATCGCCCTTACGGGGACGGCACACCGCAGAGTCTGGCGGCGGCCAACGCGCGGGCCCTCGCCGCGTTCGAGGAGCGTCGGCCCGAGCCGCTCGCGGCGATGATCGTGGAACAGGCCGAGGCGTTCCTGGACGCCGTGGACCGGGCCGCGGACGAGGGCGCCGCGGACGACCCGGCGCTCGTCACGCCGCTGGGCCGCATGAACAGGGCCACGCTCGCGTCCTACCTCCTGACGCACATGCTGGGCCACGGCTACGACCTGGCCCGGGCGCTGGGCCGCCCGCACATGGTCGACCGTGCCCGTGTCGGGCTGTGCATGCCGTTCATGCTCCTGGTCATGCCGAGGGTCACCGCGGCGTCCGCCGCGGGCATGACGGCGCGTTACGCCATCCGCCTGCGCGGCGGCGCCGCGTTCGGCGTCGCTCTCGACGACGGCGCCGTGCACGTGGCCTCAGGGCCCGCGATCCGGCCCGACTGCACGATCCTGATCGAACCGGTCGCCTTCCTCCTCATCGCGCTGGGCCGCCTCAACCCGTGGCGGGCCATGGCACGGGGGCACGTCATCGCCTGGGGCCGCAGGCCCTGGCTCGCGCCCCGCTTCCCGAACCTGTTCACGGCGCCCTGATCCGCCCGACTCCCCTGCGGCGCTCACCCCGGCCGTGCTGTCGGTGCCGCTACGAGGAGAAGGTCTCGACGTACTCCTCGGTCTCCCCCAGCTCCGGCGCGTCGCGCAACTCGATCCGCTCCCCGAGACATTCCAGCTCCAGCAGGGTGACGGTGTTCTCGCCCGGCACCAGGAGCGGCGCCGGGACGTACAGCGTCATCTGGGGGCCGATCTCCCAGTACCGGCCGAGCAGGAAGCCGTTGATCCAGACGAACCCCTTGCCGAAGCCGGGAAACGCCAGGAAGGTGTCCGCCCGCTCGTCCACCGTGAACCGTGCCGTCGCGAATCCGGCCGGTCCCCGCGGGTCGGTGGCGGCCGCCGCGCGGTCGACCTCCTCCGCCGACCACTCGTCCAGCGGCAGCGGGTGCGTCGTCCAGCCGTGGACCATCCGGCGTCCCACCCGGACATGGCCGAGGATGCCCTTGCCCTGGCCGAGGAGCGGGCCGTAGTTGATCCGCCCCTGGTTCTCGACGAGGAGTTCCAGCCGTACCCGCCGCCCCGTGCCGTGGAGGGTGAGCGAGGCGGCCTCCCGGTCGACGACGCCGGCCGGGGCGCCGTCGACGAAGACCTGGGCGCGGTCGTGCAGTCCGCTGACGGTCAATTCGAGGGCGCCTTCGGGGAGTTTCGGGTGCGCACGGTAGAGCACCAGGCCGGAGGACTGTCCCAGTTCCTCGAAGCTCGGCGGGTGGGGTGAGTCCACCGGCCGGGAGACGGCTTCCAGCCCGCCGAGCAGTTCGGCGCCCCGGACGACCGGGACGACACGGGGTGCCAGCAGCGCGGGATCGGCGGGCGGTGGCTGCTCCAGAAGGCTGGTCACGGCGCCGAGCCGGTCGCGCAGGGCGAAGAACTTCGGGGTGAGCCCGCCGTGTTCGGCGATCGGCGCGTCCGATTCATAGCTGGTCACGGTCGGCTGGATGGCCTCGCCGTCGTGGTTGGCGCCAGCCCAGAGCCCGAAGTTGGTGCCGCCGTGGGCCATGTAGAGGCTCACCGAGCCACCGGCGTCGAGGATGTCGCCCAGTGTCTCCGCAGCGCTCCGAGGCGACCGGACGTGGTGCCGCTCCCCCCAGTGGTCGAACCAGCCGTTCCAGAACTCCGCGCAGACGAACGGCTCGCCCCGGCGGCGCGCCCGCAGCAGTGCGGCGGCCTCGGCCGCCTGGGAGCCGAACGTCGCGGTCGCGAGCTCGTCGGGCAGCGTGCCGCCGTCGAGCATCAGCTCGGTCGGGCCGTCGGCCGTGAAGAGCAGTTCGGTGATGCCGCGTTCCACCAGGGCGTCGCGGACCCAGCGAAGGTACACGTGGTCGTCGCCGTAGCTGCCGTACTCGTTCTCGATCTGCACCGCGACGACGGGCCCTCCCCGCGCCGTCTGAAGCGCGGCGAGACGCGGGATCAACTGGTCGAACCAGCCCGCCACCGCGTCCAGGAAGGGGCCGTGCGAGGACCGCGGCCGCATCCCCGGGGTGCCCGTCAGCCAGGCGGGCAGCCCGCCGTTGTCCCATTCGGCGCAGATGTACGGGCCGGGTCGCACGATCGCGTCCAGCCCGGCCTCCTGCGCGAGGCGGAGGAACCGTTCGACGTCGTACCAGCCGTCGAAGCGCGCCCGGCCCCGGTGCCGCTCGTGGAAGTTCCACGGCACATAGGTGTCGACCGTGTTCAGCCCCATGGCGGCGAGTCGCGCCAGTCGGTCCGGCCACTGGTCGGGGTGGACCCGGAAGTAGTGCAGCGACCCGGCGAGGACGCGGTGCGGGCGGCCGTGCCGCAGGAGTTCGCCGTCGGGGTGGGACAGGGCAGGCGTCGGCCGGCGCATGGGGCGTGCCTCTCTCATGGTGCGGTGGCGCACGAGGCCGGCCCGCGACCGCGGGGGCGTCGCGCGGGAACGGGTCCGGGCGGGACCGCGCTCGTCACTGCCGCCCTGCGCGTGGTTGGCTTCCTCACGGCCTCTCCTTCGACGTGGGGTGGGGAGAGCGGAACCCGGCTTCCCTGCGGTCCGCCGCACGGCCGGGACACGCTGACGTGCCGGAACTATGACACAGGATGATAGCGATGCCAATGGGAGGGTGCCTCCGCTGCAAAAGGCACTCCGAGCAGCACGGACACCGCCGTGCGGGCGCTATCATCGCGGTGGGATGAGCGGACGAGGGAACGCATGAAGAAGCCGAGCGAAGGCGACGGCGCCGCACGGCCCCCGGGCATGACCGATGTCGCCCGGCTCGCCGGGGTCTCCCCCCAGACCGTGTCGCGGACCCTGTCCGGCCACCCCAACGTGCGGGAGAGGACGCGGGCCAAGGTCCTCGCGGCCGTCGACCAGCTCGGGTACCGCAAGAACAACGCGGCGCGGATGCTGTCGTCCGGCCGCAGCCGCACCATCGGCGTGGTGACGCTGCAGACCACCTTCTACTCGCGCACCGCCGTCCTGTACGGCATCGAGAACGCGGCGCGCGAGGCGGGCTACTCGGTCTCCACCGCCACCACCGCCTCCCTGGACACCTCCGCCATCGAGGGAGCGCTGGCGCGCCTTGAGGAGCAGGGTGTCGAGGGGATCGTCCTCGCCGTCCCGCTGATCCATGTGAGCAGGCGGATCGAGCAGCTCACGGGCTCGGTTCCCACCGTCACCATCGACGGGTCGCGCACCTCCGCCACCGAGGTGGTGGCCGTCGACCAGACCCAGGCCGCACGCCTGGCCACCCGGCATCTGCTGGACCTCGGGCACGAGACGGTCTGGCACGTCGCCGGTCCGCGCGAGTGGCTCGACGCGGTCAGCCGCACCCAGGGCTGGCGCGACACGCTGGAGGCGGAGGGCAGGAGCGTCCCGCCCGAGCTGGAGGGTGACTGGTCGCCCGCGTCCGGGTACCGCAACGGCCTCGTCCTGGGCCGGATCCCGGACGTCACGGCCGTCTTCGTGGCCAGCGACGAGATGGCGTTCGGAGTGATCCGGGCGCTGCACGAGCTCGGCAGGCGGGTGCCCGACGACATCTCCGTCGTCGGCGTCGACGACATCGCCCTGGCCGAGTACTGCTCGCCGTCGCTGACCACCGTCGCCCAGCCGTTCACGCAGATGGGAGCTCTCGCTGTCTCCCATCTGATGCGTCATCTGGAGGACCCGGACGCCGCCCCCGAACCCGCGTCCGTCGAGCCGGCCCTGATCGTGCGCGCGAGCACCGCGCCGATGCGCCGCGGCGACCAGTAGAAAGCCCTCCGCTTGCGGCCGGAGCAGCCCCGGAAGGAGGCGGCTCCGGCCGCCGCTCTGCCGTGCCCGGTCGGGGCCTGTCCGTGCCCGACCGGGCCGGCCCGGCTGCGGCCGACTGCGGACAGCCGGCAGTGCTCTCCGACGATGCACGGCGATGCCATCCCCAACAGCGAATCGCAAACAGCATCTGGTGTTATCGATGCCATTCCCCTACTGTCTCCCCCGCCCCCATCAGCGTCATGAGGAGGCGGCCAGGTGAAGCCCCTGCCCTGCGCCCCCTCCCGACCCGAGGAGGAACGGTCCTGTGAGACCCCGATCCCGTAGGTACCGGCGCCGCGTCGGCACGCCGGCCGCCCTGGTCACCGCGCTGGCCACGCTGACGACCACACCGGCCCCGGCGCGAACGGCCCCCGCACGCGCGGAGGCCGCACCGGACGCGACGACCGCGCCGGTGACGGTCCCGGCACTGCCCGACTGGAAGCCCGCCGAGGGGGCTTTCCACCTCACCCGCCAAAGCCGCGTGCTGGTCGACCCGCGCGCCACCTCCACGCACGACGAGGCCGCGACGTTCGCGGACGACATCGCGGTGCAGACCGGCAAGCGGCCGCCCGTGGTGCACAGCACCGAGGCGGCGAAGGCCGGCGACATCGTGCTGCGGCTGGACACCTCCCGCACCGATCTGGGCGCCGAGGGCTACACGCTCACCGTCGGCACCGCCGCCACCGTCACCGCCCGGACGGACGCCGGCGCGTTCTACGGCACCCGCACCCTGCTGCAGATGTTCCACAGCGGCTCGGCTGTACCGGCGGGCAGCGCCGTCGACGTGCCGCGGTACGCCGAACGCGGCGTCGGCGTCTGCGCCTGCATCATCAACGTCTCCACCCCGTCGCTGGAGCGGTTGGTGAAGGACGCGGCGTACCTGAAGCTCAATCAGCTGTGGATCGAGCTGAAGGTGAAGAGCACCACCCACCCCGAGGCGAACGAATGGGGCTACTACACCAAGCCTCAGATCGCCGCCCTCCAGCGGCTCGCGCACCGCTACCACGTGACGCTGGTGCCCGAGGTGAACTCGCCGGGCCACATCGAGCCGTGGATCCGTCAACGCCCCGACCTGCAACTCACCGACAACGCCGGGCAGAAGCAGGTCAGTCGCCTCGACATCACCAAGCCCGAGGCGTTCACCTTCCTGACCCGGATCATCGACGAGTATTTCACGGTGTTCGACACGCCGTACTGGCACATGGGCGCGGACGAGTACATGCTCGGCTCGGACTACGCCAGGTACCCGCAGATGGCGGCGTACGCCAAGGAGAAGTTCGGCCCGGACGCCGTGCCGCAGGACGCGTTCGTGGACTTCGTCAACCGGGTCGACGCCCATGTGAGGGCCAAGGGCAAGACGCTGCGGATCTGGAACGACGGCATCACCTCCGCCGCGACGGTGCCGCTCAACCCCGATATCGTCGTCGAGCATTGGACCAACTCCGGTCTGAAGCCCAGCCGGCTGCTGGCCCAGGGGCACCGGTTGATGAACGCGAGCAACGCGCTGTACCACGTCCGTGGCAGCTACGGTGTCAACACCCGGAAGCTGTACGACGACGGCTGGGACCCGCGGAACTTCCTCGGCGAGACCGTCCCGTCGGCCGACGGTGTCACCGGCGCCAAGCTGACGATGTGGCCGGACAACGGCTCCGGCAACACCGAGAACGAGGTCGAGTCCGACGTCTTCGCGCCGCTGCGCCTGGTCTCCCAGGTCACCTGGGGCCGGCCCAAGCCCGACCCTGACTACGCGGCCTTCACCGCCCGGGTGAACGCGGTCGGCCGGGCGCCCGGGTTCGAAAACGTGGACCGGACGCCGGTCCAGCCGGGCACGTACACCCTCGCACGCGGCGACGCGTTCCTGTCCGCGACCACGGCCGCCGAGGGCGCGCCGCTGACCATGGGGGCAGCGGAGTCGGCGTGGGACCTCGGCACCACCGCCGACGGCTACTACACGCTGCGCAACGCCGCCACCGGCCGCTGCGCGGAGTCCCGGGTCGGCACCCGCTACCTCAACACCCCGCTCGAGCCCGGCACCCCGATCACCGCGCAGACCTGCGCCGCGGGCAACCGGCTGCAGCGCTGGCAGGCCACCGCGGCCGACGGCGGTGTCACCCTCACCAACGCGATCACCCGGATGGTGGCCGTCCTCGACGACGACGGCCGCCTGGTGCAGCAGGTGCCGGACGGCCACCGGGCCACGGTGTTCACCCTGGCGCCGGTGCTGAGGGTGTCCGCGGCAGCCGACCGGGCGACCGTCGTGCCGGGCGGCACCGCGACGCTGACCGTCACCGTCGCCAACACCACCGCCACACCCGCCTCCTCGGTCGAGGTCCGGCCGACCGCCCCGGCCGGCTGGACGGTGACCCCGGACGGCGCGACCGCGTCGACCGTAGCGCCCGGGGCGACCTGGACTGCCACCTTCACCGCCGCGCCGCCGCAGCGGGCGCAGGCCGGGACAGCCTCCCTCGGGGTCGCGGTCGACTCCACTGTGCAGGGCGTCCGCCACACGGTCACCGCCTCGGCGCAGCTGCGCCTGAGCTGCGCGGACACATCGACCCGGCCGACCGCCGTCACCTACGCGGACAGCCAGGAGACCGCCGGGGAGGACGGCCGGGCCGTCAACGCGATCGACGGGAACCCGGCGACGTACTGGCACACGGAGTGGTCGAGGAACGAGCCGCGTCCACCGCACGAGATCCGGTTCGACCTGGGCGCGGCGAAGTCCGTCTGCGCCGTCACCTACCTGCCCCGGCACGGCAGCGGCGGCGGCTCCGGGAACGGCCGGATCGCCGACTACGAGATCTACCTGAGCACCGACGGCAGCACCTGGGGCGAACCGGTCGCCAAGGGCACCTTCCCCAACACCGCCGAGGCCCGGTGGGTGCCGGTGCCGACCACGACGGCGCGTTACCTCAGGCTCGTCGCCCTGTCCGAGGTGAACGGCAACCCGTGGACCGCCGTCGCCGAAGTCGGCGTCGACGCGACGCCGACCCCCTGACCCACCGGCCCCGACAAGGGTCGTGTCTTCCTCTCTCCCGTACCGGAGTCATCAGGAGGCCCCACCGTGGATGCCATCCACCCGCAACGCCCTCGACGCACGCCCCGGTCGAGAACAGGCGCCGCCGCGGCGACCGCCGCGCTGCTCGCGCTCGGCACGCTGTCGGCCGGCGCCCTTCCCGCCCACGCCGGCCCGGCCGCCGCGCCCACGACGGCGGCGCCGGCTCCCCCGGACCACCCCGCGACACCGGTCGAGCTGACCGGTCCCGGCCTGACGGTCCAGGTGGCCAAGGAGTTCCCGCAGGTCATCTCGTACACGATGAACGGCAGATCCCTCGGCGGCCAGGCGCGGGCCCTGGACACCTTCACCGTCAACGGCAAGGCGCACACCGCCACCACGACCATGACGGCGAACGACAACCAGGCCGTCTACACCTCCGTCTTCGCCGATCTGCCGGACCTCACCATCACCTCGACGATCACGGTGACCGACGAGGGGACCGTCGTCTTCGCGGTGAAGAGCATCGAGGGCGCCGCCGCCTCCACCGTCGACCAGTTGTCGATCCCCGACCAGTCACTCGTCTCCGCCGACTCCTCCTCCCCGCACACGGCCCTGGCCCGTACGAAGATCTCGACGAACTCGACCACCACGGCCGACGAGTTCGTCCCGATCACCGCCGCCACGGCCCCCGACAAGGCCGCCGTCGGCACGCCGTACGGCTTCGTGAGCAACGGCGACCTGGCGGGCGGCATCATCACCAACGCCACCGACGACTCCGCGCAGGACAACAACGACAACTGGAACACCCGCCTTCAGTCGCGGATCGTGGACGCCGGCAACGGCGCCCGGCGCGCGGAGCTGTCGGCCGGCACCTACACCTACGCGCCCCGGGGCGCCACCGACCCGCGGGTGAGGACGTACGCCCTGCCCAAGACGACCGTCGTGCTCGCCGCGGACGCCAACGGGGACGGCCGGGTGGACTGGCAGGACGGCGCCATCGCCTATCGCGACCACATGCCCCGGCCGCTCGGCGCGGACCGGGTGCCCGAGCGCGTCGTGCAGCACATCCCCTTCAACTTCGCCAGCCAGGCGACCAATCCGTTCCTCAAGACGCTCGACAACGTCAAGCGCGTCTCGATGGCCACGGACGACCTCGGCCAGTGGGTCCTGGAGAAGGGCTACGGCAGCGAGGGCCACGACTCGGCCCACCCGGACTACGGCGGCAACTACAACACCCGGGCCGGCGGGCTCGCCGACCTGAACAAGCTCACCAAGGCCGGTGCCGAGTACAACTCCGACTTCGCCGTGCACGTGAACGCCACCGAGGCGTACCCGCAGGCGAGGAACTTCAGTGAGGCCCTGGTCAAGGGCCAGGTCAACGGCTGGAACTGGCTGAACCAGTCGTACCACATCGACCAGCGCGCCGACCTGGGCTCCGGAGCCGTCCTCGACCGGTTCGAGCAGCTGCGCCGCGAAGCCCCGGGCCTCAAGGGCCTCTACATAGACGTCTACTACTCCAGCGGCTGGCTGGCCGACTCGCTGGCGGCGCGGCTGCGGACCATGGGCTTCGAGGTCGCGACCGAGTGGGCCTACAAGTTCGAGGGCACGTCGACCTGGTCCCACTGGGCGAGCGACAAGGGCTACGGCGGCGCCACCAACAAGGGCATCAACTCCAACATCGTCCGGTTCATCGCCAACTCCGACCGCGACGTGTGGAACGTGGACCCGCTGCTCGGCGGGGCCAGCGTCAAGGAGTTCGAGGGCTGGACCGGCCACGACGACTTCAACGCCTTCTACCGGAACATCTGGACCGACAACCTGCCGACCAAGTTCCTCCAGCACTACCAGGTCATGAACTGGGACTTCGGCAAGTCCGCCACCCTCACCGGCGGTGTCCGGGTCGCGAAGGCCGACGGCAGGCGCCAGGTGTCGATGGACGGCACGGTCGTGCTCGACGGCGACACCTATCTGCTGCCCTGGGGCGAGGCGAAGGACGGCAACGGCACCTCCTCGCCGAGCCGGGCCGACAAGATGTACTACTACAGCGCCTCCGGCGGCACCCGCACCTTCGACCTGACCCGGCAGTTCGCCTCCACCCGCAACTTCACGCTGTACAAGCTCACCGACCAGGGCCGGGTGAAGGCCGCCCAGGTGAAGGCCCAGGACGGGCGGGTGACGCTCACCGGCGACAAGGACCAGCCCTACGTCCTCGTGCCGAACGGGAACCAGGCCCCGCACCGGGACGCGCACTACGGCGAGGGCACCGGCCTGGCCGACCCCGGTTTCAACGCCGGAAACCTGGACGCCTGGAACCCGCGCGGCGGGGCGGCGGTCGCGCGCAGCGCCACCGGTGACAACGTCGTGCGGCTCGGCACCGGCGAGTCCGGCATCTCCCAGCAGGTCAAGGACCTCAAGCCGGGCCGGCGGTACACGCTGAGCGCCCATGTCGAGGTCGCCGCCGGGCAGCGCCGCGCCGTCACCCTGGGCGTGACCGGCGACGGGGTGAAGGCGCACAACGGTTTCGACACCACCCCGCTGCGGAACACCATGGCCGCCGACTCCAAGCAGGGCACCTACGCGCAGCGCGCGTCCGTCGCCTTCACCGCGCCCGCCGACGGCGAGGTCACCGTGGCGATCGGGGCGGCCGCCGGGGACGCGGCGGTCACCCTCGACGACGTGCGGATCATGGCCGACACCTCCACGCCGCTGCCGCGGGGCGAGGACGGCCCGTCCGGCGGCACCGTGGTCGCCCACGACGACTTCGAGGGCAACCAGCCCGGCTGGGGGCCGTTCGTGAAGGGCGACGCGGGCGGCTCCACCGACCCTCGCACCAGCGTCAGCGAGCTGCACGCCCCGTACAGCCAGAAGACCTGGAAGAACACCTACTCGCCCTACGCCTCGGGCACCCTCAAGGGCCAGGCGGTGGACGACGTCATCGGTGGGAAGCACTCGCTGAAGGCCCACGAGGAGAACACGGGACTGGTGTACCGGACGGTCCCCGCCACGGTGCCGTTCACCGCCGGGCACAAGTACGCGGTCTCGTTCCGCTACCAGACCAACGTCGAAGGCCAGTGGGCCTGGGTGACGGGAGCGGACCGGGTCGGGGACGGCAAGGCCGTCTCCAAGGACATCACCCGCGAGACGCTCGCCCCCGCGCTGGACACCGCGACCTACTCCAAGGAGATCGTCGCCGGCTGCGGCGACACCTGGGTCGGCCTGCGCAAGCTCGGCGGCGCGGCCGGTACGGACTTCGTCCTCGACGACTTCCGTGTGACCGACCTCGGTCCGGTGAGCGGCGGCGCCGCCTGCGCGAGCGTGACCACTCCGGCCGGCGCCGACCTGAGCCCCGGCGTGCCGGGCGAGTACGTCACGACGTTCACCAACAACGAGCAGAGCGACGTCACGAACGTCGCCCTGCGGCTCGACGGCCTGCCCGACGGCTGGACCGCGATGGTCGAGAAGCGCGACGGCAACCTCTTCGACAGCGTGAAGCCGGGCGCGACCGTGAGCACCACCTGGATCCTCACACCGCCGGCGAGCGCCGCGGGGACGTCGGCGACCTGGAAGGCGACGGCCGTCTACGCTGATTCCGGCGTCACCAAGACGGTGTCGGCGGACGCCAGGGCGGCTGTCTCGACCGTGCCGGTCCTCTCGCCCGGCTCGATGACGGCGACCGCCGACTCGGAGAACCTCTCGTCGGGACCGGCGGAGGGCCCGGTGGCCAACGTGCTGGACGGTGACCCGGGCACCATCTGGCACACCGACTACAGCCACGGGAACGCGCCGTACCCGCACTGGGTGACGCTGAAGCCGGCCGGTCCGGCCGACGTCAACGGCTTCGGCTACCTCGACCGGCAGAGCGGCGGTCAGAACGGCCGTGTGGGGGACTACGAGGTGGCCGTCTCCGACGACGGCCGCACCTGGTCCACGGTGGCCAGGGGCACCCTCGTCGACTCGCCGCAGATGCAGCGGATCTCCTTCCCCTCGGTCCGCGCCTCCTACGTGAGGTTCACCGCGCTGAACGCTCTCAACGGCCAGCCGTTCGCGGCCGCCGCCGAGATGCGTGTGTACGGCACTCCGGTGGACCTGCCCACCGGGTACCCGCCGGCCGACCGGCCGTAGCGGCACCTCCTGGCCCTGCCGCCACCGGCGTGTTCACCACCGGTGGCGGCAGGGTCGTCTAGCGGACGTGCCGGGCCGGGCTGGTGGCCAGGTGGAGCAGGGACTCCAGGGGGCCGCGCCGGAACAGCCGGGTCCATGCCGTGGCCAGCAGCACGGCGACGGCGATGAAGGAGAGGAGCACCGGAAGCGCGGACATGCCGTCCTCGTCGATCCCGCCCACGTGCCAGACGTCGGAGAGCAGCCACAGAGCGACGATGTGCAGGACGTACACGGTCAGCGCGATCATGCCGACCGCGGCGACGGGCCTGGCCGCGCGCGTGAGCCGTGGCAGCCGGGCGGCGACGGTCAGGCACACGGCCATCACGACCAGGGCCACGCCCGTGTTGCCGAGGATGGAGAACGTCGTCTCACTGTGCGGTGCGGCCACCAGCAACCAGGCGGGCGGGATGTGGTGCCCGGTCTCGCCGACCCGGTCGGACCACCACGCCGAGTTCGCCGCGCCGCCGTCCGTGGCGGCCGAGACGGCCGGCAGGGCGCGCGGGACCAGTCGCAGGGCCAGCCAGGAGCCGCCGTAGCCGAGCAGGGCGAGGGCGCCGCCGGCGGCGCCCAGCCGGGACCGGACCCCGGGCCGGGTGAGGTCGAGCCGGGCCACCACCATGCCCGCGATCAGGTACGGCACCCAGGCGAGAACCGGATATCCCCCGGTGAACAGCAGCTCGATGATGCCGAGCGTGCCGGTGATCCGGGCCAGCGGGTCCCGGGCGACGACCGCGTCCGCCCAGTGCCCCTCCTCGATCGACTTCCGCACCACGTAGAGGATCTGCGGCAGGACCAGCGCACCGGCGGCGGCGATGAGCGCCAGGGCCCCGGCCCGCAGCCGGTACAGCGGCAGGACGGCCAGGAAGAGCAGTCCGTAGAAGCTGAGGATCACCTCGACGCCGGTGTCGAGGGCGGTCAGGACGTAGCCGAGCACCACGAGCACTGCGGCGCGGATCACGATCCTGGCCACCGCCTGACGGCCGGCCCGCCCGGTCCGGGGACGCGGCCGGCCGGTCAGGATGATCAGCGAGAAGCCGGCCAGCAGCGCGAAGAGCGCGGAGGACCGGCCCCGTGCCGTCTCCAGTAAGAACCCCACCGGCCCGCCCACGGTCACGTCGGGGCCGACGTGGGCGGAGTACATGCCGAAGACCGCGAGTCCGCGCGCCAGGTCGATGCCGATCAGCCGTCCCGTCGACGGCGGCCCGGCGCGGGTGGCGGCGGGCTCGGCCCCTGTCCCGGACGGCGCCAGTGACGGCACGGCCGACGGTACTGCGTTCTGCATCATGTCCTCAGACTCTGCCAAATACCCGGCACGACGTACATGTCTCCTTTCCGAAGGTACCCGGCCGACCGGCCCGAGCCGCCCCGGCCGGTCGGCCGGCGCCGCGGCCGCCGGTCGGCGGGAGGCGCCTGCGGTCCGCGAGCGGGCGGACACCCCGCGTGATACAGATCGAGCGACGGGCTGCGACGAGCGGAGCGCACGTGATCCGGGTAGTGGTGGTCGACGACGAGGCCCTGGTCCGCGGGGGCTTCACACACATCCTCAACACGGCGGGCGACATCGAGGTCGTGGCGGCCGTCGACGGCGGCCGGGCCGTACGGGCGGTGCGCGAGTCGCGCCCCGATGTGGTCCTGCTGGACATCCGGATGCCCGACGTGGACGGGCTCACCGTCCTCGCCGGCCTCCGGCGCCTGCCGGACCCTCCGGTGGTCGCCATGCTCACCACGTTCGACACCGACGAGTACGTGGCGACCGCGCTGCGCTCGGGCGCCGCCGGTTTCCTCCTCAAGGACACCGACCCCGAGCAACTTCCGTCTCTCGTGCGTGCCCTGGCCGAGGGCGGCACGGTGCTGTCCTCCACGGTCACCCGGACGGTGGTGGACGGCTACCTCAACAACGGCGTGCGCGAGCCGTCCGCCGTCCGGCTCACGGCCCGGCTGACCGAACGCGAGCGCGCCGTCCTCGTCCTCATGGCCGAAGGGCTCGCCAACACCGACATCGGCGCCCGGATGCACCTGAGCACCGGCACCGTGAAGGGCCATGTCAGCGCCGTCCTCGGCAAGCTCCGGGTCGGCAGCCGCGTCGAGGCGGCGCTGATCGCCGAACGCGCGGGCCTGCTCACGCCGTCGCAGGACGGCCGTGCCGGATGAGTCCCCGACGGCCGCGGCCCGCCCTGCTGGACGCCGCCCTGGTCCTGGCCGCGCTGGCCGATGCCGCGGTCCACGTCCACGTCGAGGCGCGGGCGGCCACGGCCTGCGCACTGCTCGCCGCCCTGGCCCTGGCGCTGCGTCGCCGCCTGCCCCTCACGACGTTCGTGCTCACGCTCCCGAGCGCCCTGGTCGGCGAAGCGGTGATCGCCCCGATGGCCGCGCTGTACACGCTCTCCTCGCTCAGCCGCCACCGCCCGCTCCTTGCCGGCTGCGCCCTGGTCTACGCGACCACCGACTTCCTGCCCTGGCCGTGGTCGTCCCTGAAGGCTGCCGAACTCACCCGCACCGGCAGCCTGTTCCACCTCAGCTACACGCTGGCCACCGCGGCCGCCCCCGTCTTCCTGGGCCAGTTGGTACAGGCCCGCCGCGACCTGTCCCTCCGGCTCGCCGAGATCTCCGAGGCCCGCGAGTACGAACGGCTGCTGACCGCCCAGAGCGTCCTGGCGAAGGAACGCGCGCAGCTCGCCCGGGAGATGCACGACGTGGTGTCCCACCAGGTCAGCCTGATCGCCGTCCAGGCCGGGGCGCTCCAGGTGGCCGGTCCCGACACCGGGACGAGGAAGGCCGCGGCGACCATCCGGCGGCTCAGTGTGGAGACCCTCGACGAGCTGCGGCACATGGTCAGCGTGCTGCGCGCCTCCGGCAGCCGCCCCACCGAGCTGACCCCCCAGCCGTCCCTCGCCGACCTGCGACGGCTGGTGGACGGCAGCGGCATCGAGGCGGAACTGAAGACGGACCTGCCCGAGGACCTTCCTCCCCCGGTTCAGCGCGCCGTCTACCGCACCGTGCAGGAGGCCCTGACCAACATCCGCAAACACGCGCCCGGCGCCACGGCGACCGTCCGCGTCCAGCACAGCGGCGGCACGCTGCGCGCCACGATCGCCAACACCGCCCCCACCCGGTCCGCCCTCCCGCTGCCCAGCGCCCGCCACGGCCTGGCCGGCCTGCGCCAGCGCGCCGAGCTCCTCGGCGGCACCGTCACGTCCGGGCCCACGGCCGACGGGGGCTACGAACTCCTCCTGGAACTGCCGACCGGCGACCCGTCGTAACCACCCGCGGCAAGCGAACCGGGGCAGCGGAGCCGCCGGACGGCGTCCGGCCCGGGATGCCCGGTTGGTCGTCCGTCGGGACGACGGTTCCGCGCCGTCAGGACCTCCATCGCACATAGGACTTGAAGGCCCGGCCGGGCAGCCGGACGGCGAGGCGGTCCTGGCTGTGGCGGGACAGGCCGGCGAAGGCGCAGCCGATCGCCGGGGCGGCGAGAAGCGCGATGAGGACGGCGACCAGTGCCGCGTCGAGCGCGCTCTCCCTCTGGTAGCCGCCCAGGATCAGGGTGCGGACCCGGATCCGTCCTCCCGCCTTGCCCTCCGCCCAGTGCAGGACCGCGGCCGTGTCGACGAGGCTTCCGTCCTCGGCGACGAACGACCCGGAGCAGGCCCTGCTCTTGCCTCCCCTGCCGCCCTCCTCCCGATGGCACTCGCGGGCCGTGAACATACCCGGGGTGCCCGCCCATCCCACCGCGGAGACGGCCACCGTGCCCAGCAGCACGATGCCGGTCAGGAACACGACGGACCCGCACCACCACACGAGCCGCCGCAGCGGGGCGGCCGCGGACGCGTCCGCTCGATCGGCCAGTTTCCGCAGGGTCCGCTGCCGGTCCGCGCCGATGCCCCATCCGGCACCCTCCGGGGCGCCGGGCGCGCGGTAGCCGCTCGCGCCACCGGCCGCGGCCCTGCGGCGCCGCGCTCGCCGGCGCAGCGACGCCCTGTTGCGTGACCTCGCCACACCCGCCTCCCGCCCGACCGCGGCGTCACCGCCGCACGCCGGTTTCGTCGTCGACGTCGGCCCGGCATCGTCGCCCGTCTCAGAGGCGACTGTACTTCTCGATGTCCTCGCTGAACTCCTCGATCGCCTGCGCGGTGAGCGTGGGCCGGGTGTCGGCGATGGCTTCGAGGTAGTCCTCGGTGGTGGCCGGACGGCCCTGCCGATGCGTGACCTCGCGTTCGAACGCCGCCTGCGCGCCCTTGCGGGCGGCGAACTCGATGTCGGCCGGGGTGAACAGCTCGCTGGCGGCGACCAGTTGTGCCACGTCCACCGAGTCGGCCGCCCGGAGATAGCGGTCCCAGATCGCCGAGCGGGCCATCGCGTCGGGGGGTCCGATCGGGATGACGTAGTCGAACCGGCCCGGCCGCAGGAACGCCGGATCGAGGGAGCGCACCGAGTTCGTGGCGCAGGCCAGCAGGCGGGAGTCGTGCTCGCGGAAGCCGGGGATCAGCTTCAGCAGCTCGTTGGTCACCCCGTGCCCCGGGTCCACCGCCATGCCGGATCGCACACCGGCGATCTCCTCGACCTCGTCGATGAAAAGCAGCACCGAGTCCAGTTCCGCCAGATCGGCGAACACCTCCCGCAGCGCCGCCGCCAGCCCCTCGCTCGTGTCGGCGGCGAGCCGGGACGGGAAGAGTTCCACGAACGGCCAGCCGAGCCGCGAGGCCACCGCCTTGGCGAAACTGGTTTTCCCGGTGCCGGGCGGGCCGAAGAGGATGACCCCTTTCGGTGGGACGACGCCGTAGCGGTCGGCGAGCGTCGGCTCCGCCAGAGGGAGCACGACACGCCGTTCGACGACCTGCTTCTCCCGTTCCATGCCGGCCATGGCGTCCCAGAGCCCCTCGGGAAGCATGCGCCCGCCCAGTTCCGTGAGGGCGCCTGCGTTGGAGGGTCCCTGCGGTTCGAGTTTCTCGTAGTAGACCAGGTCGTCCCGGAGCCGGTAGCCGCAGTGTTCCAGGGCCGTGGTTCCGGCGGCGCCGGGCGGCAGCAGGGCGCTGATGCGACGCACGCCCAGTGCCCTCAGGCGCCGTTCCAGTTCGGTGAGGAGGGCGCTGCCGATGCCGCGCTGACGCCACCGGGCGGCGAGCGCCACCAGGAGGACCCATCCTCGCTGGCCGCTTGCCCGTGCCGCGGCCATGCCCACCAGTTCGTCACCCACGACGGCGACCACGGCGTTCTGTCCGGCCCGGGCCTCGGCCATCACCTCCGAGACCGGGAAGACCGGATCCTCGCTGGCCTGCCGGCTCTCCTCCCAGATCAGGATCGCCTGGTCAAGATCGTCGTCGCGATAGTCGCGCAGGTGCCATGCGGGCATCGCAACCACCTCACCGCTCCCGGCAGTCCATTGTCTCCGCTGGTGCGCCGGGCGGCGAGCCATGCAGGCCGGGGTGGGTGCGACACGCACTGGTACGCACCCTTCCCGGTTCGTCAGCTTCGCGAGCTCGAGGCGAGGTGGGCGAACACGACCACGTTCTCCTGGTAGCCCCCCTTGGCACGGTCGAACTTCCCGCCGCAGGTGATCAGCCGCAGCTGGGGGGTCGCGGTGTCCGCGTAGACCCTGTCGTCGGGGAAGTGCGCCTTGCTGAAGGCATCGATGGAGTCGACCTTGAAGCGGGCGACGGTGCCGTCCGCGCGGGTGATCTTCACGACGGCTCCGGGTTCGAGCGAGTCCAGCTCGGCGAAGACCGCGGGACCGGTCTTGGTGTCCAGATGACCGACGACGACCGACGCTCCGCGCTCGCCGGGCGACGGCCCGCCCTTGAACCATCCGACCAGGTTGGTGTTCTCGGCCGGCGGCGGGTTCAGTTGTCCCGAGGCGTTGACGGACAGTTTGGTGAACGGCGCGTCCACCCCGATGTCCGGGATCGAGATCCGCGTCGGTGCCGAGCGGGGCAGCGACTTGCCGGCCTTGGTGCCGGTCCTTGGGTGGGTTGTGGAGTCGGTCGTCGTGCCGGTCCTGGGATCGGTCGTCGTGCCGGTCTTGAGGTCGGCCTTGGGATCAGTCGTCGTGCCGGTCCCGGGATCGGTCGTCGTGCCGGTCCTGGGGTCGGTCTTCGTGCGGGTCCTGGGGTCGGTCTTCGTGCGGGTCCTGGTCTCGGTCCTGGTGTCGACGCTCGGCTCCGGCGACAGGGGAGCCAGGGAGGTGATCGCCGCCGGACCGTTCGTGTGCGTGGGGTGCGCCACGGGCGCCGCGACCAGGGAGTTGTGAATGAGAGCGATGCCCAGCCCGACCGCTGCCGCGGGCCACAGCAGGCGGAGCCGGGAACGACGCTTGGCGGGCTTGATCCCGCGCTGCTCCGTCTGGGGCGGCTGCTGAGAAGCCATGGACGGTGCCTTTCGTCATGGGGTGGTACTGGCCGCGGGCGACGGTTGGGGTCGGCCGCCGCTGCCGCGGCCCGCGCTGCCCTCCTGGGGAGGTGACGCGGACCGCGGCAGCCCAGCGACAAGCAAGAGCAGCCCGATCAGGCCGCGGAGGGGTCCGACGCCTGACGGCGGCGGAGCATGTACGCGCCGGCACCCAGGCCGCCGAGCAGCAGCGCGGCCCCCGCCCCGAGGCCCAGAGTGTTGGAGGACTGGGCCAGCCCGCCACCGCCGGCGTGCACGCCACCGTGCGGCCGGCCCTTGCCACCCTCGCCACGGTCCTCGCCACGGTCCTCGCCACCGTTGTCACGGCCCTCGCGACCCTCGTCGCTGTCACCGCGCTCGTCCTCGTCACGACCACCGTCGTCGTCAGCCTTCAACAGGGCCAGGGCTCCGCCACCGGCGTGCACGCCACCGTGCGGCTGGCCCTTGTGGCCCTTGTGTCCCTTGTGGCCCTTACCGCAGTCGTCGTCGCAACCCTCGCCACGGCTCTTGCCGCCCTTTTCGTGGCCCTCGCGACCCTCGTCGCGGTCACCGCGCTCGTCCTCGTCACGACCACCACGGTCGCCGTCAGCCTTCAACAGGGCCAGGGCTCCGCCACCGGCGTGCACGCCACCGTGCGGCTTGCCCTTGCGACCCTTGCCACGGTCCTCGCCGCCGTTGTCACGGCCCTTGCCGCCCTTGTCGCCGTAGTCGCGGCCCTGGTCGTCGTTGTCGCGGCCACCGCGGCCTTCGTCGTCGCCGCGGTCCTCGCCCTTCTGGCCCTCGTCACGGTCGTTGTCGTCGGAGTCCCCGCCGCGGGAGTGGTCGGCCTTGACGGCCTGCTGCTGCGAGGAGGGGAGCGCGGTCAGGGTCACCGCGCTCGCAGCAGGGGCGGAGAACGCCACAGCCGCGGCCAGGGCCGCGGAGGTGAACAGGGTACGGGTGATACGCATGGGTGTTCCTTCCGTCACGACTGCGAGAGCCGGCCCAACGCCCACTCAATCGGGAATCGCAGCCGCAACGTGATCACCTTCAGCGGAATTCTGACGCCCCACCACCTGAGCGTCGCATTCGGACTACTGACACCCTCTCCGTACGTCCGAGCGGGGGACCGAGGGCGGCCTTGGCCGCGGTGCTCTCTCTTCCTCGGTCAGGAAGGGCGGAATCCCGTTGTCCGGGCCGGTCTCCCGCTCCCCGGAGCCATCCGCGGGACGCCCGCGGGCCGAACGAAGCCGTGCGGGGGTCAGCGGCCCATGCCGGCCATCCATATGGCCCACAGCCGATCGGTGACAGCCCGTTCTCAGCGTCGAACAGCCGTCCGTCTTTGGTAAACCGGCTCACTGAATACGCAAAGAAGGTACAAAGAATGACGAAAGCATACAAAGACGCGACGGGTCGCGCACCGCGGTACGCACGTCACGCATTCGACAGAACGACGGGGGCGGAACCGGCGCCCGGATGTCGTGCGGCGGCGTGTGCCGAAGCATCCCCGAAGTCGTGGGCGTGCCTGCGCAGATGGGCCATCGGTGCGACCAACTCCCTTGATGCGCCGTAAGAGTTGATACGTCGTCGACCCCACGGCGGTCAGCGACTCGGACCTGCTGGGCCAGGTCGCCGCCACCGGCGAACAGGTATCGGCACCGTGGGGCCAGTAACGCCAGGCGAGCGTCAGCGTCTCCCTCTGCCCAGCACCGACCAGCGCTGATTAGCGCTGACCAGCGCACTGACCGGCGCCGACCGACACTGATCGGCACTGGCCCACGCCGCGGACCGGCCTCCGGGCCGCTCAGGGGGGTGTACCCACCCCTCGGGGGGTATAATTTTCATCATCCGATGAATTACTGCTCTTCTGAGAGGCGGGGCCGTGATGGAGCGGACTACGTGCTGTGTGGTGGGGGGCGGTCCCGCGGGCATGGTGTTCGCCCTGCTGCTGGCCCGGTCGGGCGTCCCCGTGACCGTGCTGGAACAGCACGGCGACTTCCTGCGGGACTTCCGCGGTGACACCGTGCATCCCTCGACCTTGGCGTTGCTGGACGAGCTGGGCCTTGCCGAGCGCTTCGCGCGGCTGCCCCAGCGCCGGGTGCGCACCATCCAACTGCCCGCCGGGCCCGGCCGGTCGATGGTGACGGTCGCGGACCTCACGGCGCTTCCCGGCCCGTACAACTACGTCGCGATGGTGCCCCAGTGGGACCTGCTCGACCTCCTCGTGGACGAGGCCCGGCGCGAGCCGTCCTTCGACGTGCGCATGAACACCGAGGCGACCTCCTTCCTGATCGAGCGCGGACGGGTCACCGGGGTGCGCTACCGCACCTCCGACGGCCGCACCGGTGAACTGCGCGCGGCTCTCACGGTCGCCTGCGACGGCCGCGGCTCACTGGCCCGCTCGCGGCCGGAACTGGGGCTGCGCCGCTTCGACTGCCCGATGGACGCCTGGTGGTTCCGGCTGCCGCGGCACGAGGGCGACCCGAGCGGACTGGTCGGCGGCGCGGGTGACCGCTTCCTGACCGCGATGATCGACCGCGGGTCGTACTGGCAGTGCGCCGCGCTCATCCCCAAGGGCACCGACGCCGAGCGCCGCGCCGCCGGCCTCGACCGCTTCCTGGCCGACTTCGCCGCCGCCGTGCCCTGGGCCGCGGACCGCACGCACGCCCTGCGCTCCTGGGACGAGGTCAAGCTCCTGGACGTGCGGCTGGACCGGCTGCGCCGCTGGCACCGCCCGGGGCTGCTGTGCATCGGCGACGCCGCGCACGCGATGTCCCCGGTCTTCGGCATCGGCATCAACCTCGCCGTGGAGGACGCCGTCGCCGCCGCCCGGCACCTGGTCGGGCCGCTGCGCCGAGGGACCGTGGGCCTGCGCGACGTACGCGCCGTACAGCGCCGCCGCCGTCCCACCACCGTCGTGACGCAGGCACTGCAACGGGCGGCCCACGCCGGGGTCATCGCGCCCGTCCTGCGGGGGCGGCAACCCCTCGGCAGCGCCGACCGGGCCCGGCGCACCGCCGGCCTGCTCACCGGATCCCGGCTGGTCCAGCGGCTGCCCGCGTACTTCCTCGCCTACGGCGCGCTGCGCGAGCGCCCACCGGAGAGCGCCGTCCGCCGGCTCCGGCGGCCGTAAGGCCGAACGCTCGAAGGCTCGAAAGGCCGAAAGCTCGAAAGGCCGTAAGGTCCGACGGTGGCGCGGCAAGACCGACACCCGATGGATTCGGGACGGGACCTCTCAGTCGGTGCCATCGCGCAGGGCCTGGTGGATCTCCCGCAGCGAGCCGGTCAGCCGGGCGTAGTCGTCACCTGCCACCGGCGTGACGAAGTAGCGCTCGACGACGTCCGCGTGCACGGCCGCGGCCCGGAGGAAGACAGCACGGCCCTGCTCGGTCGGCTCCACCAGAACACTTCTGCGGTCCCCGGGGGACGGCACGCGCCGGACCAGGCCGGCCTCCTCCATGCGGTCCACCAGGCGGGTGATGCCGCTGCTGGTGAGGGTGAGGTCGGTGGCGAGCACACGCTGCGAGACCTCCTCGTCCGGCTGCCGGCAGAGCCGTATGAGGACCTCGAACATCGTGTGGCCGATCCCGCACTCATGGCGCAGAGCGGTGTCGATCCGCTGTTCCAGGCGAGTGGCGGCCTTGATCAGCAGCCCGAAGTCGTGCACGAGCGGACTGTTCGCGGCACGGGCGGCCTCGTCGTCCTGCCGGGTCATGTCCTCCACCTGCCTGATGTCCTCTCCCACTTCGGCCCCGCGCGGTCCTGTCCCGGCCAGTTTACTGCTGACTCACCTACCGACACCTCAATTACTGAGCAATCAATTGCTGAGCAGTCAACGAAGTTCTATGGTGGCCGGGTCCGCACGAGAGCCGAAGAGAGGGAGAGCAGTGGACCTGCAGCACTGGCTCGGCCGAGCCACCCAGGCGATACAGGAGTGGGCCGACACCTTCGCCCCCTACCAGCCGCACCCGTCGCTCCAGGTCGACGACGACCGGTTCGCCGCCGCCTTCGAGGAGTTCACCGGCCGGCTGAAGGACAACTACCCCTTCTTCCACCCGTCCTACGTGGGCCAGATGCTCAAGCCCCCGCACCCCGCGGCCGTGGCCGGCTACCTCACCGCCATGCTGATCAACCCCAACAACCACGCCCTGGACGGCGGTCCGGCCACCGCCCGCATGGAACGGGAGGCCGTCGCACAGCTCGCCGCGATGTTCGGCTACGACACCCATCTCGGCCACCTCACCACCAGCGGCACGATCGCCAACCTCGAAGCCCTCTACGTCGCCCGGGAACTCCACCCCGGGCGGGGCGTCGCCTACAGCGAGGACGCCCACTACACCCACGGCCGCATGTGCCGCGTCCTGGGCATGGAGGGCCACGCCGTCCCGACCGACGACCGGGGCCGTATGGACCTCGGTGCGCTGGAGGACCTGCTGCGGACGGGCCGGGTGGGCACGGTGGTCGTCACCGCGGGCACCACCGGGCTCGGGGCCGTCGACCCGATCCACGACGCCGTACCCCTCGCGCGGCGCTACGGCGTCCGCGTCCACGTCGACGCCGCGTACGGCGGCTTCTTCACCCTGCTCGCAGGCGCCGGCGGTGACGCGGGGCTGCCGCCCGAGCCGTGGCGGGCGATCGCCGGGTGCGACTCGGTCGTCGTCGACCCGCACAAGCACGGACTCCAGCCCTACGGCTGCGGCGCCGTCCTCTTCCGCGACCCGGAGGTGGGACGCTTCTACCTGCACGACTCCCCGTACACCTACTTCACCTCCGCCGAACTGCACCTCGGCGAGATCAGCCTGGAGTGCTCGCGCGCCGGCGCCTCGGCGGCCGCCCTGTGGCTCACGTTCCGGCTTCTCCCGCCCACGCCCGACGGTCTGGGCGGCGTCCTGTCGGCCGGCCGCCGGGCCGCGCTGAGGTGGACGGACCTGATCGACGAGTCCGAGGTCCTGGAGCTGTACCAGCGGCCCGAGCTGGACATCGTCACCTACTTCCCGGCCGTGGAGCCGGCCACGCTGAGCGCCGTCGACACCGCCTCCGCGCGCATCCTCGACGACGGCATGACCGGCCCCGACCCCGTGTACCTGAGCACGCTGAGGGCCGGCCGCGAGGCGTTCACGGCCCGCCACCCGAAGGTCACGGCGGACGCCGACGGCGCCCGCGTCCTGCGCAGCGTCCTGATGAAGCCGGAGGCCGAGCACCACGTGGAACACGTCCACGCCCGGGTGGAGCGGCTCGCCCGGTCGCGGTGACCGCCCGGAGCGGCCGCAACGGGCCCGCGCCCCGTGCGGAGCTCGGGCCCTCCCGCCCTCGCCTGGTCAGGGTCGCCCGGTGGTGCGACGCTGGGGAGGTGAGGTGTCCGAGGAGGGGGTTCCGGGAGGGCCGATGGGACGTGACGTCCCGGCGCTGGTCTTCACCCGCGAGGACCGCCGCCGGTACCGGATCAAGATGCAGAAGTGCCTCGACGCGTTCGCGCAGATGCTGCGCGAGTCACGGTTCGAGTCCGAGCGGCCCCAGGTGGGGCTGGAGATCGAGCTGAACCTGGGCGACGACGGGGCGGAGCCCGCGATGCGCAACAGCGACGTGCTGGAGGCGATCGCGGATCCCGCCTGGGCGACGGAGCTCGGCCGGTTCAACCTCGAGATCAACATCCCTCCCCGCCAGCTGACCGAGGGCGGCCCGGACGACTGGGAGTCCGAGATCCGCGCCGCGCTGAACCACGCGGAGGATCGTGCCGGTTCGGTCGGCGCGCATCTGATCATGATCGGCATCCTGCCCACACTGCGACAGGAGGACGTCGGCGAGGCTGCGCTGTCGGAGAATCCGCGCTACCGGCTGCTCAACGACCAGGTCTTCGCGGCCCGGGGCGAGGACCTGCACATCGAGGTGGACGGCGTGGACCGGCTGCGGACCTACGCCGACACGATCACTCCCGAGGCCGCGTGCACCAGTACTCAGTTCCACCTTCAGGTCTCCCCGGAGGAGTTCGCCGGCTACTGGAACGCGGCGCAGGCGATCGCCGGGGTCCAGGTCGCGCTGGCGGCCAATTCGCCGTTCCTGTTCGGCAAGGAACTGTGGCACGAGACCCGTATCCCGCTGTTCGAGCAGGCCACCGACACCCGCCCGGAGGAGATCAAGGTGCAGGGGGTACGGCCCCGGGTGTGGTTCGGCGAGCGGTGGATCAACAGCGTCTTCGACCTCTTCGAGGAGAACCTGCGCTACTTCCCGGCGCTGCTGCCGCTGTGCGACGAGCAGGACCCCCAGGAGACGCTGGACCGCGGCGACATCCCGGAGCTGGCCGAGCTCACCCTGCACAACGGCACCATCTACCGCTGGAACCGCCCCGTCTACGCCATCGACCACGACAAGCCGCACGTGCGGGTGGAGAACCGGGTACTGCCCGCCGGACCGACCGTCGCCGACACGCTCGCCAACGGCGCCTTCTACTACGGGCTCACCCGCGCCCTGGTGGAGGAGGACCGGCCCGTGTGGTCGCGGATGTCCTTCTCCGCCGCCGAGGAGAACCTGCACACGGCGGCGCGGCACGGCATGGAGGCACGGCTGTACTGGCCCGGGATGGGTGAGGTGCCGGTGCCCGAACTCGTGCTGCGGCGGCTGCTGCCGCTGGCCCACCGGGGGCTGGAGCAGTCCGGCATGGACGACGCCTGGCGCGAGCCGCTGCTCGGCATCATCGAGCAGCGGTGCGTCACCGGCCGCAACGGGGCGATCTGGCAGAAGGAGATGTTCCACCACATCGACGCCACCACCCACTGCGGCCGGCACGAGGCGCTGCGGCGCATGACGCAGCAGTACGTCGACTACATGCACCTCAACGCACCGGGCCATACGTGGCCGGTCGACTGACGGGACCGTCCGGGTATGTAGTTGCGCTGCTGTGCAAGTATGGTGGAGGTTCGCCGCCGGCATCGAGGAGGTGAGAGACATGGACTCCAGTAGTAGTCCGGGCCGTCCCCGGCCCCGCGTTCCCGTGTCCCCCAGCTCCTCGGGCATCCGGTAGCCCGCGGCCCCGCGCCGCCGACGGCTGCCGTGCCCTCGTCCTGCCCCGCTCGTGCGGGGCGAGGGGAGGTTCCATGGCGAACCCGACCACATTCGACTTCGCTCTCCGGCTTGTGGCCGACCCCGACTGCGACTCCGGCGGCCCCACCCGGGTCGCCTCCTGCCTCGTCTCCGGCATCGGCATCCTCGGCGGCGGAGGCATCCCGCGTGAGGGCGGCGGCGTCCGCGGCACCGGCGGCAAAGGGGCCGCGACCGGGCTTCGGCCGCGGCGTGACGACGGTGAGACCACGGCGGTGCGCGCCGCCGTCTCCCTGGCCGGGGATCCTGCGCGCGGGCTGTTGCAGCTCGTCGCACGGCCGGCCCTGGAGTGCGGTGTCCGGGGCCTGTGCCGGCATCCGGACGACGCGCCCTTCGGCATGGAGCGGAAGGCGGTGGCGGCATGAGCGACCTCGACGTGCTGCGCGCCCGCCGCGCCGTTCGCCGGGCGGCCCGGCAACTGGCCGAGGACGCCCCGAAGCTCGCCCGCGGCTCCGCGGCCGCGTACCGGGCCGGCCTCGGCGTCCGCGCCGCCGCCCTGCACAGGGCGGCGCTGGCCGCCTGGTCCTCCGGCATACCCGAGGACGTCATCGCGGCCGACGGGCACCTGCCGCGGGCCGTGGTGCGCCGATGGATCGCGGCCGGGTACCCCTCGCGACACCCATGCGGCAGCCGCACGTGACCGCCAACGCCGGTGCCCGCGCGGACAGTCGGTGCCACTGACCCCGGCCACGACAGACCGGCCGCGGTGAGCGGCACCGCGGCCGAGCAGGAGGCGACAGCCCGGACAGGTGCGGGCGGATGACGCCCGAAGTCCCGTATGCGAGCCGGATGGTGTCCGCCGCGACACGTGAGCCGCCGTGGACTGCGGGGCGGATCCCGCGCCTCGGTCGTCACGCCGGCCGAGGAGCACCTGTATCCGGCGAGCCTCGTCCGGTAGACGTGGAACGGCTCCGCCCGTTTCCGTCCGCATTCTACCCGGTGGTGATCATGGGCTCTCAACTCGCCGTGTCCGCGCCCGCGTCGCACGACGGGAACCGTTGAACACCCGAGAGGCGTCCCTGCGTAATGACCCGCGGGCGCGGGCAGCCTCGTCTGTGAAAAAAGCGTTGCGGGGTTGTGAGCGTGTGGTGCGCCGGGCCCGCGACGGACCGTCAGATCCACGCTGAGCGTGGGGACTTGACCGTATAAATCGCAGATATCCCGCAATCCGCCTTATGTAGCGAACACATAACGGTTAACGTCCCGGCTGCGGGAAGGCAACACAGCGCATATCAGGACGCGGCCAAGTGGCGAACGACGTCGGGCACTTGCTCTCGCGGAGTTGCGGAGGGTGTCCTAAGTCAGTGATAGCATCCCCGCGTCTGTGACCTTGGTCCACTCGGCTCGGGCACTGCATTGAGGTCGGCCTGTTCTCAACGCAACAGCGGTCGGGTCGCTCTGAGCGGTTGTGCCGCGGACTCCCACGAGGCGCCACCCACCATCGGCTGCAGGCTAAACGCCAGGAAAGGTTTCCATGATTCGAGACGCACTTGTTTGGTGCCTGGTTGCCGCGGTGGTACTCGCCGTCGCAGCGACCCTGGTGCTCTATCGTCGAAATAATGCCATCACGACGAAAAAGAGCCAGGCCGAGGCTGCCTACACACAGAAGCTGAGCGAGGCCGAGGGGCAACTTGCCACCGTGTGGCATGAATTGCAGCGTCACAAGGCCGAGCACGACCAGACCATCCAAGAAGCCGAAGAGGGGGCCGAGGAGAGCACCAAGGCCGTCCTCAAGGGCTCGGCACGCTTCCTGCAGAGCCTTGCGGCCGAGCAGTTGGCACTCCTTGAGGAAGTTCAGCGGAAGTACGGCGGCCACGCCGTACTGGCGGATCTGCTGGAAGTGAACCACGCCAATGCGCAAATGGCGCGAAAGGCTCAGGGTATTGCGGTGATGTGCGGTGCGCCGCTGGGCCGCCGCAGTAAGCCCGCCAGTGTTTATGACGTGGTGCGCAGCGCGCAGGGACAGATTCGCAACTTCCGCCGCGTCGAAATCATGCAGCAGACCGGTTTCGCGCTGAAGGCGTCCGCCGTTTCCCCGGTCGCTCTCGCCGTCGCGGAACTCCTCGACAACGCCGCCAGTTTCTCCCAGCAGGGTTCGCCGATCGAGGTGACCTTCCAGCGGGTGCAGAAGAACCTGTGCATCGTCATCGACGACGCCGGTGTCGGCATGAACGACGAGGACCGGCAGAAGGCGTCCACCCTGCTGTCCGGCGAGCTCCGCCCCCGACTGTCCCAGCTGGGCAACCAGCCGAAGTTCGGTTTCCCCGTCATCGGCCTGCTCGCCCAGCAGTACGGGTTCCGGGTGGACGTCACCGGCGTCTCCCGCTACGGCGGCGTCCGGGCGGTCGTGCTGCTGCCGGAGGAGCTGTGGACCGAGGAGGAGACCGCGCCGTCCGAGGTCTCCCAGGTCAGCCCGATCCGCAGCGCGACGGGCCGGTCCGAGTCCGGTCCGCGCACCGCGCACGGTCTGCCCAAGCGAGGGGCGCGCCAGGTGCCCATCGCCAGTGTTCCCGACGCCGTTCCCGACAGCATGCCCGACCGCGACGACTCGGCACAGCCCGTCGCGCCGCCGGACGAGGCCGGCCGCGCCGGCCGAAGCCTGGGAGCCTTCCAGCGCGGCACGCTCTCGGGCCGGAACCTCTCCGCGGCTCCGTTCGAAGGGTCCGATAACGCATGACCAACGACCTGTCGTGGATGCTCGAGGACATCGTGAGCAACGTGCCGAAGGCGCGGCACGCTGTTCTGCTGTCCGCAGACGGTCTCCCCCGCGGCGCGACCGACGGCATGTCGGAGAAGGACGTGCGCACCATATCCGCCGCCATGGCGGGGATGCAGGCACTGAGCCGGGCGACCTCCCACTTCGCCGGTCCCGGCGAGGACCGGCAGTGGAACCAGACGATCATCGAGTTCTCCCACGGCTGGATCTTCCTGATCGGGGCGGGGCAGGGTGCCTACCTCGCCGCGGCCGCGGCGCCCGACGTCGACATGCAGCAGATCTCCTTCCGCATGCACCGGCTCGTCGCCCGGCTCGGCAACAACCTCACCTCGCCCCCCAGGGTCAACGCGGAGGCCGCGGCCGAGCGTTCCGACCGTGCCGGGGGCCAGCTGGGCGCCAGGCGGGGAACCGGTGTCCCGATCGCCGACCTCGACGAGGCGGTCAGCCAGGTGCGCGGCGCCCGCCACGCGGTGCTGCTGGGCGCCGACGGTCTGCCCCGCGGTGCCACCACGGGAATGAGCCAGGACCTGGCGGACACGATCTCGGCGGCGATGACGGGCATCCACGCCTACAGCCGCGCCACCTCGCAGTTCGCCGGTGTGCACGAGCACGCCCGGTGGCGGCAGACGGTCATCGAGTTCCAGCACGGCTGGATCTTCCTGATCTCGGCCGGTCACCGCGCCTTCCTGGCCGCGGCGGCCGACCACGACGCCGACATCGAGGAGTTCACGACCCGGCTGCACCAGGTGGTGCCCCGGCTGAGCGCGCATCTGTCACCACAGGGGGCGGTGAGCAGCAAGTGAACGACGAGCCCGATCTCGAGCTGACGTCGGCATTAGTGCCACTGTTCGTGGTCACGAACGGGCGTTCCCTGCCCCCGGACCACGCCTACGAGCGCACGACGCTGGTGTCCGCGGAGGACGGTGCCTCCGCCGCCGGCCTCATGCTTTCCCCGGAGGCGGGCCAGGTTCTGGACATGGTCACGGACGGCTTTCTGTCCGTCGCCGAAGTGGCCGGCCATACGCACCTGCCGCTGGGGATCGTCCGGATTCTTCTGGCGGAGTTGGAAGAGGGCGGCCTCGTCATCACGAGGAAGCCCGTCCCCCGCGCCGAACGTGTCGATCGAGAAATCCTCAGCGCGGTACTCGATGGCCTCAAAGCCCGATTCGGAGCGTGATACGTGTACCTGGATTCAGCCGTCTCCACCGCGGTCAAGATCCTTGTGGTGGGCCACTTCGGAGTCGGGAAGACCACGTGCATCGGAAGTATCTCCGAGATCGAGCCTTTGCGGACCGAAGAGGAGATCACCGAAGCGAGTGTGGGATTTGACGACCTGTCGGGAACTCCGGACAAGACGACCACGACGGTCGCCATGGACTTCGGCCGCCTGACCATCAGCGACGAGGTGGTGCTCTACCTCTTCGGAACGCCTGGTCAGGAACGGTTCAAAGAGATGTGGGAAGAGCTGTCCCGGGGCGCGCTCGGCGCCCTGGTGCTGGTCGACCCAGAGCGGCTCTCCGAGTCCTTCCCGGTCCTCGACCTGGTCGAGCGCTTCGGCCTGACCTACGCCATCGGCGTCAACCGCTTCGAAGGCACCACCAACTACCCGCTCACGGAGGTGCGCGAGGCCCTGAACCTGTCCGCGGAGACCCCCGTCGTCGCCTGTGACGTACGGGACCAGAACTCGGCGGCGCAGGCCCTCATCACCCTCGTGCACCACCTCCTGTCCCTCATTTCTTAGGAGCCACCCGCCCATGCAGCAGCGTCCCGGCATACAGGGGCCACCTCCCGGCTGCCCCGCCCACGCCAACGTCCCGGTCTACGGCCCCCAGTTCGGCTCCGATCCCGACAGCCACTACGAGTACCTGCGCACCCTCGGCCCCAGCGCGCCGGTCGATGTCGCCCCTGACGTCCAGGTCGAGCTGGTCACCAGCTACGACGCCGCTCTGTACATCCTCCAGAACCCCGCCTCGTTCGTCCGGGACTCCCGGCGCTGGAACGCGCTGAACCAGGGACGTGTCCCCGAGGACAGCCCGGCGCTGCCGATGCTGGGGTACCGGCCCAACGCGCTGTTCAGTGACGGCGCGGCGCACGCCCGGCTGCGCCAGGCGGTCACGGACAGTCTGGCCAGCGTCAACGAGCTTCAACTGGTGCGGCAGACCCAGCAGTCCGCCGACTACCTGATCAGCCGGTTCAGCACCGACCGCATGGGCCAGGCCGAGTTGATGGCCGACTACGCCCAGCCGCTGCCGCTGCTGGTCTTCAGCGATCTGTTCGGCTGCCCGCCGGAGATCGGCGACCGCGTCATCGTCGGCATCAGCGGCATCTTCGACGGCACCCCCAACGCCGACCAGGTGCTGGGCGAGGCGCTCGGGGAGCTGATCGCCCTCAAGCGGCGCCGTCCCGGACAGGACCTGACCACCCGTCTGATGGAGCACGTGGCGGGGCTGACCGACGAGGAGGTGCTGCACCAGCTGGTGACCCTGCTCTCCGGGGGCACCGCTCCCCTGGCGGCGGCCATCGGCACGAGCAGCGCGCTGATCCTCGACGAGGGGTGGCAGGCCGGCCTGCCGATCGAGGACGCAGTCACCCAGGTCCTGTGGAACTACGCGCCGATCGCCAACTACGCGGCCCACTACCCGACCCATGACGTGGAGTTGGGCGGCAGGACGCTCAGGGCCAACGACCCGGTCCTCATCTCCTTCGCGGCGGCCAACACCGATCCCCGGCTGGCCGAGCACCGTGAGCAGCTCAGCGCGAAGGCGCATCTGGCCTTCGGGGCCGGCCCGCACGCCTGTCCGGCCAAGGACCCCGCGTTCATGATCGCCGTCACCGCCGTCGAGTCGCTCCTCAACCGGCTGCCCGACGTCGAAGTGCGCGTGCCGTTCAAGGACTTGAGCTGGGTTCCGGCTCCGTGGAGCCGTTCGCTGGTGACGCTCCCGGTCCGGTTCACGCCCCGGGTCGTGGCGCCGACGCCCTCGCAGGCGCAGCAGGCGGCCGCCCCCAGCGCCCCGATGGCCGCCTCCGCGGCGCCCAGGCCTGCGGCGACGTCCGCGGCCAAGCCCAAGGCGGGCATGTTCAGCCGCTTCCTGGCATGGACCCGAGGGGAGTGACGAAGGCAACCCCAACGCGCATAGTCATCTCGTATGTTTAAGCCACCGTTGGGGTATGCATGGCGGCTGATACCTAGAAAGGAGCCGTCGTGGAGACAGCGGTAACTCCGCCCCCCGACAGACGTTTTGCGGTCTCGCTCTTCTCTCGTCTACGGACAGCGAAGGGCCAGGCCAACCCCTTTCCGATCTACGCGGAGCTTCGGTCGAGGGGCGGAGTCATCGCAGCGCCCTGGGGAGGTCATCTCGTCACGCGCTTCGATCTGTGCGATCAGATCCTGCGCAACCGCGAGTGGCTGGAGCCCGACTCCCGCTGGCGAGAACAGCAGGGGGACGGCACCCGGTGGACCGCCCCCTCCTCTCGTGAGATGAGCAGGACGCTGCCCGCCCTCAATCCCCCCGAACACACGTGGGTGCGCCGGTCGGCCGGCATGTTCGACCGCACCTCCCTGGAGGAGATCCGTGGCACGGTCGGCCATATCACGGGCCGGCTGATGGACTCCCTCGCCGTTCAACTACGCGACGGGGAGGCCGATTTCAACGCCCTGGTCAGCGAGGAGCTGCCGGTCGCCACCATCGGGCACTGGCTGGGCCTGCCGAGCGCCGACTTCCCCCGACTGCGCGAGCTGACCCACGACCAGGTCTTCACCCAGGAGTTGCTGCCCTCGGCCAGTCAACTGGCGCTGTCCGACGCGGCCACGGCCGAGCTGCGCACCTACTTCCTGGAGTTGGTGCGCGAGCGGCGAGCCCACCCGGGCGACGACCCCGTATCGCGCTGGATCACCCTCTGGGACGCCATGGAGAGCGACCAGGACAAGGCGGACGAGGCCGTCTACTTCCTGGCCCTGTTCGTGCTGCTGGCCGCCCTGGAGACGACGTCCACCCTGTTGTCGACCATGACCCTGCTGCTCCTCGAACACCCCCGGCAGTGGGACCGTCTCACCATCCACCCCGACCTCGTGCCGGCCGCCGTGGAGGAGTCGTTGCGCTACGACCCGCCCACCCATGTGATCAGCCGTGTCTCCTCCAGGGACACCGAGCTGGGCGGCGTCGAGGTGCGCAAGGACGAGATGGTCCACCTCATGGTGGGAGCGGCCAACCGCGACCCCGCCAAGCACGAGGACCCCGAGCTGTTCAACCTGCACCGCAAACCGGCCCACCTGGCCTTCAGCGGCGGCATTCACTACTGCCTCGGCGCGCCCCTGGCCCGGCTGGAGGCCCAGACCCTCCTGCACCACCTGGTCAGGCGCTTCCCGCGGCTCACCCTCGTGCGCCGTCCGACGTGGGCGCCGCGCGTGGCCTTCCGGCGCCCGCTGAACCTGGATGTCGCTCTCATATGATCGAAATGACCAATACCCTCGACAACTTCCCTTACAAGGCGATACGCGTCGAGCAGGACGGACCCGTCCTCCGGGTCCGGCTCAACCCGTCGGCGCAGGACAGCTCGCTGACGGTCGCGGCTCTCGACGACCTCGTCTCCCTGCTCAACAGCCTCCATGAACGGCCCGACATCCGGGTGCTGCTGCTGTCGGCGGAGGGCGACGACTTCTGCCTCGGCGCCGACCGCGACGAGTTCCAGGCGGCACTGGCGGAAGACCCGACCGGCGGCGCCATGCGCCGCATCGTGGACAAGGCCTACCGCGTGTGCGACGCCCTGGAGAACTCGCACGCGGTGACCATCGCCAGACTCCACGGCAGGGTCGTGGGCGCCGGCTTGGCGCTCGCCTCCTTCTGCGACCTGCGCGCGGGGGCGGACACCTGCCGCTTCCGTATGCCGGAGATCGCCCTCGGTCTGCCCCCCGCCTGGGGAGGTGCCATGGGCCGCCTGGTCGCCGAGGGCGGGTCCGCCAGGATCCGCGAACTCATGCTCACCTGCGAACCGTTCGACGCGGCCACCGCCCACCGGCTCGGTCTCCTGCACAAGGTCGCGCCCGTGGAGGAGCTGGACGCGGCCGTCGACGCCTGGATCAGACCCCTCGTCCGGCGCGCGCCGGAAGCCCTCACCCTCACCAAGCGCATGCTCGCCGGGTACGCGCGGGCCGACCGCACCGCCGACGTCGCGCTGCTCGACGCCCATCTCCTCACCGCACAGCTCAACCAGGGCCGGGCGGTGGCCCAGCGCTGACCACACCTCCGTCCGTACGCGCCCGACGCCCCCCTGGCGTCGGGCGCGTACGGCGTTTTAGGCGTCCGTGACGACGGCAGGCCGGCCAGGACGAGGGCAGGCCGGACCGGGACGGGACGACGCACGGGGACGCATCCGCCGCTCCCCTGCGGTGGCGGATGCGTCCCCGACGCCCGAGCGGCACGCCGTGCTCCCGGAGCCGGTCAGGCGGTTCCGGCCTCCGGGGCCGGGCGGGTCAGGACGAGGGCGATGACGACGACGCTGAGGATCGTGAACACGGCGACCAGGGCGACCACCGCGGCCGGGACGCCGCTGACGAAGAACGCCGGGAGGGCCGAGACCACCGACAGGATCCGGGAGGCCGCCACGACGCGGGAGCCGGTCCGGTTGAGCGTGCGCCAGGTGTAGACGACCGCGAGCACCGTGATCACACCGAGCACGCCGTCGGCGATGGCGACGGCCATCGGCGGGCCCTGGGTGTCCGAGTCGGGTTCCGGGAGCGTGAAGAAGTTGGTCATGTCGAGCAGACCCAGGAGGCCCGCGAGGACGAGGCCCACCTTGTTCTTGCGGGTGAGGCCGAGGACGGTTTCCGTGCGGCTGGTCTGGCTCATCTGGGCTCCTGTGTCCGGGAGTCGGGGGCGCCGGTGCGGCGACCCGGTGCGGTGAGCATGCGGCAGCGGCGGTAGGGAGCGCATCGGTGGTCCGTCCCCGGCGGCAGGGAGGATTTCCCGTACGTCCCGGGAGAAGAGCCTCCCCGCCGGGAACCGGTCTCCGCCATCATCGGGACATGACCTCCGCGGCCCGTCCCATCCGGGTGCTCATCGCCGACGACCATCCCGTAGTGCGGCGCGGGATGAGCGCGCTGCTGACCTCGCTGGCCGGGGTGGACGTGGTGGCGGAGGCTGCCACGGGCGAAGAGGCGCTGCGTGAGGCGCAGTTGAGCCGTCCCGATGTGGTGGTGATGGACATCCGGATGCCGTCGATGGACGGCGTGGAGGCCACCCGGCGGCTGACCGCGCTGCTGCCCGACGTCGCCGTGCTCGTCGTCACCATGTACGAGGACGACGAGACGGTGCTGTCGGCGCTGCGTGCCGGGGCCCGCGGCTATCTCCTCAAGGGGGCCCAGCAGGAGGAGATCCTGACCACCATCCGGTCCGTGGCGACCGGCCAGTTCGTCATCGCGCCGGGCGTGGCGGCCCGTCTGCTCGGCCAGGTCGGGCCGCCGCCCCGGCCGGCCGACCCCTTCCCCGAACTGACCGCCCGGGAACGCGAGATCCTCGACCGGGTGGCACGCGGCCACGGCAACGCCCGTGTCGCGGCCGAGCTGGAACTGGCCGTCAAGACCGTCGCGAACCACCTGTCCGCCATCTTCGCCAAACTGGGGGTGAGCGGCCGGACCGAGGCCATCCTGCTCGCCCGCGAGCGGGGACTGGGCGACCACGCGTCCGGCCCCGCCTCATGACCGCGCGCCTGCGGACCGCCCTGCGGTGTGCGGCCCTCACGCCGATCGCCGGTGCGTCGGTCGCCTCCCTGTGGTGGGCGCCGCCGTCCCCGTCCGAGCGGTGGCTCCTGTGGGCCGTCATCGTCGGTCTCGGACTGACGGCGTCGTACGCCCTGGTCACCGCCCGGCGCGGGGCCTCGGCCGCCTCCCGGCTGCTCGCCCTGTCCGCTGCGGCGCTGCTCGGCGCACCGCTCCTGGCCGCGGCCGGTGTCCCGGGCCTCGCCGTCGTCCCGGTGGTACTGGCCTCCACGGTCACCCTGCCGCTGGCCGCCCTCCGCGTCGTCGAGGTGCGGCCGGTGTCGCGGACGCTGCGCTGGGCGGAAGCTTCGATCGCCGTCTGCGGGGCGGGCTGCGCGGCCGCCTCGGTGACGGGCGGCGAGCCGGTGCTGATCGCGGCAGGGGTGGCCTCCGGGACCGCGATGTGCGCCGGCACCTGGGTGCTGTTCGAGCTCACCTCCGGCGACGACCGGCGCCGCGTGCTGTGGCTGGTGCTGGGCGTCGCCGCGACGACGCTGGCCGGGATGCTGCTGTTCGCGGTGGACAACTCCCTCACGCTGGGCTTCCCGACCATCGTGGCGGCGGTCGGCGCGGCGTCCCTGCTGCTGCCGGGTGCCATCACCGTGGCGCTGGTCGCGCCCCGCGCGGTGGACGTCCGGGTGGTGATGCGCGGCGCCGCCGTCCTCATCGTCATGCTCGCGTTGAGCGCCGCGGTGTACGAGGGCATCGCCGCCGTGTGGGAGCTGGCGGTGGGCGCCCTGCCGGGCAAGGGCGTACCGCCCCTGCTGGCGGCGGGGATCGCCGCCGGGTACCAGCCGGTACGGCGTCATGTCGAGGCGGTGATGGACGAGATGCTGTTCGGCCGGTCGGCCGACCCGGTGGAGACGCTGACCCGGCTCGGCACGGACCTGACCGCCGGCGCTCCGCCCCCGCTGTGGCTGCACACCCTGCGCACCACGCTCGGCGTGCCCGGCATCGAACTTCGCCAGGAGGACGCCGTGGTCGCCACCGCGGGCACCGTCGGCGCGGACCACGTCCAGGTCACCGCGCTGCGCGCGGACGGTGAGAAGGTGGGCGATCTCGTGGTCGGTCTGCCGCCGGGACATCTGCGGCTGCCCCGCGCGGCCGCCGCGGTGGTCGACCTGGTCGCGGCCCCGCTCGCACAGGCCCTGCACGCGGCCCGGCTCAGCGAGCAACTGCGCCTGTCCAGGGGCCGCACGGTGACCGCACTGGAGGAGGAGCGGCGGCGCATGCGCCGCGATCTGCACGACGGTCTCGGCCCCACCCTGACCGGCATCGCCTACACGGCGGACGCCGTCGTCAACCTCATCGCCACCGACCCCGAGCACGCGGTCGAGACGCTGCGCGCGCTGCGCGCCGACGTGGGCGACACGATCACCGAGATCCGCCGGATCGTCTACGGGCTGCGGCCCCGCGCCCTCGACGAACTCGGCCTCGTCGAGGCCATCCGCCAGCGCACCGCCCCGCTGCGGGTCGCCGACGGCCGTACCCTCACGGTGACGGTCGACGCCCCGGAGCAGTTGCCGCAACTGCCCGCGGCCGTCGAGGTCGCGGCCTACCGGGTGGCGGTGGAGGCCGTCACCAACATCGCCCGGCACGCCGCCGTCACCGCCGCCACGCTCACCCTGGACCTGCGCGGCAGCACCCATCTGCGGGTGACGGTCGCGGACTCCGGCCGCTGCACCGAGCCGTGGACCCCCGGGGTCGGCATCCAGTCCATGCACGAGCGCGTCGAGCAGATCGGCGGCACCCTGACCGTCCGCACCACACCCGAGGGCGCCACGATCACCGCCGAACTTCCCCTGTCCATTCCGGCGTGACGCCGTCCGCCGCGCTCGGCACAGCCCTCGTTCCCGGCCGCCACCGCGAGAACACCGTCGCCGCTTCACACCCCTGGCCCCGGGGACTTACCGAGCGGTATACAAGCCCAGTCGAACGTGCGACGGCGGCGCCCCGGTGCCGACGGCGCGCGATGTCCCGGCCCAGGGGGGAGAACTGATGATCCATCAGGAACATTCGGGTGCGGCGCCGGTGAGACGCCGGCGGTGGCCGGCCGCGGTGGGGGCGGCGCTCGGCGGATGCGCCCTCGTCGCCGCTTCCACGGCGCCCGCCTCGGCGCACGGCGCCGGGTCCGGCGCGGGGTCCGGCCGCGCCGCGCACTACGTGTCGCTCGGGGACTCCTACACCTCGGGTCCCGGAATCCCGCGGCAGGTCGACGACAACTGCGGACGCTCGGACCGTAATTACCCGTCGATCGTCGCGGCCGAGCGGAAGGTCGCCTCGTTCACGGACGTGAGCTGCGGCGGGGCGACGACCGAGGAGATGTGGAAGCCGCAGGGCTCCAACGACGCCCAGCTCAACGCCCTGCGCAAGGACACGGACCTGGTGACGGTCCAGATCGGCGGCAACGACGTCGGGTTCGGCTCCATCATCGCCACCTGCGCCCAACTCGGCTCCCAGCAGCCGACCGGGGACCCCTGCCGGCGCCACTACGCCTCGTCCGGCATCGACCGGCTGACGCTCGACATCGCGCGTACGGCACCGAAGGTGGACCGCGTGCTGCGGGCCGTGCACGCCAGGGCGCCGCACGCCCGGGTGCTCGTCGTCGGCTACCCGGACCTGCTGCCCGACGACGGCAGCGGCTGCTTCCCCTCGGTGCCGTTCGCCTCGCAGGACTTCCCCTATCTGCGGGACACCGAGAAACGGCTGAACACGATGCTCCGCCTGGTGGCCGCGTGGAACCACGCGGAGTACGTCGACACCTACCGGCCCACGGTCGGCCACGACATGTGCAAGGCCCCGGCGGACCGCTGGATCGAGCCGTTGCAGCCGGCCTCGCCCGCGGCCCCGGCCCACCCCAACGCCAGGGGCGAGGAGGCCATGGCACGCGCGGTGCTGGACGTGCTGGGCAAGCAGTACGGGCGGGACTGAGTCCCGGCAGGCGGCGGTGTGCGGCGGGCCCCGGCCGGGTGCCCGCCGCACGCCGCCGTCGGCGCGGTCCCGGCACGGCCGGCGGGCCCGCGCGGAACGTCACAGGCGCGGGGTGTCGAACCAGTCCCTCGTGTCGGGCCCCGTGGCCAGGAACAGCAGGACGGCGCCCAGCGGGGCCCCGGCGCTCCACGCCCCGTGGTGCGCCAGGGCGCCCACGACCCCGGCGGTGATCACCAGCCAGCCGGCGACGACCGCGCCGACGCGGACGCCGTTGCCGCCCTTCGCGATCTTCAGCGCGACGACGAGCGCCATCACGGCCAGCACGGCGAAGGGAAGGGCTTCGAGGAACAGAAGGCCCATGACCAGCTCGCCGAAGGCACCGCTCCTGACCGTGGCGCCGGCCACCGCGAACCGCAGGGCCACCGTGCCGCTGACCGGGACCACGAGGAAGAGGATGACGCGGACGGCCCTGACGGCGGTCGGTATGCGGGTCATGGCGGGCATCGTGGCGGGCCCCGGCACGGCGGTCAACGACCCGGTGCGGCAGGTGCGCAGACGTGATCCCGCCGAGCCCGGTCCGCAACCGGGTCAGACCGGTTCGGTCAGGCGGCGGGCGGTCTGGGCCGCGCGCTGGGACGCCCGGTGCCACCGGCCGCGTCGGGTCAGGCCCCACGGCTTGAGCACGGAGATCACCGTCATGAAGACGTATGCGGTCAGGGAGACGATCGGGCCCATCAGGACTCCGCGGGAGCTGGGCAGCGGCTCGCCCGCGGCGACGTCCTGGACCGTCGAGTTCAGCCCGGGGCGCAGCACGAGGAGCGTGGCGGCGGTCGTGGCCAGGGTCAGCCAGAACTTCGTGTAGACCCACCGGTGCCGTGCCAGCCCCCACGGGGTACCCAGGGACAGGACCAGACCGCTGAACACAGTGAGGAAGGCGACGGGGAGCAGGAGCCAGTCGGCGAAGAGTTTCATGGCGCGGACCGAGGTCTCCACGGTCACCGCGGACTGCGTGGTGACAGCGGCGATCCCGAGGGCGAGCAGTCCTAGGGAGAGGCCGAGCCAACTGGCGGAGGCGACCACATGGACCACGAGGAAGGCACGGCGTGCGGGGCGGCTTGTTCTCACCCGCCACACGGTGCCGGACGGAGGCGCGGCCGGCGTCCGACGAGGGGAGTAACCCCGTGTACCGGCCTCGGCGTACGCGGCCGGGCCTCCTCCGTTCGGGTGCGCGTGGGCCACGGCGCCGACCGCGCGGCCCGCCCGCCGCTCACGCTGGAGACAGCGCCCCCACCGGGCCGGCACCCCCTGATCAAGGAGAGCGACATGCCCATCGATACCGTCGAGCGATTCCTGGCGGCCCTCGACCCGCACCACCGGGAGCACGTCCAGGGCCTGTCACGCGAGGAACAGGAGAGCCTCGCCGCCGCCTGGGAGACGGAGCTCCAGCAGGACACCGACCTCGACACCCTGAGCGAGCTGTCGCCACCCGCGGCCGAGTGCGAAGCTGCGGCACGTGTGGCCAGGAAGCTCCTCGAACACTGAACGAGGGCTCGGACCCGGCGGCCGGCCTCCGCCGCCGGGCCACCAGGGCGCGCCCGTACACACTCCGGGTCCGTGCCAGGGAGTACGCGGCCACCGGCGCCGTACTCCCCCCGTGGTACGGGTGCGCCGCTCAGCCCGCGGTTCTCATGGGGCCCCGGGTCACCGGCGGACCAGCTGAGTCTCGGCGGCGTCCAGGTCCGCCGCCGGGACGGGCGCGGGGCGGCGGGCGGTGTCGCTGACCTTGAGCAGGAGGGCGACGAGCAGCCAGTTGGCGACCATCGCCGAGCCACCCTGGGCCAGGAACGGCAGGGCCTTTCCGGTGAGCGGGATGAGCCCGGTGACACCGCCGATGACGACGAACACCTGGAGCACCAGTGTGGTTGCCAGACCGACGGCCAGCAGCTTGCCGAAGGGGTCTGTCACGGTGATCGCCGTGCGCAGGCCGCGCTCCGCGAGCAGCGCGTACAGCAGGATCACGGCCATCACTCCGGCCAGGCCGAGTTCCTCGCCGACCGTGGTGAGGATGAAGTCGCTGCGCCCTGCGAAGCCGATGAGCTCGGGGTGGCCCTGGCCGAGGCCGGAACCGAGCATCCCGCCGGAACCGAAGCTGAACAGCGCCTGGGCCGCCTGGTCGGAGATCAGACCGGCAGGCCGCTGCTCCGGCGGGAGGTAGATGTCCATCGGGTGCAGCCAGGCGACCACACGGCCGTGGACGTGCGGTTCGAAGGAGCCCACGACGAAGGCTCCGACGGCGAACAAGCCGACGCCGAACACCACCCAGCTGGTCCGCTCGGTCGCGACGTACAGCATGATCACGAAGGCGCCGAAGAAGATGAGCGAGGTGCCGAGGTCCCGTTCGAAGACCAGGACGAGCAGGCTGATGACCCATACGGCCGCGATCGGGCCGAGTTGCCGCCCTCGGGGCAGGTACATGCCCATGAAGCGTCGTCCGGCCAGGGCCAGGGCATCCCTGCGGAGCGTCAGGTACCCGGCGAAGAAGAGCACGATCACGATCTTCACGAACTCGCCGGGCTGGAAGGACAGCGGCCCGAGGAAGATCCACCGCTTGGCGCCGTAGACGTCGCCGGGATAGAAGGCCGGGGCCATCAGCAGCACCAGGCCCACGGTGACGGCCAGGTAGGGATAGCGCTGGAGCCGGCGGTGGTCCCTGAGCGTGACCACGACCGCGATGAATCCGAGTACCGCGAGGGCGACCCACATGATCTGCCCGCCGACCGCCGTGGGCGAGCCGTAACGGGCCTGGTAGGCGATGTCGAGGCGGTGGATCAGAACGATGCCCAGGCCGGTGAGCAGGGTGGCCAGGGGCAGGATCAGCGGGTCGGCGTGGGGGGCGAACCGCCGCACCGCCAAGTGGCACAGCAGCGGGGGCAGGGCCAGAACGGCGACCTGGACCACCAGATCGGGCGGCAGGCTGCCCGTGAGGGCGAGGGAGCTGCCGGCGTGGCCGAATCCGCAGATGAGCACGGCGCCCAGCAGCAGCGCCAGTTCCAGATTGCGGCTGGCCGGATCGCCGCCCCGACTCGCTGCTCCGACCCGACTGCCCATGACAGTTCCCCCCATTGCGTTCTGCCGGACTCCCGTCTCCGGCCCGGTGATACCCGGCACGACTATACAGTTGCGCAATGATGCAAATAAACGTCGAGGGACCGGGGTGCCTGGTGGGCAGCCCCGGGACCCGCGCGGTCCCGGGTGCCGGTGACCGTCAGGTCCCGGCGGCCGCGGTCACGGCCTGCCGGGCCGCTCGCTCCACCAGGGAGACGCCGTCGCTCATCGACGCGCTGCCGTCGGACAGCACGGCGACGAGGTAGCGGTGTCCGTGCACCGTGATCCGGCCGACGCTGTTGACGTCCCAGAGCCCGGAGGTGGTGCGCTGGAGCCAGCCGTTCTTCAACTCGTACTGGGCACCGGAGGCCGCCGAGACACCCCATGCCTGCTCGCCCGCGATCCGGCTCATCAGCGTCCGGATATAGGTCCGGGACTCCTTGTTCAGCGGGGAGCCGGTCTTCGACGCCCCTGCGCTGTCGAACACCGACAGCAGCAGGCGGACCTGGTCACTGGCCGTCGTCCGCGTCAGCCCCCACTTGGCACCGGGACCGCCCTTGGTCGAGGTCAGCCCCAGGCGCTTGTTGGCCGCCTCGAGACCCGGCGCCATGCCGATCTCGCGCCACAGGGCGTTCGCCGCCGCGTTGTCGCTCTTGCGGATCATCGGCTCGGCCAGGGCGCGTTCGTGGGCGGTGAGATGCCGGCCCGCGTCCTGGGCCTGAAGCAGCAGCGCCGCGAGAATGTCGACCTTGATGATGCTGGCGGTGTCGTACGGGGCGTCCGTGCCGTACAACAGCGGCTTCCGGCTTGCACCGTCGAGGTTGAGGACCGCCGCCGTCACCCGCGCCTTGCTCTGCGGCTGCGGCGCCGCCGGGGCGGCCGCAGCCCTGTGGGCCTGCTCCGCCGGGGCGGGCGCGGCGACCGCGGGTGCCGCGTGCAGCGCGCCGAGGGAGAAGAGGGTCGTCACCGAGGCCAGGAGGGCACCGGCGCAGGCGCCGGCACGGCTGCCCCGGCGCCTTGCCGAGGTCGCCGGGGTCTTCGAATGCGGCAGGGAACGCGGATGGGACATGGTCGGGCAGGCCTCCGCAAGGGGTCGTCAAACGGGGGGAACTGCTGGCGAAGGTAGACAAAATGTGCGCCAGGCGAAGTGGTCGCCGTCACTGCGAACCCGTTTCCACCCGAATTGTGAGAAGGCCCACCCCGGCACCCACCCCCGTCACCCAGCCCCCGTCACCGACCGATCACAGCAAGCCGCGCGGCCGTCTCACCGGCGCCGCCGGGACGTCCTGCGCCTGGCCCGGGCCGGGTTGGACGCCGGGCGCGCCACAACCGCCGGGACCACGAGTGCGGCCTGCCTGGCCCGTGGCGGCGCCGCCTGCCCGAGGTCTCGTTCGAGTTCGTCGAGGGCCCTGCGAGCCGCCGCGATCCGGGCGGCGAGGTGATGTTGGACGACCGGAGGGTCACCGGCGTCCGCCGCTTCGGCGGGCTCGTCCCTCTCCATCTCCCGGGCCTCCTCCAGGGACGTGATGACCACGCCGATGAGGACGTTGACCAGGACGAAGGAGGCCAGCAGAACGTAGGAGGCGTAGTAGACCAGGCTCCAGCGCGACACCTCCAGGCCGCCGTGGACCGCGTCGCCGATGCCGTCCAGGGTCATCAGCAGGAAGAGGGTCAGCACGGCGCGGCCTATGGAGCCGTAGTGCTCGGGGTCGTGGCCGCCGAAGAAGACCCAGCCGACCATGGCGTACACGTACAGCAGCAGGGCACCGACCAGGAGGAAGCTCATGGTGCCGGGCAGACTGCGGACCACCGCCACCAGCACGATGCGCACCTGCGGCAGGAAGCGGGCGGTGCGCAGCACACGCGCCAGCCGCAGCAGCCGCAGCACCGTGGCGTTCTCCCGTACGACGGGCACGAAGGCGCACAGGACGACGACCAGGTCGAAGGAGTTCCACGGGTCCTTCCAGAACTCCCGCGGGCGGTCGGCGTAGGCCAGCATGCGGACGAGGATCTCCACCGTGAAGGCGGCCAGGCAGACGTGTTCGGCCTGACGTAACCAGTGGTGCCACTGTGCCGCCAGACCTGAGTACGTCTCCACGCCCAGCAGGGCGGCGTTGACGAGGATCACCGCGAAGACGCCGAGGGCGAACCAGCGGGCCTCGGTGACGGCCTGGCAGCGGTGTGCCAGCTCTCCGCGCAAGGACCGCGATGCGATGTCGGCGTTCTGATCGTGCTGCTCCGGCATCTGCTGCCCTTGCTCCTTCACATGCGGTGGCAGTCCCGGCCGACCGGGCTGGAAGGACGGGCTGGTTGAGTGATGATCATCCTCCAACACGGGTGTCCGCGGCACCGTGGACGGCGACACGTTCGCGGACCGCGTACCGCACGTCGTGCGTGCGGTACGCGGTCACCGTGTGCGCTCGGTCCCGGGGCCGCGGCCCGGTAGTCACCTTCGGGTGCCGCAGGACGGGCAGAAGGCCGCGCCGTCCGGCAGGTCCTGGCGGCAGGAGGAGCAACTGTCCGCCTGGGCGAGGCGGTGTCCGCAGGCGGGGCAGAAGGTCGCGCCCCTGGTCTCGGCGCGGCACTGCGGGCAGACCAACTGGCGCGGCGTGGAGACGTCGTAGTCCTGGCCGCGCTGCTGCCCGGCGTCGTAGGCGCGCTGGGCCGCCATGTCGTTCAGGCCCCGCTGCTGGGCCGCCTGGGCCTCCGCCGCGGTGTCCGGGGAGCAGGTGAGGCAGAGCCCGAGGCCCGCGTTCCAGCAGCGGCCGCAGACGTAGGCCGTACAGCGGGGGCAGCGGTCGAAGTGGCCCTGCGCGTTGGCGATGGCGCGGGTGAACGCCGCGTCCCGCTGGGTTCCGTAGTTCGCTCCGGCCAGCCCGTCGGCCGCGTCGGAGACGCCACGGGCGGCGCCGCCGCCGATGACCGACCAGGCCGCGTTCGCCCCCCGCGACAGCCAGCCCGCCATCTGGCCCGCCCGGAAGGGCTCGAACGGGGAGCGCCAGGTGTCCGAGCAGCGGGAGCAGTAGAACTCGAACTGGAAACCGGCGCCGGTCCCGTGCTGCTCACACAGGTCGCGGTGATTGTTGTTGAAGTAGATCTCGGTACTCATGGTGCGTTCCCCCCCAGGGCCGACCGTGTGACGGTGTTCCACCCACGCGACGCCCGACGCCCGTCCTCGTCGTGCGGGTTTCCGGAATTCTGCCAGGCGCGCGGGCGCCCCGGCACCCGCTGTCCGGCGACTGGTCCTGGGACAAACGGGTACGCGTGTGGTGAACAGATACAGCTGAAGACTCGGGCAGCGCCGGCGCTGCCCGCGGGTTCGGCCCCGTGGACGTCCCGTGCCTGCGCTCGTCGGGCTGGCTGGCTCTGCCGGCCTCAGGTCGAAGGGATTCCTGTCATGACTGACGACACCAGCGACTCCGTCCGCGCACAGGCCCGCCCGGCCGACCCGACGCCGGTCGCCTACGCGGATCCGGCCCCGCTGGGCCTGGCGGGGCTCGCGATGACCACCATCCTGCTGTCCATCATCAACACCAACCTGCTCAAGGAACCCGCCGCGATCTTCCCGGTGCTCGGGCTCGCCGCGTTCTACGGCGGACTGGCCCAGTTCATCGCGGGGCTCTTCGAGTTCCGCCGCGGCAACACCTTCGGCGCGACCCTGTTCGGTTCCCTCGGCGCCTTCTGGTTGACGTACTGGTGGCTCGTGCCGCGGGTGGCGGCCTTCGGCGACGTGGACAACGCCCTGGGTCTGTTCCTGCTCGCCTGGGGCATCTTCACCGCGTACATGGCGGTGGCCGCGCTGCGCACCAGCCTCGCCGTCCTCGCGGTGCTGGTACTGCTGGCCATCACCTACGTCCTGCTGGCGATCGGCGAGTTCCAGGGCGGCATGGCACCGCACGTCGTCACCCAGATCGGCGGCTGGTTCGGCATCGCGTCGGGACTGGTGGCCTGGTACGCCTCGGCGGCCGCGGTGATCAACGCCACGCACCGGCGGACCCTGCTGCCCACCTGGCCCCGCTGAGCTGCCCCGCGGGAGGCCGGCGGGCTCCCCTCACCCCCGTGTCCGGTCCGGAGCGCACCCGTGCCCCGGACCAGGCAATACACCGCCGTTTCGGGGTACCCGCAGAGGTGAAGCACTCCTCGTTACGGAGGCGGTCATGCTCGTCCTCGGCGTCATTCTGCTCGTCGTCGGCTTCGTCACCGGCATCTCGATCCTGTGGACCGTCGGCATCATCCTCGCCGTGATCGGCGCGATCCTGTGGATCCTCGGATCGATGGGCCACGCGCTCGCCGGTCGCCGTCACTACTGGTGACGGACCTGCGACAACCGGAGCGGCGGCCTGCGGGCCGCCGCTCCCGTCGGTGACTGCCGAGGTGGGTGTCCCTCAGTGTCTGCCGAGGTGGGTGAGAAGTCCGATGGCCGCGGGTGCGCCGAAGGTCAGGACCCAGGCCGTCGGACGGCCGTAGTTCAGGGTCCGGCCCCACCCGTAGCGCTTGGGGACCACCACGCGGGGATCGTCGCGATTGCAGTAGAAAATCCCGAACCAGTGGCGCTCGTCGTCCGGGTTCACGGCCCGCCTCCCTCTGCTCCCTCTGTCCGGCGCGGGCGTCACGGTGGTCCGTGTGCGGGAAGGGCGGTGGGCGCCCGCAGGCAGTCAGCCGACCGACCCGGCGTTCAGTGGGCGTGGCCGGAGCCGCGGCCGGACATCCGCCAGATCCTGATCTCGCGCAGGAGCCCCGGCATCTCCTTGATCAGCGCTGCGAGCACCAGCCCGCCCACCAGGGCGGCCTCCACCGCCAGCAACTGTTTCGCTGTCATCCCCGTTCCTCCCTTCTGTCCTTCTTTCCTTCTGTCCCTCTGCTCTGTCCTTCTGTCCCTTTGCCCTGACCCGGTCCCGCCCCTGACGCGGCCCGTCATCCGGGCGAGATGTTCGGCGTGGCCTTCATGATCGCGTCGTGCTTCTTCCAGTGGATGCCCGTGGACCGCCGGGCATCGGAGGTGCCGTCCCTGTGGTGCCCCGTCTGCCGCTCGTACGGGCCGGAGTTGCCCTGGTGCAGTCCGGTGATGTGCCCGGGGGTGTCGGGCTTCACGTCACGCCTGCCGACTCTGATCGTGCCCATGGTCTGCTCCTCGTCTCCCCCGATGCCTCTCCCCCGGTCGCCGTACCGGCTCGCGCGTTGCGAGCGGTTCAGCCGTGTTCGGCTCCGTAGGTGGGGGTGTGGGTGGTGGTGAGGGTTTTGCCGTTGCCGAGGTACATGTGGACGCCGCAGGGGAGGCAGGGGTCGAAGCT